>DATJNE010000082.1:0-6019 GCA_035508305.1 Acidobacteriaceae bacterium | reverse complement strand
GCCATCTTCACCGTTGACTACGCCACGCTGCTCGAGCCGCTGCCTTATCCGCAGGCCAACCAGCTGGTTATGGTCTGGTCAAAAATACAGGGCGAGCGGAACGGCATCGCAGCCGGAGATTACCTCGACTGGAAGCGCGATAACTCCTCTTTTCAGGACATCAACGCCTGGACCGAAGCCACTTTCAACATGGCCACAGCCGAGCAGCCCGACCGGGTTGAAGCACGCACCGTCACTCCCGGCTATTTCCAGATGCTCGGGCTTCCGTTCTTTCTCGGGCGCGGCTTTCTGTCCGAAGAAGGAGTTCCGGGCCGCGAACATGAAGTCATCCTGACCCACAAGATGTGGAAGCGGCTGGGCAGCGACCCCCAGATCATCGGCAAGCCGCTGCGCCTCAACAGCGAGCCGTATACCGTCGTTGGAGTCCTGCCAGAAGGCTTCTACGACCGCGGCATGGGAGACATCGCCGTACCACTGGCCTTCACGCCCGACCAGAAGAATCACAGCTTCCACTGGCTCACCGCCATGGGACGCCTCAAGCCCGGCGTGACCATGGCCCAGGCTCAGGCTGACATGGATGGCGTGACGGCGCGCCTTGCCGACCAATATCCCGGTACCAATCGCGGATGGGGCGCTCTGGTCGAGCCGCTCAAGAACGACTTTATCCCACCAGAGCGCATCCGCTCACTGTGGCTGCTGCTCGGCGCTGTCGGATTCGTGCTGCTCATCGCCTGCGTCAACGTCGCCAACCTGCTGCTCGCTCGCGGCGTCGCCCGCCAGAAGGAGATGGCTGTGCGCTCGTCGCTGGGCGCCAACGCATCGACGCTCTTCACGCAGCTCCTCACAGAGAGCCTGCTCCTCGCTTTGGCAGGCGGAGCGCTGGGCATCGCAGTCGGCCAGACAATGCTCAGCGGATTCCTCGCCGTCATGCCTCCGAACACGCTGCCCAGCGAAGCTGACTTGAGCCTGAATATTCCCGTCCTGCTCTTCACCCTGGGCGCCACGCTGATCGCCGGGCTCGTATCGGGCTGCATACCTGCCTGGTACGCTGCGCGCACCGACCCTGCCGATGCCCTGCGCGAAGGAAGCCGGTCCGGTACGGGTGCGAGCCGTCAGAAGCTGCGCCGTATTCTTGTCATTGGCGAATTCGCCCTCGCGCTTGCCCTGCTCGCCGGGGCTGGCCTTACCATCCACAGCTTCTGGAACCTCACCCGCCTCGACCTCGGCGTCAGCACCGATCACACTCTCACGTTCTACCTTCCTGTTCCCGATTCACGTTCCAAAGACCCGGCACAGATCGCCGCCTACTACCGCCGGATACTGGCGAGTATCGAATCCGTTCCGGGCGTGATCTCAGCCTCTGCATCCACCGCAGTTCCTCTTGAGAATCTGGGCTTTGGCCGAGGCTTCACTATCGCCGGGGGCCCCGAGTACGCCGACCGGTCGCAGAGGCCAGGCACCTCCTTCGGCATGGTCACGCCCGGCTTCTTCAAGACCTACGGCATCCGCCTCGAACAGGGCCGCTTCCTGTCCGACCAGGACGGGCCCTCCGGCGTGAGGGTCGCCATGGTCAGCACGGAATTCGCCCGCAAGTATCTAGCCGGCATAGATCCGCTCCGTCAACGCATCATCATGGACCAAAGCATCCCGGGCGTCGCCAACCTTGGGCCGCCGGTCGAATGGCAGATTGTCGGCGTCTTTCACAACATCCGGAACAACCTGCGAAGAGAGCACCCCGAGATGCTCATCCCGTTCTGGCAGAGCCCATGGCCCTCAACCGCTGTCGGCGTGAGAACCGCGCAGGACCCCGCCTCCATGCTGAACGCAATCGCCGCAGCCGTGCATCGTGTCGATCCTGAAATTGCACTGGATACCCCACGCACCATGGAGCAGGTCCGTGACGACGTGCTTGCCAGCGACCGCTTTACCTTGATTCTGTTTCTTACCTTCGCCGTCATTGCCCTGCTGCTTGCCGCAACGGGCATCTACGGAATCATGACGTTCTCCGTTGCCCAACGCTCGCACGAGATCGCGCTGCGCATGGCTCTGGGTTCCACGCGGAGCGGCGTCGTCGGCCTGATCGTCCGCGAAGGCCTTCTGCTGGCCGTCGCCGGATTGGGAATCGGGCTCGCCGGCGCCTACTTCATCGGCCACGCCATGCAGAGCATGCTCTACGGCGTTGCAGCCCTGGACGTACTCGCTTTTGCTGCCGTTGCCGCAATGCTGGTTTTTGCTGCGCTCGTTGCGTGCATTCTGCCCGCCCGCCGCGCTGCGTCCACCGATCCCATGCAGGTACTGCGTACGGAGTGAAACAAATCTGTGTGCCCACGTCCCGCTTTTGAGACGTAGGTTCATCACCGCATTTACCATGATGCTGAGAGATGGCAGCCGAACAAACCAGCCTCCCCACCCGATCTGAGTTCCTGCGCCTCGCCCGCACACACACTCTGGTGCCTCTTTACCGCACCCTGACGGCCGATCTCGAAACGCCTGTCACGGCATTTCTTCGCCTCGCAGCCGAGGAGCCCGAATGCTTCATCCTCGAATCTGTTGAAGGGGGCGAGAACCTCGGCCGCTATACCTTCATCGGCATCCGGCCCTACAGGAAGCTGGTTTCGCGCTGCCGATCGGTTGAAATAACCGAGGGCAAGCGAACCCGCCAGATCGAGGGCGACATCTTCGCCCTCTGGAAAGAAGCTCTCGAAGGACACAATCCCGCACGTATCGCCGGCCTGCCGCCCTTCACCGCCGGAGCCGTCGGCTTCTTCGCCTACGATGTCGTTCGCCAGATAGAGCGCCTGCCCCAGGACACTACCGACGACCTCGGCATGCCCGACGCCTGCCTCATGTTCTACGACGAGGTGCTCGCCTTCGACCACGTCAAGAAGGAGATACTCCTCATCGTCACCGCGGATGTTCGCCGCCAGAAGCCGCAGGCTGCTTACGATGACGCTCTCCGCCGGCTCAATCGCCTTGAAAAGCGCCTTGCCCGGCCGCTGCCCGTTATCAAACGTCGAAAAATCTCCGGTAAGCTCAAGATCGAATATAAGACCCGTAAGAAGGACTTCCTCGCCGCAGTCGAGCGCTCCAAAGCGTACATCGCCGCCGGAGACGTCTTCCAGGTCGTCATCTCACAGCGCTTCGACGTCCGCCCTGAGGTCGATCCCTTCTCCGTTTACCGCGCCCTGCGCATCGTCAACCCATCGCCCTACATGTATTTCCTGCGCCTCGGACTGAACACCCCCGGCTCCGCGGAAGGTCGCCGCAAAGCCGAACCCACCCATATCGTGGGCTCCTCACCTGAATTGCTGGTACGCGTGCAGGGACGCCGAGTCGAATATCGCCCCATCGCTGGAACCCGCCCGCGCGCCGCCAGCGAAGAAGAAGATCTGCGCATCGAAGCCGAGCTCATCAACGACGAGAAAGAACGTGCCGAGCACGTCATGCTGGTCGACCTGGGGCGCAACGACGTAGGCCGCGTCAGCGAATACGGGACTGTCAAAGTCAAGGAGCTCATGTTCGTCGAACGCTACTCGCACGTCATGCACCTGGTCAGCTCCATCGAAGGCACTCTTCGCGCCGATCTCACCGCCGTCGACGCCTTTCGCGCCTGCTTCCCCGCCGGAACCCTCAGCGGCGCTCCCAAAATTCGCGCCATGGAGATCATCGAGGAGCTGGAACCCACACGCCGCGGCATCTACGGAGGCAGCGTTCTCTACGCCGACTTCTCCGGCAATCTCACCTCGTGCATCGCCATCCGCACCTTGCTCATGCAGGGAGCCGAGGGACATATCCAGGCCGGAGCGGGCATCGTCGCCGACTCCATCCCCGAAAGTGAGTACGAGGAGAGCGTCAACAAAGCGAGGGCTGTGGTGAGGGCGATTGAAAGGGCGAGAGGCTAGGACGCCGGTTCTACCGCAGCCCCCGCGACGCTGTCATCCCTGCTTTGGGCCGCCCGTCGCATCCACAGCACAATTCCCGCAGCAGTCACCGCTGGAATCGTCAGCGTCAGGAGCCCCCGCTGATAGTCGCCGGTCAGGTCTTTGGCAACGCCCATCCAATACGGCCCGATGAAGCCGCCGAGTATGCCAATGGTGTTCATTGCCGCAATCCCTGCAGCCATGGATCGGCCCTTCAGGAACATCGGGGGAATCGCCAGGAGTGGCCCCTGCATCGATGCATGCGCGATCACCGCCACCGCCAGCGCCGGAACCGCCACCCATGCGCGCGTCGACGAGCCCCCCACGAGAAACCCTGCTGCAATGAGCAGAAATCCTGTCGCTGCATGCCAGTGCCTTTCACCCTTGCGATCTGAATGGAGCGCGACCAGAATCATCCCGGCTGCGCCCACCACATTCATTGCCGAAATCAGGAACCCTACTCTGGTTGCGCCCCATCCCGTCAGCCGCAGGAGGATGACCGGAGCCGAAAACGTATAGGCGTAGATCGATCCCAGCATGCAAAGAGTGAGCAGCCCAAGTTGCAGTACCCTCGGATCGCGAAGCGCCCGCCAGAAGTCATCGGCATGCCCGCCCGCGCACGTATCTACGCGGATCTGCTCCAGCACCCATGCCCTCTCGTCGCCTGTCAGCCACTTCGCGTCCGCCGGACCATCCGGCAGCAAGAACCAGAAGGCCACGCTGAGCAGGATCGCGGGAAGTCCCTCGACCAGAAACAGCCACTGCCATCCTGCCAGCCCCAGCCGTCCATTGAGGTTCAGCAGCGCCCCGGCCAGCCCACCCATCACCACCGAGCTCAGGGGCAGCGAGATGTAAAACCGGCTGATCGTCCGCGCCCGCATCTCCGGCGGGAACCATTGCATGAGGTAAAAGACCACTCCGGGGAAGAACCCCGCTTCGGCCACGCCCAGCAGAAAGCGCAGCACATAGAACTGGAGCGGCGTCCTGACGAAAATCATCGCCATAGCCAGGGCGCCCCAGGTGATCATGATTCGCGACAGCCACCGCCGCGCTCCGAACCGGCACAGCAGCAGGTTCGACGGCACCTCGCAGACGGCATAGCTCAGGAAGAAGAGCCCCGCTCCGAGCCCGTAGGTCGTGGCCGTAAAGTGCAGATCACGGTTCATTTGCAGGGCCGCGAAGCTGATGTTCACGCGGTCCATGTAGGCCGTGCCGTAGCCGAGCGCGATCAGAGGGATCAGCCGCCACGTCGCCTTGCGCAGCGCCGCGCGGCCCATAGTCTGCGCCGGATCCGATATGGAAACACTCTCGCAAACCGCGGGCTCGGTCGCCGACATAGGCTTCCCTCAAGTCAGATGGTCAGGGGATGGGGAAGCATACCACGCCACAGCGAGTGGCTGAGTGTGAGTGAGGCCGCGCCGAACGCCGGCGAGGCGCTTTCGAGACAATTGTGATAAAACCTGTCGGTGACGCCCCATGCCCCAGGCATCCCCACAGCCTACGGCTCCGAAGCGGAGCCTCTACCCGGTTACCGGACGCAGATTTTTCCTGCTGTTTCTCTTTCTGCTGGCCGACCTCGCCTTCTACTCCTTTGTGATCGATACTCTCGGCGCTCGGTATTACATCTTCCGGCTTTTAGGCGTAGCCATTACCGTGATGGCCGTTTACGCGGTCAGCTTCCGCAGGGGTCTAATCTTCATCGCATTGCTCCTCGCCGTGCCAGCCATGGTGGAGCGCACAGTGTACTTCCGTACGAGCATTGGCGCAGGGTCGATCGTCAACGTATTCGTCGGCTTTGCCTTCGACCTCTTCATCATCGTCGTTATATCGCGGCGCATTTTTGCCCCGGACAAGCCCACCACGGAGACCCTCTTCGGCGCATTATGCGTCTACCTTATGATCGGTTTCGCCTTCGCCAGGCTCTATGCTCTTATCGAGGTCCTCAGCCACAGCGCCTTTTATCTCGACCCGGCGACCAACCTGCACAAAGTTCCCATCGGCTTTGACTTCATCTATTTCAGCTTTGGAGCCATGACTACATACGGCTCCAATGGCATTGTCGCTGTCTCGCCGCAGGTGCGCTCTCTCTCCGTGATTGA
>DATJNE010000081.1:0-8845 GCA_035508305.1 Acidobacteriaceae bacterium | reverse complement strand
GGCCCCGCGCCCGGCGAAAAAGACCCGCGCCTGACGGCGCCCGTCCTCAACCGCGTCTTTCACTGCCGAAACATCACCATGGCCGAGTTCGGCAGCGTGCTTCCGTCGTTCGCGTATAGCTACCTTGCCTGGCCGGTTGCGGACGAGACCGGCCTCACCGGCCGTTACGATTTCACACTCAGTTTCAGTTCTCTGGGTCGCGTTCAGGGCGGCTCCGGCGGCGGCGCCGTGACCGGATCGACTCTGGCTCCCGGAGACCCCAATGGCGCCGTTTCCCTCTCCGACGCCCTGCGCAAGGAGCTGGGACTGAAACTCGAAAAGGTTCGCCGCTCCAAACCGGTCCTTGTGATCGACCACATTAACCGGCAGCCCGCGGCCAACTAAAGGGTGTCCGGACTCCCGCGAGATCCAAACTTAGCGCGCGGGCCGGAACCCGAACGCCAGGCCGACGCTTCCCCTACAATTCCCTGCGTAGGGTCAGCGCCGCTGCGCGCCGTCCCGAGGAGAATCGTTGCTATGAAGCGTTTCCTGCTGTGTGCCAGTCTTCTCGCTCTCACTTCTACCGTCTTTGCTCAGCAAAAGCCGCCCGCCAGCCCGCCGGAAACGGCGACCGGGACCATCGCCGGACAAACGATCACCATCAAGTACGCGTCGCCGGGCGTGAAAGGGCGCGAAGGCCAGATCTTCAACAAGGGCGGCCTGATTCAGCGCACGCACAAGGAGTATCCGATCTGGCGCGCCGGCGCCAACGCGGCCACCGCGCTGCACACCGACGCCGACATCACCATCGGCAAAGTGAATGTTCCGAAGGGCGACTACACCCTGTTCGTCGACATCGCCGATCCCGATCACTGGGTGCTGGTGATCAGCAAGGAGACCGGCGAGTGGGGTCTCCGGTACGATCCCGCGGACGATCTGGGCCGGACGCCCATGAGAATGACCAAGCCGCCCTCGATGGTCGAGAACCTCGTCTGGAGCGTCACGGACAGGGGAGGCCATCGCGGCGAGATCACCCTGGCCTGGGAAGACCACTCGGCCTCGGTTCCCGTCGTCGTGCACTGAGGGCCATCGAAGTCCTTGTCGTCGCGTCCAGATCCGCGGCCTCAGTCCGAGCGCAGCGGCAAAGGCTTCCTGCTTCCACACACCCCGGGCTGATCGTCCAACTTCTGCAACCCCCGCGTGGACGGTCAGCCCTTTACTATGGAACTGGAGGTTCCCCGTTCGAATGGTTTCTCGCAATCTGTGTTGGTCCGGTCTCCTCTCTTTTGCCGTAGTTCTTTTCTGTAACGCTGCGCAGGCGCAAAAGGCTTTCCATAACGATGACGCCTCCATCGGCGGCTTCTATCAGTTCACTTCGAACGCGACCGGCAACGGAATCACCGACAGCACCTCCAAATCCATGGGCGGCGAGGCGGCCTTCCGGCACAGCTTCAATCCCCTGATCGGCTGGGAGCTTTCCTACGACTACACTCGCTTCACCGAGTACTACAGCGGGCAGGTCTTCGGCTACCAGCACAACCAGCACGTGTTCAACGGCGACTACTACCTGCACGGGCTCCAGGCCTTCGGCTTCCGGCCGTACGGCATGGCCGGCATCAGCGCGGTTATTTTTTCGCCATCGCTGAACGGCGGCCAGAATGTCGCCTGGCAGGCGCGGGTGGGAGCGAATTTCGGGGGCGGCGTTGAGATTCCGCTGCTCACGCACAATGTCGGCGTACAGCTGCAGTATCGCGGCCTGTACTACGAGGCGCCGGACTTTGGCGTGACAAAGCTCACCACTAACGCCTGGCGGCTGACCTCGGAACCCACCGCCGGACTCTACCTCCGTTTCTGAAGCACCCGGGAAGAGGCAAGCGTGGACTGCATCTTCTGCAAAATTGCCGCCGGCAGCATTCCTTCGAAGAAGGTGCTCGAGGACGCTGCCGTCCTCGCCTTTCACGACATCGACCCCAAAGCGCCGAAGCACATTCTCGTGATTCCGAAGAAGCACATCGCTTCGCTCGCCGACGCGCAGCCGGAGGATGCCGCCCTGATGGGCCGGCTGCTGCTCGCCGTGGCCGACATTGCCCGCGAGCAGGGGCTGGGCAGGGGCTATCGGGTCGTCATCTCCACCGGCCCCGAAGGCGGCCAGACCGTCGATCATCTCCACCTGCATCTGCTGGGCGGCCGCCAGATGCACTGGCCTCCGGGCTAAAAGGGCACTGCGCGGTACCGCCGTTACCCCTCTTAACAGAGAATTCGCCGTCCTTTGAAGCTTCGCTGGCTTGCCCCAGGACTAACCTGGAGCGTAGCGAGGTCTGACATGATCGCAGAAACAGCGGCAGCCACTCTGGCGCAGGAGAGCTCTCTGAAAGGCCGGCGAACGGCGTCCGGGGTTGAGGCTCTGGAACAATCCTTTCTGGACAACCTGCTGTTCGTGCAGGGGCGGTCGGTGGAACGCGCCACGGTCAACGACCTGTACATGGCTTTGGCGCACACCGTGCGCGACCGGCTGGTGGAGCGCTGGATCTCCACGACGAAAAACTACGTCGCGCAGGACGTGCGGGTGGTGTGCTATCTCTCAGCGGAGTTCCTGACCGGGCCGCATCTGGCCAACAACCTGATCAACCTCGGGATCTATGACGAAGCCGAGCAGGCGATGCGCCATCTGGGCCTCGATCTGAACGTCCTCATCGAGCAGGAAGGCGAACCAGGACTGGGCAACGGCGGCCTTGGCCGGCTGGCCTCCTGCTTCATGGATTCGCTGGCTACGCTCGATATTCCCGCCATTGGATACGGCATTCGCTACGAATACGGCATCTTCGATCAGCAGATTCGCGACGGCTGGCAGGTGGAGTCGACTGACAACTGGCTGCGCCTGGGCAATCCATGGGCGCTGGAACGGCCCGAAGACGCCTTCGAAGTGAAGATGGGCGGCCACACCGAAACCCACATGGATGCGCGTGGCCGGCTGCACGTGAAATGGATTCCGGAGCGGATGGTGCGCGGGGTGCCCAACGATACGCCCATCCTCGGCTATCGCACCAACACCGCCAACACCATGCGCCTCTGGTCGGCGCAGGCGGTGGAGAGCTTCAACTTCGGGGTATTCAACCACGGAGATTTCTTCGGCGCGGTGGCGGACAAGGTGGCGTCGGAGAATCTCTCCAAGATCCTGTATCCCAACGATGAAGGCAAGCAGGGCAAACAACTCCGCCTGGCGCAGCAGTACTTCTTCGTCTCCTGCAGCCTGCAGCATATCCTCAGGATTCAGATGGCGCAGAACCGCCCCCTCGCGGAACTGCACCGCAACTTCGCTATCCAGATGAACGACACGCACCCCGCCATCGCCGTTGCGGAGCTGATGCGGTTGCTGGTGGACGAGCATGGGCTGGAGTGGGGACCGGCGTGGCACGTGACGGTGCAGTCGCTCTCCTACACCAACCACACGTTGCTGCCCGAAGCTCTCGAGCAGTGGCCGCGCGATTTGTTCAGCGGCCTGCTGCCCCGGCACATGGAGATTATCGAGGAGATCAACCGCCGCCACCTCGACGAGGTCCGGCAGAGATTCCCCGGCGACGAAGACCGGGTACGGCGGCTTTCGCTCATCGCAGAAAACGGAGACGGCGGGAAGTTCGTGCGCATGGCCTACCTGGCGGCGGTTGGCAGCCACGCCGTCAATGGCGTCGCCGCGCTGCACACAGAGCTGCTTAAGACCAGCGTGCTGGGCGGCTTCTACGCCCTTTCTCCGGAGAAATTCTCGAACAAAACGAATGGCGTGACGCCACGGCGCTGGATGGTCCTCAGCAATCCGCAACTGGCGCAGCTGATCACCTCGCGCCTGGGAGAGGGCTGGGTGTACGACCTCGAGAAGCTGCGCCGGCTCGAACCCCTGGCCGACGATGCAGAATTCCGCCAGGAGTGGCAGACGATCAAGCGGCACAACAAGCTGCAGCTCGCTACATGGATGCACGACCGGCTGGGAGTGACCGCCGACCCGGACTCGATGTTCGACGTGCTGGCGAAGCGCCTGCATGAATACAAGCGCCAGCACCTGCAGGTTCTGCATATTGTGACGCTGCTCAAACGCATCCGGCGCGACCCCGGGGCTGACCTGACGCCGCGCACCTTCGTCTTCGGGGGGAAGGCAGCCCCTGGCTACCGCATGGCGAAGCTCATCATCAAGCTCATTCACTCCATCGGTGAGGTGGTGAACAGCGATCCCATGGTCGCGGGCCAGCTTCGCGTGGTCTTTCTGCCGGACTTCAGTGTGAAACTGGGGCATAAGGTCTACCCCGCGGCCGATCTCTCCGAGCAGATTTCTCTCGCCGGCAAGGAAGCCTCGGGCACCGGCAACATGAAGTTCGCGATGAACGGCGCCCTGACCATCGGAACCCTCGACGGCGCCAACATCGAGATTCGCGAGGAGGCGGGCGCCGAGAACTTTTTCCTCTTCGGGTTGACGACGGCCGAAGTGGAACAGCGGCGGCGGGAGGGCTACAACCCGCGCGCTCTGTACGAATCGAACAGCGACCTTCGCGAAGTAGTCGACTCCCTCGGCAGCGGCGAATTCTCACACGGCGACAAGAGCCTCTTCGAGCCTCTGGTCGCTTCCCTGCTGCACGGCGATGAGTACATGCTCCTGGCCGACTATCAGTCGTATGTGGACTGCCAGGACCGGGTCAGTGCTGTTTTCAGCGATCAGGAGCACTGGACGCGCATGTCCATCCTCAATGTGGCGCGCATCGGCAAGTTTTCCTCCGACCGGGCAATTCGCGATTATTGCTCGGACATCTGGAAGACCTGGCCGGTGAAAATCCACGTGTAGCCGCGGCCGGCTACCGGAACAGCGAGAGGTCGATCGAGTCGCCCATCTTCTCGTAGCCGGCGTCATTGGGATGCAGGTGATCGCCGGAGTCGTAGGCGGGAAGGAAGACCTTCGGATTCTCCGGATCGCGGGTCGTCCTGTCGAAGTCGATAACGCCATCGAAGACGCCGCTGGTGCGGATCCACCCGTTTACCGCCTCGCGCATCTGCTCGCCTTTGGGTGAAAAGTAATGGGCTCCGGCGTAAGGGGTGAGGGTCGCACCAAAAACCTTCAGGCCGTGGGCGTGAGCGCGCGTGACGATCTGCTGGAGCGCAAAGATGATCTCTTCCGTCGTCACCTCGTCGCCGGGCTCGCGCGGCTGCGTAGTGTGGCCGATGTCGTTGATGCCTTCGAGGAGGATGAGGTATCGTGCACCGCTCTGCGCCAGCACATCGCGATCGAAGCGCGCGAGTGCGCTGGGTCCGGCAACGTCGTGCAGCAGGCGGTTGCCGCTGATGCCCTCGTTCAGCACGGAAAGATGCGCGGTGTCGGGATCGGCCTGCAGCCGGCGGGCGAGCACGTCGGGCCAGCGGCGGTTCGCGTCAGGAGTGGAGTGGATGCCGTCGGTGATGGAGTCGCCGAGGCAGACGATGGCCGCGGCGTCGGGGACGGTCGTCTGCACGTCGACCGCTTTCACGAAACACCAGGAACGAATGGTGCGGGCATCGCTGAGCGTCTCCGCCGCCGAGGTATCCCCCTGGGTGATGAACGTGGTGGAGCGGCCTTCCGGGTGGCAGGTGGTTTCGGCGATGGTTTGGTCCGGCAGGTAGACGCTGACGGCCAGATCCGCCATCGGCGCCACCGCGATCGGCACCGGGTCGCTGAAGACGGGGGCTCCCGGCGGGACGATAACGGACGGTTGGCCGTTGAAGGCGAGCGCGCGATCGCTGCCCGCCTGAATGGCGCCGGAGCCGGCGCTCAGCGCGATGTGTGCCGCTCCGATGGTCAGCGGCCGGGTGCCGAATTCATTCGTCAGCTCGACGCGGACCGCCGACCCGCCCGTACTGAGGTGAACCACCTCGCGGTAGGTCGTGTTCGCCGGCGAAGGCTGGCCGGGGTTAGCGACCTGACCGACGGGCGAAGCCGCCCAGGTACCCAGCCACGTTCCGAGCCGGTGCGCGGCGAAGTCCTGCGCCAGCAGCGCGGGTGTCGCGAGGAGGAGCGCGGAAAGGGAAGCGCGGACCAGCTGACGAGCCAGGAAGCGAGGCATGCGTTCTCCGGAAGTTGTCCAGCGTCCCTTCTACACCATCCCTGCGCCCGCTGCCGGAGCACGAACAGTGCGCGCTGAACGGCGTTTCCCATTCCCCTGCGGTCATTCGTATGCGGCAAAACAGCAAAGCCCCGGCTTCTCGCCGGGGCTCTGGTTTGCGCGGTCAAGGAGACTACGTATGGGAGTATTCGGCTTCCGCCTCTTCATCCAGCCCGTGGCGGCGCAGCAGCGTCGGCAGGTTCTGCGAGAAGGCCGAGCGCGGCATCACCATGTCGCAACCGGCTTCCAGTGCCTTGGCCTTCAGGTCGCCCTGCAGGTGCGAGAGGAATCCAATGACCGAGGTGCCCTTCTTCAGCTTCGACTTGATCTTCGGGATCAGCGTCATCGGCTTGGCCGCGGCGTTGTTCAGGTCGAAGACCACCAGCGACGGCCGTTCTTCCTCCGGCGCTTCGGTGATCTTCGCCAGGGTATCCGGCTCGTTCTTCACGAAGGCCACTTTGATACCGAGCTTGCGCGCGGTCTCGTTGATCTTCGCAAAGAAGAACAGATCTTCGATGAAGAGGAAGATGCGGGTCGGCGCGTCCTCGCGGATCGGCGGCGGGGGCGGCTCCCAGACGGCCTGCTGCTCAGCGTAGTAGCCGTTGCCGTTCACATTGCCGTTCCGGAACTCGATGGTCGAGGGCGGCGCGTCTGCGACGTTGCCGTTGACGCCCCGGTAACTGTGGTCCATCGGACCCACGAACGTGCGCTCCCTGCGCTGCTTGTTGCGCCGGCGCCCGCCGCCTCCGCCCTGCCCGTTGCCGTTCGCAAAGAAACGGGTCTGGCTCGAAGGTTGCGGCCTGGGCGGCTTCTGCCTGGGGGCCTGGGGCTGCTGGCTTTGCGGCTGGGCCTGGTTCTGACCCGTGCCGTTGGCCTGTGCACCCTTGTTCCGATTCCGCTTGCGGCGCCGGCGGCGGCGGCGGCCGCCACCACTTCCCTCGTCGTGGACTTGCCCCTGATTCGCCTGTGCCGAAACCGGGATCTCCGGGGGCTGAGGCTCATTCTGCTCTGTTGTCATGCCTGCACTTCCTGGTGCGATTGGTCTGTTCCCGCTTCCCGCCTGTACCCCTCATGTCTCGGGTGGCTGCCATCCGTAGAAGACGTGCAGCACGCACCGGATTCGTGGGGAATCAGGAACAGTCGATACGTTGTTTAGTTCCGGCCGGGTACCTGCAGTACAGATGCAACGGATGTGGCCGGAAAGTTGATAAAGCGACGCAACACAATGGACTGGGTTCCAGGGCCCTTAACGGCTCCCGCCCGGCTGTTTGAAGAGTGAGACGGGGGAACGCAATCGGCTGCCGCGCCGATCAACGGAACGTACTGGAGTTTCCGTCTGATGCCGATTCAACCTTCGTAACCCGGTGCTTTCTCCTCGAACGATGCACGCGGCGAGAGAGAATATCTCCCCGGGGTGATTCCTGACTCTCGAGAATCGCGGCGAGCCTCACCGTAACCGGCATGGCGTCAGCCGCTCGATAGGTAAAAATAATAGTACTCCCTCAGCGAGCGACCTGACAAGTCCTTTGATGCCGGGGGGTCGCCCTGGAGCTTCCCGGAGGACCGAACCCGATCCTCTGCCGGGATGCAGAAAAGCCATCCGTTGCCGGATGGCTTGACCGCGTGACGGCCAGTCACTGGCCTCCCTGAAGTTGTCCATGATCGAAAACGCCTTAAGAAGCTACAGATCAGGACATTGTGCATCCCGGCCGGGGCAGGATCTCGACGGATGATGCTCTCGTCGGCCGGAATCTCTCGTTCGCACCAGCCCCCTTGCAGGAGCTTATGCGTCGCTGGCGCCTAGGTAGTTTGCAATTGACGGTCCGTTCGACTGAGCTCGTGAAATCAATGGGTTAGCAAAAGTGGGCAGGTCCTGTTCATTCCGATTCCCGTAGAACGCAGAACCAGCGGTCCGGAAATCCATAACACCGGAGTGGGACTACTTTGGTCCTTGATTGGCCCTGCCCCACTCCGGATCAGGTCTGGCAATGCGGGCAGAAGTGCGTCCCCCGGCCAGCCAGAACGATGCGCCGGATCGGCGTCCCACAGACCCGACAGGGCAGCCCCTCCCGGCCATAAACGCAGTGCTGGATCTGGAAGAACCCCGCTTCGCCGTCCGCGTCGACATAGTCGGAGACCGAAGAGCCCCCGGCGCGGATCGCCGCCTGCAGGACGGTCCGGAGCGCGCGCCGCAGAAGGTCGAGCCACTCGCGCGGGAGCCGCCCCGCCCGCCGCGTGGGGCGAATCTTCGCCCGGAAAAGGCTCTCGTCGGCATAGATGTTGCCGACTCCCTGCAGCAGCGACTGGTTCAGCAGGGCGGCTTTGATGGCGAGTTTGCGCCCGCGGAAGAGCGCGACGAAATCGTCCGGCGAGATGGTGAGCGGTTCGCGGCCGGGTCCGGTGAAGGGGGCGCCGGTGTTCAGCTCCAGACGTCCGAAGCGGCGGGGGTCGACAAAGCGCAGCTCGCGCCCCGAGGCCAGACGCAGGCTGGCGTGCGTATGCCGGGGCATCGGGACCTCGGGTTTCGACACGAGAAGCCGGCCCGTCATGCCGAGATGGACAATCCACTGCGCCCTGACCGCGCGGGAAGACTTCGCTGTCAGGTCGGCGACGATGTGTTTGCCGACGCGATAGAAGCGGCCGACGCGCAGCCCGGCCAGCGTCTCCGCCATGGCAGCCGGCGGTGTCCTGAATGGCTCTTTATAGTTGCTGAACCAGACCGAGACGATGCTGTCGCCGCGGATGCGGCG
>DATJNE010000080.1:0-14087 GCA_035508305.1 Acidobacteriaceae bacterium | reverse complement strand
TGGTGCGAAAGGGGGGACTCGAACCCCCATCCTCTTGCGAGGGCCAGATCCTAAGTCTGGTGCGTCTGCCAGTTCCGCCACTTTCGCACGTTCAGAATCAATGACGTAAGACCTGCGCTCTCGGCTCCGGAACAGGCGGTGGCCGTGGTGGCGCCCCCGGCCGGGTCCACGGCCGATGGGGTGTGCGACGGTGCCAGGTGAGCGCAGCGCATGGTCATCTGTATCGTAGCGTGTCCGGCCCGCTCCGCGACAGGGGGCGGATCGGCACGGCCATCGCCGGGCAAAGAGATTCTTCAGCCCGGGAGCGGCATATGCAGCGTGACGCAGGTTCCGCGTCCGGGATGGCTGGCGATGGTTGCCGTGCCGCCGTGAAGCGTCATGATGCTCTGCACGATGGCCAGACCCAGCCCGGTTCCCCCCGAAGTGGCCCCCGGCGAGATGGTTGCGGGTGATGTGCGGGAGCGGGAAGGATCGACACGGAAGAAGCGATCGAAAACCCTGGGCAGCGCTTCGGCCGGGATGCCGGCGCCGGTATCGGAGACCTGGATGCACACCTCGGCCGGAGCGGCCCGTGCCGCCATGGTGACGGAGCCTCCCGGCGGGGTGTGGGCGATTGCGTTGGAGACGAGGTTGCTGACCGCGCGCAGCATGAGAGGCCGGTCCAGAGCGGCGACGACGGGCGCCGCATCGCCGGCGGCAACCAGAGAGATGCCGCCGCCGGAGGCGGTAGCTTCGTAATATTCGCGCACCGCGCACAGCAGGTCACCGACATTGACAGGCTCGCGGTGCAGGTCGGCCAGGGGGCTCTCGGCGCGGGCGAGGAAGAGGAGGTCTCCGATCAGATCGGAAAGCCGGACGGCCTCTTCCAGGGACGACTCGAGTACGTCGCGGTACTCCTCGACGGTACGGGCGCGGGCCAGGGCGACTTCGGCTTCGCCGCGGATGTTGTTGATGGGGGTGCGCAGGTCGTGAGCGATGTCTGCCGTGAACCGGGAGATCTGGGCAAAGGACTCTTCCAGACGAACCAGCATCGCGTTGAAGGTTGCAGCGAGGGAAGCGAGTTCGGACGGGTAGTTTTCCGCCCAGATTCTTTCGCGGAGATTGGTGGATGTGATGCGGCGGGCGGTGGCGGCAATTTCTTCGACGGGGCGAATGCCGCGGCGTGCGATCCCGTATCCCACGAGGGGAAAGAGAACGGAGGTGGCCAGCAGAATGGCCCAGAACCAGAACCGGTAGCGGCCCAGCAGGGCTTCTTCCTGAGCGACGTCAATCGCGATTTCAATGGTATCGACACGATCGGGCGAGTTGCCCACCGCGGCGGACGCACTGGTGACGCGAAAAGCCTGGCCATTTCTGCCGGTCATGGAAAGCAGATGCTCGGGGCGGCCGCGGATGCGCCTGACGAGCCTGGCAAGATCGAGCTGCTGCGCCATGCCGGGGGTGGTCAGGATGGGCACGCCGTGTTCATCGAGAAGGCGAATATAGAAATGCTGATAGCGGCGGGCGGCGGACTCGAGCTCGATTTCCTCCCGCAGCCCGTCGATGTCGCCAGGGCGGTCGTGGAGCAGAGTGCGGAGCACGTGTAGTTTGTCGGCGAGAAAAAGATCGGTGCTTCTGTCCAGCTCGATGCGCAGAACGATATAGAGGCCGCCGGTGGCCAGCACCAGGAGCAGCAGCCCGAGCAGAGAGTAGGTGGCGGCGAGCCGGAAAGCCAGGGTTTTGTGCACAGGCGCCACGGTCAACCTAGAGTTCGGCCTCGAGCACGTAGCCGGCGCCGCGGACGGTTTGAATCAATTTGACCGGGAACGGATCGTCGACTTTGCTGCGCAGCCGCCGCACGTTGACATCGACCACGTTGGTATCGCTGTCGAAATTCATATCCCAGACCATTTCCGCAATGAGGGTGCGCGACAACACTTCGCCGGCGCGACGCGCCAGCAGCGTCAGCAGCAGGAATTCCTTGGCGGTGAGGTCCAGCTTTTGGCCGGCACGGGTGGCCCGGTGGCGTAACAGGTCGATTTCGAGATCGGCGGCGCGCAGAGTATCGGAAACCCGCGGCGCCGCGCGGCGCAGGAGCGAACGCACGCGTGCCAGCAACTCGGAAAAGGCGAAGGGCTTGATCAAGTAATCGTCGGCGCCGAGTTCAAACCCCTGCACCCGGTAGTGCACCGCGTCGCATGCCGTGAGCATGAGGATCTGGGCTTTGCGGCCGGCGTCGCGCAGGCGCCCCAGCACCTGCCAGCCGTCGAGTTTGGGGAGCATCACATCGAGGACGATCAGGTCGAAGTCGACTTCGAGCGCCAGGTAGAGCCCCTGGACGCCGTCGCCGGCGACGTCCACCACGTAGCCGGCTTCGCAAAGCCCCTTGCGAAGGAACCTGGCGGTCTTGAGCTCATCTTCGACGATCAGGATTTTCATGGGGTATCTGTCCTCCGTGCGCAGCGGTGTTGGGCCGGGCATCAGAATTCAAAGCGCAGGGCAAACTGCATCTCGCGCGGCGTTCCCGACCCCACCGGAGTTATGGGCGACACGTTCAAGTTCACCGTGGTGGTGATGGCGCCAAATCCGCTCAGGCACCCCGGAGAAGAAGTGGAAAAACTGCAGGTTGCCTGCGGCTGGCCGAGCTGGGGGTGATTGAAGATGTTGTAAGCTTCCGCGCGGAACTCCAGGCGTCCGCGCTCGGACACGGAGAAGGATTTGTCGGCGCCCATGTCGATCTGCCAGGTGCCGGGCCCGGCGAGGAGGTTGCGCGGCGCGGTGCCGAACTCTCCGGCCGGGGCGGCAAAGGCCGCGGGATCGATCCACTCCGTCACGGTTCTGCCGCCGGGGGGTGTGAGGGAGACGCCCGGAACCCGATCGGGGCGCTCGGTGCCGGAGGCTCCATCGGCGGCCGTGTAACTGGAAGGCATAAGGACATTGACCGGGAAGCCGGTGCGCGCCAGGGCGGCGGTGGTCAGTTCCCAGCCGCCGGCGACGGCGTTGGCAAGGCCGCGCTGGTTCAGCAGGGGTTTACCGGCGCCGAAGGGCAGTTGCCAGACGGCATTACCGTTGACGACATGGCGGGCATCCCAGGCGCCGCTGGCCGTCTCGCAGGGCAGGCATAACGGATTCTGCGGCGAGATCTCGTCGCCATCGCCGCTGCCATTGGAACCGTTGTCGATCTCGTGGGACCACATGTAATTGGCCGTGACGAGGAGGCCACGTGAGAAGGAACGCCGCATGGCCACAGAGAGACCGTGATAGGAGCTCATGCCCACGGAGCCGCGCCAGCCGATGGCCGGCGCGAAGGCCGGGTATTGCACAACTCCGGTGACCGGATCGATCAGGTTCACCACGTTGGTTTCCAGAAGATGCACGCCATGACTGCCCAGGTACGAGACCGTGCCGACAAAGCCCGCCGGCAGCTCTCGCTGCGCCGCGAAACTCCACTGCTCGACATAGGTATCCCTGCGGTTGCGCTGTTCAGCGTTGGGGGAAATGGCGCCGGCGCCGAATGCGACGGGGTAAGACAGGGGTGTGCCGGAACTGCCAGTGGCCGCATAGGAGGGGACTTCGTTCTTGGCCGGAAGGTTCTGATCGTCGAGCTGTCCGTCTTCGTGGTATATGCCGAATCCGCCGCGGAATACGGTTTGCCCGCCCTTCCGCGGCGTCCAGGCGAAGGCGACGCGGGGATCGACATCGCCGTAGTTCTGCTGGCCGAAGCTGGCGCCAACGCCGCAGAATCCCTGGGCGCCGCAGGTGGCGAAGTCGAAGGGGTTGGCCTTGCCATGGGCCTCGTCAAACAAATCGAAGATGGTGTAGCGCAGGCCGAGATTCAGGACAAGGTTCGGACGCCATTTGAACTCATCCTGGGCGTACAGAAAGTAATCGTTCTTGCGCAAATCGTTGACGGGCAGCGCGCCGGTGAGAGAGGCCTTCTTTACGACATTGTTGGCGAGAGCCTCGATGGTGGAGAAGGTGAGTTTTCCGTGCTGTCCGTATTCCTGGTTCAGCTGGATGCGGCGGAACTCGAAGCCGGCTTTCAGGGTATGGCGGTCACGGGCCCACACGATGTTGTCGATTGCGGAGAAGGAATTGCCGACGTAGATGCTGGTGTAGTCGTAATTCTCGGTGACAAATCCCGGGCCGGGGCCGGTGGCCACCGCGACCTGGTAGGTAATGCCGGAATCGCTGAAGTTGTACTGGTTGTCGGTGGAGCGGTTGAAGCCCGCTTTGGCCTCGTTGACGAAGCGGGGGCTGAAGACGTGGAGCAATTCCAGCGCCCCATTTACAGGCGCGGAAACCTTCTGCTGCAGATCGGTCGCAGAAGCGGAAAGGGGCTGCGTATCGGCCGAGCGGTCGTAGTTGAACCGCAAAAAGGCGGTGGTCTTCTCTGTGAAATGCTGGTCGAGCCGGATCATCGCCGAGCTTTCGTTGACCACCTGCGTGCATGCGCAGGTGAGCAGGTCGTAGTCCATGTAGTGGGGATCGCCGGGATCGCTGGCGGGCGTCCAGGGTGTGAGAAACGCCTTTGGACCCGCGGTTGGATATCCGTGAAGGATCGAATACACCGGCGAGGTGGTGGGAACGCCTGCGATGAGGGAGGGGCTGGGCACGTCGCCGCTCACCGGATAGCCCCAGTTCTGGCGGTAGGCTTCCGACGCGAGAAAGAAGAAGGTCTTGCTGCGGACGATCGGACCGCCCACCGCTCCGCCAAACTGATTCAGGCGAAGGGGCTGCTCGGCTTCACCGTTGGAGGCCCATGCAGGCACGGGGGCATCAAAGAAGTCATTGCGCAGGTACTCGAAGAGGCGCCCGTGAAAGCGGTTGGTGCCGGAGGGCGAGGTCACGTCCAGTTGGGCGCCGCCGGTGGCGCCTTCCTCGGCGGTCGCCATGAGCGTATCGACGCGGAACTCCTGGATGGCATCGAGGGGAATGGCGAGGCGGACCCACTGGCGCTGCGTCTGATTGACGATATTGGTGGCATCCACGCCGTCGTAGGTGAAGTTGCTGTCGTCGAGGCCACGTCCGGCAAAGCGAATGGTGCGCTGGTTGCTGCCGCCGGTGTCAATGGCGCCGGGGACGAAGGCGGTCAGGGCCGACCAGTCGCGGCCGTTGAGGGGGAGTTCGTCGGCCTGGGTTCTTTCGATCAGGCCGGTGACCGCGCTGGTGCTGTGATCCATCAGTGCGGTGGCGCGGGAAACTTCCACGCGCTCCTGGCCCCCGGAAACCTGGAGCGTGGCATCGAGGGTGCGGGTTCTGGCGATGACCTGCTCGACATCGAGAAACTCGCGCTTCGCGAAGCCCGGGTGCTCGAAGGTGACGGTGTAAACGCCCACCGGCAAATCGGGGATGCTGTAGTTGCCGGTCGGGCCGGAAACCGCTTCGCGGCGCAGGGCGGTCGCATTGTCGACGGCGGCGATATGGGTTTCCGGGAGCACGCGGCCGGAGGGATCCGTCACGGTGCCGCTCAAGCTACTGCGGTCCACCTGCCCCAGGGACAGATGGGCGGCAAAAAACATGGCGCCCAGACAAGCGAGAGCGCGAAGGGTTCGAAGCGCAGCAAACCGGGTGCGGAGCAAAGAAGGTTTCTTCTGCGTATGGCGGTGCATGGGGCCCCTCCGGAAAGAACTATTGTCGGGCACAGGTCTGGTGCGCGTTTCTGCGCACTCTGTCCAAATGTGCGAACAGCGCCGCGTTGGCTGCAATTCCGGAAGTGGATTCAGGATTACCGATTGCGGGTCCGGCGTCGTTCGGGTCGTGGGTTAGGGGGAAACGTAAAACCGATCAGGGCTCCTTCAGCTCAGGTTCGAGGAGCACTCTTCAAGCAGGCGAGTCACGATCGGAAGAAGTCGTCAGCAATTGGATCGGGCCGCATCGAACTCTGCACACCAACAGATGACGGTTTTGTAATCGCTGATTGTTAGGACCGCATCACGCCGATATTAAGGTTTCACGAAAGGCGATATTGCGCGAATCCGGCGACCGGACGCTGCCGTTCTTGTCCGATTCGTGCCCGGATCGACGAAACGTTCGCGTTCCGGCACAAAATAAGAGGCCCTCTCCCCGGTCATCGGAGAGAGGGCCGATACAGCCGTGAAACTGCGATCAGTCGTCCAGATCGGCGCTGGCGGGCGCCTTGCGATGGCTGAAGTCGCTAGCCGGACGAACCTTCTTTTCGCCCGGGAAGGGGACTTTATATCCGGTGGCATCGTACCAGTCGAAGTGGCTGACGGTGTCCGGGTCCAGGGAGTCGGGCATGTGATATCTGGCGGCGAAGACCTGCTTCTTCATTTTCATCCAGCCAGCGCGCAGAGCTTTGACCTCAGGGCTGTCCGGCAGGGCCGCCGTTGCGGTGGTGCTGCAGGTGTTGAGGCTTGCGGGGATGTTGGTCGGGGCCACATATCCGGTTACGCCGTAACACAGCGGGACCTGGTTGGGCACGTGCGCCCAGGGCAGGAAGTTCCGCGTGGGCGGGTTGTCGACGAACAGGGTCCTCATGGGCGAGGCGACGAGGTCGTTCTGGTTCATCGGCTTCAGACCGAGGATCTGCTCGATTGTGCGGGTCATATTGACCTGGGTGTAGAAGGTGCTTTCCTCGGTGACCCCGGCCCCGGTGCCATCGGAGTTCACCTTCTGATGGACGTAGGGGCTGACGACGTATCCCGGGCTGCGGTGACCGTCGACGTGGTCGACGCCGTTCTGCGCGTCGTCCTCCTCGATGAAGATCGCCGAGTCCTTCCACACGGGGCTGTGGCTGATGTAGTCGATAATGCGCCCAACGGCCAGGTCGTTATCGGCCTGTTCCGCTGTCGCGTTGGGCGGGCCGGTGGTGTGGTCGGACATGATCCAGATAAATTCCAGCTGGGGCACCGTACCGGCCGCCACGTCCTTATTGAAGTCCTGGTCCCAGACATCGACGCGGTACTGGTCGGGGATGCCCAGATCGAACTGTGGGAAGTTCTGGACCGTGTGCTTCATCAGGTTCGGGAGCGGCGTGACCGATCCGATGTCGTTGTAATACTGCAGCTGTGACTCGTTGCCGGCCTCGTATTCCAGGGTGTCGTTGTAGAACTGGGTCCAGCTCGGCTCGCAGCTGTTCGAGACATTAAAGGGCAGAGCTATCGGGGGAACCGTCCCGGAATAGCTGTTATTCAGAGTGTAGTTATTCGGAGTGCAGCCGGGCACGGTGAACGTGTTGTACTCGACATACTCGCCGTAGTTCTTGAACGAGACGCCGGCCTTCACCGCCACGTCCCACAGGTGGCCCGTCTTCTGATAAGCAATGGCGTCGCCGCCGTTGGAGGGATAGTCACGAAGCCAGTCGGGAGACTGAATGTCGTCGCCATAGGGCGCCATCGCCTGCACGATCCAGTTATGACCGTCGGCCGACTGGCGGCTCGGGTCGTAAAAGTTGTCGAGAAGGGGGAAACGCTGCACCAGTGCGTGCATGTCGGGCGTTACGACGGGGTACAGGGCATAGGTCGAATCGTCGCCAAACACCGCCAGACTCGGATCGCCGTTGCCTCCGACCACGTCGCCCAGCATCTGGTCGTAGGTGCGGTTTTCACGAATGATCAGGAACACATGCTTGATCTTCGAAGGGTCCCCGATCCTTGCCGGTATCGCGGCAGGCCGGTTCCACGGGTTGCCTCCTCCTGCCGACCAGATATTCTGCGCCAGATCCCAGTGGTTATTCTGGAAGACCTGCTGCGTCATCGCATCGAGGGTCGAGCGATCGGGAATGGGAACGATGCTGACCGTCCCAAGGTCCTGGTGGGTGTTAAAGGCACTCACGTCGTAATACGTGGCGTATGAATTTTCCGCCGACGTCGTCGGAGGAGGCTGCACGCCGTACCCCGTCGTGCCGATGCCCTTGTCGTTCCCAACCAGCAGCGTGTCGTCGGCCTTGTCCAGCACCACCGAGGCGGGCGCATAGCCCACCGGGATCATGCCGAGGACCGGACTCCAGGCGCCCTCGTGCAGATCGACCACCGCGATCGCATTGGCGTTGTAAAGCGCGACGTAGGCAACATCGCGGTCAGGATCGACGGCAATGGAGTTCGGGCCGGCGCCGTAGGCCGATTTGTTCTCGCCCGGCACGCGGATCGGAAGCCCGAGGTCGATCTTCCGCACCTCCTGGTTGATCGTCGTGTCAATGACCGAAATGCTGTCGCTGTAGGTATTGGCCACCAGCAGATAGTTCCGCCAGAACGCCATGCCCGTCGGGTGCCGTCCCGTCGGGATGCTGGCCGTGACCGTAAACGAGGCCAGATCGACCACGGAAACGGTACCCCGGGCCGCGCTGCCGGTCGGATAATCGGCGACCACCGGGGTGCCGTTCGAGTACTCCTGGAAATCACCTGCCTTAGCGATCCGCCCGGCCTCGTTGGAGACGTAGGCGGTCTTGCCATCCGGCGAGATCACGACGTTTTCCGGGACGTTCCCGACGCGAACCTCGGCGCCCTCGACCGGGGTGGCCGCGGTCAGATCGATTTTGGTCAGCGTGTTGTTATTGTCCAGCACCACATAAGCGGTCTTCGCATCGGACGACACCGCGATGCCCGTGGGATAGGACGTGAATACGCCATCGGAGAACGCCGAAACCGAGTAGCCGCAGGGAATGTCAAAGCTGCCGTTGGTCCCCCCCGGGCTGTTCGGGAAGCACGTAACCGTGGTCAGAGCCCCGCTCGCGTTCACGTCCATGGGAACGTTGACGCGGGCGTAGCTTGTCAGCAGGCCCGTCGCTGGATTGACGCTGGCGATGGCGACGAAGCCGCCCTGCTTGAAGCTGCCATAGTACGAATTGCCGTCCTGGCTGAACAGCAGGTACTTGCCGTCCGGCGTGTAGGCGATGCCGGTATCGCTGCCGTCTGCGTCGTAGCTCGTCCCACCCGTGGAGTTCGTGTACGGGACGCTGTAGTTCTGCAGGACGGCGCCCGTCTGCGTGTTAAAGATCGTGACGGCCTGGGGGGCGCCCATTTGAAGAACCGCGGCGGTGTGATTGCCGGTGGGGTTCAGGGCGATCGACTTGGCGCGGGTCGTGGTGCCGAGGTAAACCTGCGTGCCGGCGGGGGTAAGAATCGCGCCGTCGCCGACGACCCACGGGTTGGGCAACGGGTTCGAGTAGGTCGGGCCGGTGGTCGCGCTCGTGTTCTGGCCAGGCGTGTAGGTCGGGAACGGTACCGACTGTGCGAATGCCGGCAGGCTCACCCCAATCGCCAGCAGGCTGGCGAACAAACGCAGACGTTGGATCAGAGAGTCGGATTGAAACGCTTTTCGGGACATGGCTATTCTCCCCTTCGGTTTCTTTCATCACGAACCGGAATCAGCGGCGCGACATCAGGGGCACAGCAGAAGCGCCACTGGATTTCGCGGACACCAGAGATATGCGGACGAGCTGTAATGGCTTTGTAACGCCCGGCACGAACGACTTCGCCACCGAAGGGAGATTAGAAAGCGGTGCCGCACAGGAGCGTGACACCGACATTACAGTTTCGTCAGGTCCTTTTGGAGCATGAGAAGCGTCGCTCGCGTGAGATAAGCGGTGAGAACTTTCATGCAACCTGGCAATCGTTGAGCGCCGAGTCCGGAACGGCTCGTGGGTCTGCCGGTTCGCTGACGGCTTTCCAGACAGCGGAAGCGCGGAGGCGTGGGCCAACCGGTGCGGTAGTCTGGTAGGGATTATGAATCCATCGCAGCCCAAGATTCAGCTGACTCAGAGCGAGGAATACCGCGAGATCTACTCCAACAGCGTCCAGGTGCGTGTGAGCGTGTGGGATTTTCTGCTGGTGTTCGGCCTCGTGCATCAGGAAGCGCCCGAGCAGGTGAACGTCAACAACACGCTGGGCGTCTACCTCAGCCCGCAGCAGGCCAAGGCTCTGTGGAATATCCTGGGACAGAACCTGGCGCAGTACGAGCAGACCTTCGGGACCCTGGCCCTTGAGCCGCAGCCGCCCAAAGGGCCGGTGCACTGATCACGCCCTTGAGCCAGCCGGCGCCAGCGAAGTCCGGCCGGGGAAGCGAAGCGGATCGAGGCGTTCCCTGGTGGGTGATCCTGCCGGCTGCATTGGCCGCGGTGCTGGCCGCGCATGCGCCGTTGCTGCGTCTGCCTTACTACTGGGACGAAGCAGGCTATTATGTCCCCGCAGCCTGGGATGTTTTCCGCACCGGCTCGCTGATCCCTTTTTCGACATTATCGAATGCGCATCCCCCGCTGCCGTCCGTTTATCTTGCGGCGTGGTGGAAGGTTCTGGTCTTTGCCCCCTGGGTGACGCGGACCGCGATGTGCGCGGTCGCCGCAACGGCTCTGACCGCGGTGTGGCGGCTGGCCATGGTCGCGACGGGCAGACCGTCGGTGGCGTTGTCGACGGTGCTGCTCACCGGGCTCTATCCGGTCTTCTTTGCGCAGAGCTCGCTGGCGCATGCCGATCTTTTCGCGGCCGCCGGGACGCTGTGGGCACTGGCGTTCTGGCTGGAGGGCCGGCGGTGGCTTGCGGCTGTCTGCTTCTCACTGGCCGCGTTGTCGAAGGAGACGGCCATCGTGACGCCGCTGGCGCTGGCGGTGTGGGAACTCATCCGCATCGCAACCGCGGGACGAGGTACAGGCCGCCATTCCGCCTCGCGGGTCACGGCATTGTTCCTGCCCGTGGTTCCGCTGGCCGCGTGGTATCTCTACTATTGGCGAAGAACCGGTTTTGTCTTCGGTAATCCGCAGTACCTGCGCTACAACGCGACGGAAACGCTGACGCCGCTGCGGATTCTTCTGGCGTTCCTGCATCGCACCATGCACGTGACGCTGCATATGAATCTTTTTGTGCCGGTGCTGGCCGCGCTGGGCTGTCTGCTGCTGCCGCCGCTGCGGGAGAGCGAGGTCGGCGCCGGAGAGACTGGCCATTTGTCACCGTTACGAGCACGTATTCCAGGGGAGCAGCAGGCGGTCTTTTTTGCGGTGATCGGCGCGAACGTGGTGTTCTTCTCCGTATTGGGCGGAGCACTGCTGACCCGCTACCTGCTTCCGCTGTATCCCCTGATCCTGCTGCTGTGCGTCCATACATTTCGACGCCGTTTGCGTTTGTGGCCGGCGCTGGCAGCGCTCAGCGCGGCGGCCTTTGTTCTCGGGTTGTTCGTCAATCCGCCCTATCGCTTTGCCCCCGAAGACAATCTTGAATATGCGACGGTGATTCGCCTGCAGCAGGCGGCCGTTCAGGAGATTGAGACCGAGATGCCGGGAGCGACGGTGCTGACCGCCTGGCCGGCGAGCGACGAACTGAGCAAGCCGGAACTGGGTTATGTCACGAAGCCGATACCGGTGGTCACGATCGACAACTTCTCGGCCCGTGAGATTGCAAAAGCCGCAGGGGGTCCTCGGGACTACTCCGCTGCGCTGGTTTTCTCCACGAAATACGATCCGCCCCATTTGTGGCTCGGCCTGCGGCGCTGGAACGAGAAATTTGATACGAGGTATTTCGACTTCCATCGCGACCTGCCGCCGGGAACGATCGCACGCGTGCTGGGCGGCCAGGTTGTCTGGCAGGATGAGCGGAAGGGGCAGTGGGCGGCGGTCCTGCGCTTTTCCGGCGGATCGGGGCCGCGAGAAGCCTCGGTCTCCGCAGAGCGCTGGCAAAACACGACGTTGTCCGGATGCTGCGGGTTACTGGAGTCGCCCGACCAGCTCTGCGACGCCGTTGCTTTCGCGGTCGAGAATCGTCTCCAGCGCCGGAAATGCGCTGCGAAGCTCACCCGGATGGAGCGCCGAGCGCAGCGAATGTCCTTCCTGGTAGCGCAGGTGATCCGACGTATAGGTCTTGTAGATCAGCAAACCCCCGGCAGCCAGCGCGCCGGGGAGGGCAGAGAACAGTTCGCGCAGCAGACACCAGCACACGACAATCAGGTCGAAACGCTGGTGAGCGGCGGCCCATGCCAGGGTTTCCCCTGCCGATTCGCGACGAATCGCAAGAGCAACACCCGATTCGGTTGCGCGTTGTTTCGCGATGGCAAGACCTTCATCGGAAACATCGGCCAGTGTGACGTTCCAGCCGCGCGATGCCAGCCACAACGCGTGACGGCCGGCGCCGCCGGCAAGATCCAGAGCGCACCCCGGGCGAAAGCGCTCGCAGATTTCGATCAGGAGCGGATCGGGTTCAGCAGACTGCGCTTCGCCGGCAAGAAATTTGGCGTTCCAGCGATCACGATCGTCGGTCGTTTCCATAGTCATCTTATTGATGTGACGCTCGTGGGGTACTGACGGCGCCGGTGCCTCCTCCGTTATACTCGGGGAATGGCGGGGCAGAAAACCTTCTATCTGGAGACCTTCGGCTGCCAGATGAACGTGCATGACTCGGAAAAAGTCATCGGCACGCTGGAGCAGCAGGGGTACAGCCGGGTGGAAACCGAGGAGGCAGCGGACCTGATCCTCTACAATACCTGCTCCATCCGCGACAAAGCCGAGCAGAAGGTCTTTCACCGCCTGAACGACTACAAGGCGCTCTACAAGCAGGGCAAACGCTTCGGCGTCCTCGGATGCGTGGCGCAGCAGGAGGGCGAACGCATCTTCGAGCGCGCGCCGTATGTGTCGCTGGTGTCGGGGTCGGCGTCGTATCGCCGGCTGCCGGAGATGCTGGTGCAGATCGAACAGGGTGCGACGCGGGTGACCGGGCTTGACGACCGCCAGACGGACGAGACCTTCGAGACCGAGTTCACGGCGCGGTCGAACCCGCATCGCGGATACATCACGATCATCGAAGGCTGCGACAAGTTCTGCGCCTATTGTGTGGTTCCCTATACGCGCGGCAAGGAGCGCAGCCGCAAATCGGAATCGGTGCTGGCCGAAGCGCGGCGCATGGCCGATGCGGGTTTCACCGAGATCCAGTTGCTGGGCCAGAACGTGAATTCGTATCGCGATCCGGAAGGCAAGCGCAGTTTTGCCGAATTGTTGGCCGCCGTGGGCGAAGTGCCCGGGATCCGGCGCGTGCGTTTCACCACCTCGCATCCCCGGGACTTTACGCGGGACATCGTCGCAGCGATCGACGCCGTGCCCTCTCTCTGCGACCACGTGCATCTTCCCGTACAGAGCGGATCATCGAAGGTATTGCGCGCGATGGCCCGGGAGTATACGCGCGAACAGTACCTGGAGCGCATCGCATGGATCAGGAGCGCGCAGCGAGCGATCAGCATGACGACCGACGTGATTGCAGGGTTTCCGGGCGAGACCGTGGAGGACTTCGAGGAGACGCTGTCGCTGCTGGCCGAGGTGCAATATGACGGCGTGTTCGCTTTCAAGTATTCGCCCCGGCCCAACACACCGTCGCTGTCCATGCCCGACTCCATCCCCGACGAGGAGAAGTCAAAGCGGCTGCAGGTGCTGCTGGACCGGCAGCGCGAAATCCAGCGTGTGAATTACGAGAAGCATGTGGGGGAGATCCTGGAGGCGATGGTGGAGGGAGTGAATCCCGCGCGCGGCCAGATCGTCGGTCGCACATCGCAGAACAAGACCTTGAACTTCACCACGGTGCAGCCGATTGCTCCGGCGCCGGGCGTTTATGTATCCGTGCGTGTGACAAAGGCGTTTCCAAACAGTCTGGTGGGAGAAGCGGTACAGGCATAGCAGCGGGGGACACGATGGAAGTAGAAATGAAAATTCGCGGTCTGATGGTCGATCCATCGACGAATATGCCGGTCGTGATCCTGAAAGATCCAAAGAGCGAGGCGGTGCTGCCCATCTGGGTGGGGCTGTACGAGGCGAATGCCATTCAGCTGGAGGTGGAGAAGGCAACCACCGCGCGGCCGCTGACGCACGATTTGCTGAAGAACGTGGTGATGGGTCTGAACGCGCAGGTGCAGCGGGTGGTGGTGTCGGAACTGCGGGGAGACACGTTTTACGCGGTGATCTGGATGGAACAGAACGGCGAGATTGTGGCGATCGACGCGCGGCCCTCGGATGCGCTCGCTCTGGCCCTGCGCTCGGATTGCCCGATCTTTGTCGCCGAAGAAGTGCTGCACGCGGCGAAGGTGCTGCCCAATGCCGCCGAAACGCAGCCCACCGAACAGGACGTGCGGAAGTGGCTGGAAAACCTGGGCGACGAGGATTTAGGGAAGTACAAGATGTA
>DATJNE010000079.1:0-12051 GCA_035508305.1 Acidobacteriaceae bacterium | reverse complement strand
TTCAACCAACCCTCTCGCGCAGCAAAACCTTCGTTGACACGAGGCCGAACTGTTCTTACAGTGAGTCATCCAGTCTTCACATTTCCGTCGCAGAACATTTTCCCGAAGCCAGGCAGACCCGCCAGCGAATTGAAAAGGGAGGGTAGCGATGCATTCCATCCTGACAAAAGTACAGTCTTTCTCAAGCTGCCGGAAACGCGCTGAAATCCTGACCGCAAAGGCCTTCTTGCCCATCGCCGCTGTCTTCGCTCTGGCGCTGGCTTTCTCTCCCGCCCTGCACGCACAGGCGCGAGGCAGCTTCTCCGGCAATATCGTCGACAAATCCGGCTCGGCGGTTCTCGGCGCTTCCCTCACCGTCACTTCGCAAACAACGGGGCAGGTCCGCGCCGTAAAGACCGACCCGACGGGACATTACGACGTCCCCTTGCTGCCCGTTGGCACCTACAACGTGCGCGTCGATGCCAGCGGCTTCCAGAGCACCGAAACCAAAGACCTGCAGCTCCAGGTGGACGAAGCCCGTGAACTCGACTTCACCCTCACACCCGCCACCGTCGTCACCACCGTGAACGTTTCCGGCTCGGCGGTTGCCGTGGAGACCGCCAACCCCTCCCTCGGCCAGGTGATCACGGCCCACGAAGTCGCGGACCTGCCTCTGAACGGCCGCGATTTCGTGCAACTCGCCACTCTCACCGCCGGCGCTACGGCGGAAACCAATCCCAACAGCTTTTTCACTTCCGGCAGCGACAGCGAAGTGGCGGCGCGCGGATCGTTCTCGTTATCGGTGGGCGGCTCTCGCCCCAACAGCACCGACTGGCTCCTGGACGGGGTCGACAACAACGAGCTCACCGCCGGCGGCATCGGCGTCTTCTCCTCCATCGATGACATCCAGGAATTCAAAGTTCTCACCTATACCTACTCGGCGGAATTTGGCACCCGCGCCGGGCCTACCGTTCTCGTCACCACCAAATCCGGCACGAACGACTTTCACGGCTCGCTCTTCGAATTCGTCCGCAACACCGACCTCGACGCCAAAGGCGACTTTGACGTCACAACGCCGAAGTTCAACCTCAATCAGTTTGGCGGCTCCTTCGGCGGGCCGCTCCGCCGCAACAAGCTGTTCTTCTTTGTCGATGGCGAGCAGAAGGATCAGCGCGAAGGCATCACTTTCACCGGCCTCATTCCCTCCCTGGCCATGCGCTCCGGCGACTTTTCCGCCGATCCCTTTGGCAACCCCGTCTCCGCGAGCGGCAGTTTTGTGGCCGCCATTGCCAATCCGAATATGGTCGGCGCCGCCAATCCCTATTTCCAGTGCGATGCCTCCGGAAACCCGATCCCCGCCAATCCCGACGGCAGCCAGGCCGCCGGAACCAACTGCAACAAGATCCCTTCCAACCTGATCGATCCCGTCGGCAAGGCCATGATCGACATCTATCCCACCCCCAACGCCAGCAATACTGCCCTCGGATATAACTACGTCAGCGAGCCCGTGCGCCAGCTCAACGAAACCAAATTCGATATTCGCATGGACGAAACCATCACTGCCAAAGACAGTGCCTTTGCCCGCTTCAGTTACGACCAGGCATTCTCTTACGTTCCCGGCGGCGCGCCCACCCTGGCTGAATCCAACGCCTTCGGCAGCAACGAGAACCTCATCAACCACGCCCGCAACGCCGCTCTCGGCTGGAGCCACGTGTTCACCCCCACCACGCTCAACCAGGCCACCGTGGGCTACGACCGCATCTTCGACTACATCGATTCGCTGGGGAACTTCACCTGCGCCTCGGCCAAACTCGGCATTCCCTATGCCGACCTGGGCTGCTCCTCCACCGGCACACCCATCGCCGGCGGTTCCTACAGTCAGGGTCTGGTCTCCGCCGAAGTCTACGGCGGCTATTGGTCCCTCGGTGATCGCGGCTACTCTCCGTTTCAGGGCGGCACCGATATCTTCTCCTTCAAGGACGTTGCCGACCTCATCCGCGGCAAGCATGAAATCCGCACCGGCATCGATCTCCGCGACAATCAGCTCAATGTCGGCACAGAAGAATTCCAGGACGGCTTCTGGCTGGTGGGCGCTTTCGGAAACTTCAGCGGTGCCGGCGTTGCGCCCGGCAGCTCCGAAGCCGACCTGCTCATGGGCATGACCGGAGGGGCCATCCACGACCAGACGTATTACGGCCCCATCACCGGCCGCCGCTGGAAGATCATTCGGCCCTTCGTCGAGGATGACTGGCGCGTGACTCCTTCCCTCACCCTCACCCTCGGCCTGGCCTGGGATATGACCACGCCCATTACCGAAATCCATAACCGCATGTCCGACTACATCCCGCAGACGGGTCAGCTCCTGATCGCCGGCCAGAACGGCGTCAGCCGCTCCGCCGGTATCAATATGTACTGGGGCGCCTATGAGCCGCGCGTCGGCGCCACCTGGAAGGTCCTCGGCAGCGACAAGACCGTCCTTCGCCTCGGCTTCGGCATCTTCCACGATTCGTCCTGGAACCAGGGCGCGCAGGGACTGTGGCAGAATCCGCCCGACCTCGGCGAGTCCGATCAGTTCCCGGCCACGTTTTCCGCCGGCTGCGCCTTCGCCACTTCCTACTGCGCCACGACTCTCGGCCAGACCCCCGAGCTCAGCTTCACCACCTCCACCGGCTTTACACCCCTGCCCACTCCGCAAACCGTGGCCACCTACCCGGGAACCTTCGTTTACCAGCCCACCAACTTCCAGCCGGGCAGAGTTCACCAATATAACGTCAACGTCGAACGCCAGCTGCCCGGCAGCATCGTCCTCACGGCCGGCTATGCCGGTTCAACGGGCGGCCATATTCTCGTCATCGGCAACGACCTCAACACCGACAGCCCCTCGGGTTGCGGAACCATTTCCGGGTACACGCTCGGTTGCCTGGCCGGCGGCCAGCCTTATATCTATCCCTACAATCCTCCCAACTTCAACGCGATCCTGCTCTACGGCGACGTCGGCACCACGCACTACAATTCCCTGCAGGTCAAGGCTGAGACCAAAAGTCCGAAACACGGTCTCTACGCTCTTCTCGCCTATACGTACTCGCACACGTACGACAACGGTCTCTCCGATGGTCTGGGTTCGGAGTTGAGCGCTCCTTACTTCCCCCTGCCGAACTGGCAGAACCTCGACTGGTCCCTCTCGCAGATCAACCTCAATCAAAGCTTCAGCGGCAGCGTCCTCTATAACCTCCCCTTCGGCAAGGGTAAGGCCTTCGGAAACGGCTGGAACCCCGCGGCCAACTCCCTCCTCGGCAACTGGCAGGTCACCCTGATCGAGCGCATCTCTTCCGGCTTCCCCGTTCCCCTCATCGACAGCAACAATCAGTCCGGCGTCTTCTTCAATACGGGCGGCGACGACTACGATTACAACCGGCCCAATCGCGTCTCCGGCTGCAATCCTTACTCGGCCGATCACGGCCAGCATCAGTTCATCAATGCCTCCTGCTTCGTCGCGCCGCCCGCCGGCGAACTCGGCAATGCCGCGCGCGTTCCCGTCACCGGACCCGACTTCGTCAACTCCGACTTCTCCGCCATCAAGGATTTTGCTCTGCCCTGGCATGAAGCCGGCCTCAACTTCCGCGCCGAGTTCTTCAACCTCTTCAACCACCCCGAGTTCGGCATGCCGATTAACGACATCAACCAACCCGGATTCGGCGCCGTCAACTCGACCGTCAACAATCCGCGCCTGGTGCAGCTCGCTCTTAAACTCACGTTCTAACCAAAACCTGAGCTGCACAGGAAAGAGCCGGGCTGCTGCCTGGCTCTTTGTTGACCTGGGCGAATCGCCCGGAACCCGCAACCCGGCTTACACGCTCAGCGCCAGCACCGAATATGAACGCGCCGGCAGCTTCACCGTCATCGTCGATCCGGGCGCGGGTTTGTCCAGCGTCTGCGGGACAACCCGGTTCGGATCGTCGAATGTATTGATCGCCTTCAGATCGCTCCCGGTCATCGTCTCGAACGCCGTAACGGCGGTCGGCGTCAGATCCCGCCACACGATCTCCAGCTCGCGCTCGTTGTGGAGATCGCGGTTGAAGATAAACAGCGTCGACGCTTTCTTCTCCTCATCCCACACTGCCGTCACGTCGAGCCACGGCACTTTGCCGAAGCCGGGCACCGGCAGCCCGATGCTCTCGATGGGACGCCCCAGCGCAGCGACCTCATAGCCTGGCCCTTCCGCAGCCACGCTGAGCGAGATGCCGTGCGCGTAGCGCAGGGCCCAGGCGTATGGATAATAGATCGTCTGGCGGAGAATGCCGTTCTCGTTCGTCATGATCGGCGCAATCACGTTCACCAGCTGCGCCAGGCACGCCAGCTGCACCCGATCGGCATGCCGCATCAGCGAATTGGTAAGCCCGCCCACCAGCAGCGCGTCCTCGAGGTTGTACTTTTCCTCCAGCAGATGCGGCGCGAACTTCCCGTGCCCGTCCACGTCGTCGCCGCTGCGCGCCCGATACCAGACGTTCCACTCGTCGAAGGAGAGAAACATCGCCTTGCCCGAGCGCTTCTCCGCGCGCACCGAATCGCACACCGCGGCAATTTCCTCGATCTGCCGGTCCATCGCCAGGTTCATCGCCATATAAATCTGGCTGTCGTGGTGGGTCTCGTCCGTGTTGCCCCAGTAGCGATGCAGCGAGATGCCATCCACGTCGTCATAGCATTGTTCCAGCACCGTCCTATCCCATTCGATGTAGGTCGGCATGAACGGCCCGCTCGATCCGCAGGCGATCAGCTTCACCGACGGATCGACCGCCCGCATCTGCCGCGCCGCATCGGCGGCCTTCATGCCATAACCCTGGGCGTCCATGTGGCCGATCTGCCACGGCCCGTCCATTTCGTTGCCCACGCACCAGAACTTCACGTTGTGCGGCTGCTCGTATCCGTTCGCGCGGCGCAGCTCGCTCCACTTCGTTCCCTTCAGGACATTGCAATACTCCACCAGAGCCGCCGCGTCCTCCGCCGTGCCCGTGCCGAAGTTCAGCCCGAACAGCGGCTCGGCGCCTGCCTCGTGCGCCCACGTAACAAACTCATCCGTCCCGAATTGATTCGTTTCGAGGCTGTCCCATGCGCGATCGAGCACCGTCGGCCGATTTTTCTTCGGGCCCACCCCATCGAGCCAGTGATACCCCGAGACGAAGTTGCCGCCCGGATACCGAATGATCGGCACCCCCAGCTTCTTCACTTCCGCCAGCACATCGGTGCGGAACCCGTTCGCATCGGCAAACTTCGACTGCGGATCGTAGATGCCCCCGTAAATGGCGCGGCCGAGATGCTCGAGGAACGACCCGTAGATGTGGGGGTTGATCGGGGAGATCTGCCGCATGGAGTCGAGGACCACGCGCGTCGGCGCCTGGCTCTGCGCGAATCCGGCCCTGCCCAGCGCCGAGCTCGCGCAGGCGGTCAAACCGGCCTGCCCTGCCTTCTTCAGGAACTGTCTTCTCGAGACGGTTTGCATGCGTCGCCTCTTGCTTCGGTAAACGTTTACAGCAAGATGCGACGATAGCTTCTGCCCCCTCCCCTGTCAAGCAAAAATCAGCACGCCCTCGGGTGTTCTCCCCGCTCCTCCCGTCCCCGCCGCTTCGCAGTGGCATAATGCCAAAGTCCCGCAACCAACGCCGGCACCAGCGGCGCGATCAGCATGCCCACCATCCAAAGCCTCACCGATAACATCGGCACCTGCCCGGAGCGACTCCGCTCCACAGGTGCTTATCGGCGGCGTGCGGTCAGCGCATCAACGCCTCGCGCGCGCCAGGGGGCTGCGTGTGCCACTTCCGTGCCTCTCCGGCCAGGCCGGTCGCCGCTGTCTAGCTGAACAGCGTGTGCATGAAGTGCCACAACCGCGACTCGCCCGGATGCGGCAGGTTCAGCTCTTCCAGAAACTCCTGCACCTGATAATCCTCCGCTCCCGGTTTGCCCAGCGTGCTGCCGCGAAAAATCGGGTCGTCGCGATGCATGATGCGTGTGGCTTCGAACAGATAGGCTTTCGGATTCGTCTTCGGCCGCCCGTGATAATCGAAGTACGGACCATCCTCGACGCGCTTCTCCGGATGCACGAATCCCTCAATCAGGATTTCCGCGTGTGCCGGCGCCTCCACGTGCCCGCACAACATCAGCTCCACCGGCCTCTGCTGCAGGGCTCCCGCCAGATCGAAAGCGTCCATCCCCGCCGGGCATACGGCGCGCGCCGCAATCGCCGTCGCCTCCGGTGCACCGATGGCCACCGCCATCGGCAGCTCCATCTTTTTCGCCTCCGCCTTTGCCATCTGCCGCGCCAGCGTGCTGCGCTTCGGTGCATTGATGGTCGCGTGTCTCGGGCCGATCGCCCGCATCCGGTACATGCCGATGCCGCGCCGCCCCGTTTCCGGATCGTGACTGATGTTCAGGTGCCACGTCCCCAGATACCGGCCGCGGTCCTGCTCGTTCCACTGCGGCATCGGGAACTGCGCAAAGTCCAGCACGCTGGCCGGAACCACGTTCTCCATCACCGGGCCGGTTGGAACCATCCTGGGCGCGATCGGTTCCTTCAGCCGCTTCCGCGCCTGCGCGATCACGCGCCCGATCGGCGTTCCCGCATCGAACCCCAGCGCCAGGGCAATGCACAGAGGATTCGCCAGCCCATTCGTAAACACCCGGTGCTCCGGATAATCCTTTACGTTTTCAAACAGTAGTGGTTTTTGCCGTGACCGCGTCCAGCGCCCGATGCCGAGCTTCCAGTCCACCCGCTCCCGCACCTGCGTGAGGTAGCGCGCCTTTCGCAGAATCTGGATGTACGCCCGCAGGTCGAGCGAGACCGAGGGTGCAGGCGGCGCAAACGGATCGTAGGTGCCGGCGACGAAAGGGTGCGGCTCTGCGCCGTCGCCGTCTTCCGGCCGCGTGCCCCAGAGCAGTTCCTTCATGACTGCCCCGCCCGCGTTTCACCGATTGCAAGCGCCGACCAGTCCCGGCCAAAACGCAGCTCTGCCCGCGCTTCGGCACAGGCACAACGCAGGACAACCTCACGGGGACTTTGACGCAAACCCGGCAGCTCCATACAACATCAGCAATGCCGTCCCCGGCGATTGCGGATGATGGCAGGGGCCGGGACGGCGAAAGACCAGCACAAAAGGGGAGGATTTTCGGCTCAGAAGGCGGGCGGCGATCTCCGTCCTCCTGGAGCCACATCTTTCTTGCTGTTATAGCGGAGAGCATTCGCGAACGCCCTGGCCAAACCGGCGGCGCGAACTACAACTTTTCGGGAAGACTGTATCGCATTCAGACACGCTGTGGCGCTCGGTAATTCCCCGGAAGCGGTGGAATCTCCCATGGGATCAAAATGCCGCCGGCTATTCCGTCCCCGCCTTCACCACATACGAGCCCGCATACAGCGCTACCCCCACCAGAAAGGGAATCAGCCCGCACAGCCAGACGCCGTTCGCCCCCAACAGGGCCGCCAGAAAGATCATGAGCCCAAGGCCCACCGCGCTCGTCACCAGCCCCGCGATCTGCAGCCCCCACTTTGTGCGCGCCCCCAGGATCCGCGCTTCCTCGCGCATCAGCTCCAGCGCCGAGTTCGCTCCCGGCCCCTGGGCGTCCGCCAGCTTCTTCAGCATGTCGTTCTTGTAGTAAGCCTCGCGCTCCTTGCGGCGCGCCTCCGACCACGTGGCCACCGAGATCATCGAAAACAGCGCTACCGCTCCCACCGCCAGAAACACAAATACCATCGATTCCGGTCCCACCATGGAAATGTCTGTCATGGCATCCTCCTTGCCTGATTCGTTCCTTGCTTCACCCGGTACGACCAGCCTCCTCGTTCCGCGGTTTCAAATTCTTCCTGGAAAATCCCTCGACACAAAAAGTGAAACCGCGCATCCTCGTTCCAGGTCCTACCAGCCAGGAAATGCACGCTTGAACGCGGATCTCGCCCAACCCGCTTCCGCAGTCTCCGCGACCGACGAGGCGCTCATTGCCCGCGTCGTCCAGGGGGACACCCGCGCCTTCGAGGGCATCGTCCGCCGCTGGCAGGCGCCCCTCGTCAATCTCGCCTGGCGCTTCTGCCGCGACCGCGGCCGTGCCGAGGAGATGGCTCAGGAAGCGTTTCTGCGCGCCTTCCGCAACCTCGCCCAGTTTCGCGGCGATTCCGCCTTCTCCACCTGGCTCTTCTCCGTAGCAACGAACCTCTACCGCACCGAAGTCCGCCGCCTGCCTGCCACGCCGCTTTCGCTCGATGAAATCGCCGAACCGCCCGACCCCCGCATCACCGCTGCGGCCTTCGAAGAATCGAACCGCGACGAATCCGTCCGCCGCGCCGTCCTCGCGCTTCCGCCGAAATACCGCGACGCCGTCCTCCTCTTCTATTTCCACGAACAGGACGTCCCTGCCGCGGCCCGCACCCTCGGCATCCCTGAAGGCACCGTCAAAGCCCGGCTCTTTCGCGGACGCGAGCTCCTCCGCGCCAAATTTTCCCGGCCGCCCCGCGCATCGAAACAGGCAAGTTTCACCCCGCCGCCTACGAAGGAGGCACGCATATGAGCGCCCAGCCGCAGAACCAGCCACTCACCGACGTCGATCTCGATCGCGCCCTCGACCCCGGCAGCGATGGCATCCTTCCCTCTTCCGGTTTTGCCGATGCGGTCATGACCGCCGTCGTCCGCGAAGCTTCGGCCCCCGCGCCCATCCCGTTCCCCTGGAAGCGCGCTCTCCCCGGCCTGGTTGGAATCCTCGCCGCCGCCGTGCTGCTTGTCGTAGCCATCGCCTCGGTCGCCCGCTCCTTTGCCGGACCCTCACCCGCGTCCTCTGCCGCCTCCGCATCCTGGCCGCTCCTTACCGCGGCCCTTGCCCATTCCGGCGGCAACGCCCAGTGGATCGGCCTCGCCCTGGCCCTGCCCCTCCTTTGCCTGTTGCTCTGCCGCCGCTTCATTGCCGGCCGCTAAGCGGTTTTTCGCCGGAGCCCTCCTTCGCCGACCGGCCATCCGCCCCGCATTTTCGCTGTCGGCCACCGGCTACCGGCCACCGGCTCTATAATCGCTGCCACAATGTCCAGCACGAACGCGGGCTCCGTTTCCCTTCTCCTGATCGACGGCGCCAACCGCCGCACCATCGCCATCGACCACTCGCCCTTCACCATCGGCCGCCTGCCGGAGAACGACCTCGTCCTGGCCCACCCCTTTGTCTCCCGCCGTCACGCCGATCTCGTCCTCGAAGGCGGCAACTGCCTCGTCGTCGATCAGGCCAGCCGCCACGGCACCTTTGTCAACGGCCAGCCCGCCGCGCCCCGCCATGCCATCGCCGCCACTGACGTCATCCACTTCGGTGCGCTCGACGGCCCCAGCCTGCGCCTCAGCACCTCGGGCAGCGATCTCGACTCCGCCAACGATACCTCCACCATCCGCGACATCCTCGAGCAGATCCCCGAGGTCAACGCCTCCGGCAACGCCCTCGACAAGCTCCGCTGGTTCTTCGAGTCCGCCCGCAAGCTCAACACCTCCGACGCCGTCGATCAGATCCTCACCGCCCTCCTCGATACCACCCTCCAGCTCACTCAGGTCGAGCGCGGCTACGTCTTCCTGCGCGACGAAGCCGGCGAGATGAAGCTCGCCCTCGGCCGCGACAACAAGGGTGGCGCCCTCACCGACGAAGCCACCCTCTCCCACGGCGCCATGCGCCAGGCCATCACCACCTCGAACGAATTCATCGTGACCGATACCCTCAGCGCCGACCCCGAAACGCGCTCGGCCAGCATGGTCGCGCACAGCATCCGCTCCGTCATCTGCATCCCGCTGCGCAAACGGCGGCCCGGTGCCGCCGCTCGCGAAACCGACCTGCTCGGCCTGCTCTACCTCGACAGCCGCCTCCGCCCCGGCAGCCTCACCCAGATCGACAACGATCTGCTGCGCACCATCGCCACCGACGCCGCCGCCCTCATCGATAACGCCCAGCTCGCCATCTCCGAGGAGCGCGAGCGCGTCTACCGTCAGGAAATGAACATCGCCGCCGAGATTCAGCGCGGCCTGATGACCGTCCGTCCCCCGACCCTCTCCTGGGCGCAGGTCGCGGCGCGCTCCGTACCCTGCCGCGAAGTGGGCGGCGACTTCTTCGACATCGTCGAGGACGGCGAATCGCTCGCCGTGATCGTCGCCGACATTTCCGGCAAAGGCATCTCCGCCGCCATCCTCGGCGCCACCCTGCAGGGGTTGATCTATTCGCTCCTCGTCGCGCGCCAGCCCCTGGCCACCATCGCCGAAATCGTCAACCGCTATATCTGCGGCAAAAATGTCGAGAAGTACGCCACCATGGCGATTCTCCGCGTCGCCCCGAACGGGCGCCTCGAGTACATCAACTGCGGCCACGTGCCGCCTTTCCTCTATTCCGGGGGCTGTTCCCGCCTCACCGAGTCCAATCTGCCCGTCGGCCTCATCGAAGGCGCGCCGTTTTCCTCAGGATCCCTGCAGCTCCAGCCTGGCGCACGCGTCTTAATTGTCACCGACGGTGTGACAGAAGCTTCCAGGCCGGACGGCGAGTTCTACGGCGAAGCACGCCTCGCGTGCGGCGACCTCGAGATCGCCACCCTCGACGACATCTTCAACGGCGTCGAGCGCTTTGCCGGTGCCCTTGCCGCCGACGATGACTGCACCGTCCTTGACTTCCGCTACCTGGGCTAGCCAGCGCGGATCCGACACCCTCCGCCGGACCAGTCCGTGTGACACCAGACCAGGATCCATGAGGCCTGTGTCCCCACCACCGAACGACATACCAAATCCGCCCTCTAAACTCCCTCTCTAAACTCTCCCTCTGACTCTCCCCTAACTCCGCCCTCCAAACGCCACTCCCCCTCTCCACTCCCCCTCGGAACGCTGCCCCCCTCGCAATCCCCCCGCCAGGTTCACCCCACAGCAAGAAGCTCATACCTCCGGGATCGAACGTGCAACCCCCACGGCGTCCTTCTGCCCATCCGAAGTACCGTTACCGTCCTCCCGCGTCCCACTTTGGAACGGGCCGCAGCCCGCCGACAGCCCGAAGCCCGTAACAACAGCCCGCTTCTCCGTCGGCCACAGCGCCTCGATCTCAGGATTTGGGAAGCGTTCCGACGGACCCTGGAGAGGCGATGGCCCGCAATCTGGCAATTGGTACTAACATCGCGGCTTCTGCGACGCGACGGACTCCGCTTCCTCCCCGCCGCAATCCGCACTAAGAATGTCACCATAATTGTTACAGAAGCCTCGGCACGAAACGAAGCTCGTTGACGAGGTGCAGAGCGAACAATCCTGTCGAAAAAATGTCCGGGGAGAACTTCGAATCGGATTCCAAAGCCGATTCAACGGCTCCGCCCTCTGGAGACCGCCCCTTCGATGGCCAACGAAACTTTTCCAAGCCGAAAGCCGTCCGAACTGAGTGTCGTCTGGTTCCGCTCGGTCCCGTACGACAGTAACCTCGCTCACCCGGAAACAAAGCGTAGGCGTTTACCCCCTCGGTGTTTTCCTGTAGTCTTTGAAGTTCTGGTAACAATCCCCGTCGTGAATCCCCCGGTGCGGTGCCTCACCGCTACCACAACCTCAGTAAAGCCGGCTCACCGGCAACCAGCTGCGTTTTTCGCCTCAGGGTCAAGTAGGGCACGGAGCGCGACGCGCAGGGGAATTGCTTTTCCCACTACGTCCGAAACGAAGTCGTTTCGGACCTTCATCCTGCACACGGGAGCATCGAAATCATGAAGGTACTGGTAGTTGGTGGTGACGGATATTGCGGTTGGGCGACAGCTCTTTATCTGTCGGACCGCGGCCACGAGGTCGCCCTCGTCGACAGTCTGGTGCGCCGCCACTGGGACCTGACCCTCGGGATCGACACTCTCACCCCCATCTCCCCAATCCGCCATCGCGTTGACCGCTGGCGCGAGTTGACCGGGCGCGAGATCGAACTCTTTATCGGCGACATCACCGACTACCCGTTCCTCCAGAGCGTCATGCGCAAATTCGAGCCGGAGTCCATTGTCCACTTCGGCGAGCAGCGCTCCGCGCCCTTCTCCATGATCGACCGCGAGCACGCCGTCACCACGCAGGT
>DATJNE010000078.1:0-18157 GCA_035508305.1 Acidobacteriaceae bacterium | reverse complement strand
CCCGGCTCGCGACCGTGCAAACACGATCAGCCCAATGCCAAACACAATCGCTCCCAGGCTCGCCAGCTGTGCATTCGTCATCCCCCACAGAATCCGCGGGTTGATGCGGATGAACTCCACCAGAAACCGCGCAATCCCGGTCAGGATCAGGTACTCGCCCGTGATTTCCCCCGCCGGTTTCGGCCGTTCGGGCCGGCCCAGCCGCCACAGGATCCACGTAATCACCAGAGCCCCCAGCAATTCGTAGATCGGCGTCGGGTGCACGCGCTGGTACGTCGGCACCAACCCATGTGGAAAACTCATCCCCCACGGCAGCTTCGTCGGAATACCGTAATCGCCGTCGCCCGAAACCAGGCATCCCAGCCGTCCCACCCCATACCCAATCGCCGCCGCCGGCGACGCCAGATCCAGCATCTGCAGCGAGCGCAGCTTATACACCCGCGCCTGCCACAACAGCGTCAGGATCCCGACGATCAATCCCCCATACCAGGCGAATCCCGCCCGATCGAAGAGCAAATCCGCCGGGTGCTGCATCAAAGCATGTGGAGTTTCCAGGACGTGCCACAGTTTTGAACCGACCACTCCGGCCACCGTCGCTACCGCAACAATACTGATCGCGTCGGCGTCAATTCCCCAGCGCCGAAAATTGCGGTGCAAAATCCAGCAGCCGGCCACTGCTGCCAGCCAAAGCATGATGCCGAATGTGCCAATCGAGAACCGGCCAACATGAATAAATGGGTACATAGACGCGTCTTTCCAGTATAGCTTCCACAAGGGGCTTTCGAGGTAATCTCACCCTGTGAGTACGACAACTACGCACACCGCCCTCGAGGTCCTCTTCAGCCGCGAACAAATCGGCCGCCGCGTCGCCGAAATCGGCCGCCAGATCGACCAGGACTACGCCGGCGAAAGGATCGTCCTTGTCGGCGTTCTCAAGGGCGCAGCCATCTTCCTCGCCGATCTCGCCCGCAGCATTTCCGTCGATAACACCTTCGACTTCGTCGCCGTTTCCAGCTACGGCAAGGGTTCCCGCACCAGCGGAGCGGTCAAGCTCATCAAAGACCTCGACAACCCCATTGAAGGCAAAAACGTCATCATTGTCGAAGACATTCTCGATACCGGCCTGACGCTGAACTTCCTGCGCAGCCTGTTCGAGCAGCACCAGCCAAAATCTCTCCGCATCGCCGCCCTGCTTGACAAACCTTCGCGGCGCGTGGAAAAAATCGATGCCGACTATGTGGGATTCACCATCCCCAATCAGTTTGTTATTGGGTATGGGATGGATTTCGCGGAGCGTTACCGGAACCTGCCGGACATCTGTCTCATGCCTCCCGATGAGGCCGTGGGGCTCGCCGCGCCCGAATTGCCGGCCCGCTGAAAGGAGCTTTGCCCCCCATGACACCGATGCACCTCGTCGATGAGGATGAGGAACAGGAAGTTGGCGGTTTCGACGCGGACGCTTTCACAAAGCAGGCCCTGTCGTCGAAGAAAAACCTGGCAGCCGTCATCGATCACACGCTGCTGAAACCCGAAGCCACCCAGGAGCAGGTCATCCGCCTCTGCCGCGAAGCGGCCGAGCATCGCTTCGCCTGCGCCATGGTCAACCCTGTCTGGACCGCCCTGGCCTTTGCCGAACTCGCCGGCACCGGCATCCCAGTCGGCGTTGTGGTCGGCTTCCCTCTGGGAGCCTCCCTGGGCGCCACCAAACGCGACGAATCCGCCACCCTCGTGAAAATCGGCGCCCACGACGTCGACATGGTCCTCAACATCGGCCTCCTCAAATCCGGTGAGAACCAGGCCGTCCAGCAGGAGATTGAAAGCGTCGTCGCCGTCGTTCACGACGCCGGAGCCATCGTCAAGGTCATCCTCGAAACCTGCCTGCTCACCGTCGAAGAGAAGCTCCGTGCCTCCGAGCTGGCCATCGCCGCGGGTGCCGACTTTATCAAGACCAGCACCGGCTTCTCCACCGGCGGCGCAACCCCCGAAGACGTGGCCCTCATGCGCGGCGTCGCCGGCGGCCGCTGCGGCGTCAAAGCCTCAGGCGGCATCCGCACCCTGGCCGACGCAAAGCGCATGCTCGAAGCCGGAGCCAATCGCATTGGCGCCAGCGCCGGTGTGGCGATTCTCGGCGAACTGAAAGCATCCTGACGGCGCCGCGTATCGACTGCTGCGGCAGCGGGATCGTGCCTGGCTGCCGGCGGGCGCACACCCGGGCAAAACCCCGTATCATGATACGGTTGCGCGTGCGCGCTGCGGTACGCCCCCCAGGAGAATTGTGACCGAAGATCCCCAGAATCCGGGCGAACACGCGTGGGAAGGCGACTATCGCCCCGTTTCCCCGGAAACCTCGCAGCGGCCTGCCCAGGTCCAGATCGATCCCCTGCCGACCGAGTTCCTCGTCCGCCTCGCCGATGCCCTGAACACCACCCTCGACCTTAAAACCCTGCTCGAGCGCACTGCCTCGCTCGTCCGCGCCGTCATCGACTACCGCATCTTCGCCATCCTGCTCTACAACGACCGCGCCAGCGATCTGCGCATGCGCTTCCAGATCGGCCACAAGCCGGAGGTCGAGCGGATGCGCATCCGCATGGGCCAGGGCATCGTCGGTGAGGTCGCGCAGAACCGTCAGCCCATGCTGATCAACGACGTCAGCAAGGCCACCAACTACATCAACGCCAATCCTGACGTGCGCTCCGAGCTGGCTGTCCCGCTCATCACCAAAAACCGCATGATCGGCGTCATCGACATTCAGTCCGAGCAGCCGAACTACTTCAAGCAGGAGCATCTCCACCTGCTCACCCTCACCGCCTCGCGCATTGCCGGCGCCATCGAAAACGCGCGCCTCTATACGCGCGTCGCGCGCCAGGCCCAGACCCTCCAGGTCCTCAACGAAATCAGCCGCGAGATCACCTCCATCCTTGATCCCGACGCGCTGCTCGAGCGCGTGGCCCAGCTGGTGCGCCGCATCATCGACTACCAGATGTTCTCCGTCTGGCTCGTCAATGAGCGCGACCAGGTCCTGACCAACCGCCTTTCCATCCGCTTCACGCACCGTTCTGACGCGAAGGAGAAAGAGGCGGAAACCCAGACCGAGCCGAAACGCACCATCTGGGACTCCTCGCCGCCGGTCGTGTCCCAGACCGCCGCGCCCAACTCCGCGCTCGGCCTGGCCGAGAATCCCGCGATCGTCGGCACCACCATTCCGCTGGAACGCGGCCTCGTCGGCGCGGCCATCCGCGAGAAGCGCGTCATCCACGTCGCCGACGTGCGCAAGGACTCCCGCTACCACATGGTCAATCCCGAAACCCGCTCCGAGATGACCGTCCCCCTCATCTATAAAGGCACCGCCATCGGCGTGCTCGATATCGAGCACTCGCGCCTGCACTACTTCACCGACGACCATGAGCGTGCCATGACCACCCTCGCCGCTCAGATCGCCATCGCGCTCGAAAATGCCCAGCTCTACCAGCGCGTCGCCCAGCAGGAACAGCGCCTCGAGCGCGACCTGGCCATGGCGCGCGAGGTCCAGTTGCGCCTGCTGCCCCCCGCCAGGCCGCAGCACAAACGCGCCGAGTTGGCCGCGCGCTTTCTCCCCGCGCGTACCATTGGCGGCGATCTCTACGACTTCCTCCAGTACGACGCGAATCGCAGCGCCATCGCCCTCGGCGACGTCAGCGGAAAAGCCGCGCCCGCCGCACTCTATGCCGCTCTGGTCAGCGGCATCATGCGCTCGGTTGCCAACCAGCATCTCTCCCCGTCCGAAATGCTGCGCACCCTCAACGACGCCCTCCAGGAGCGCAAGCTCGACTCGCAGTACGTCACCATGCTCTACGGCGTCTGGAACGACGAGAACCTCACCATCCAGATCGCCAACGGCGGTTCCGTGCAGCCGCTCTTCTGCCGAGGCGAGGAGATTGAGACCATCCGCGCCGAAGGCTTCCCCCTCGGCATGTTCCCCAGCGCCACCTGGGAGGAATTCAGCATCTCCACCCAGCCCGGCGATTCCGTCATCTTCTTCAGCGACGGCATCGTCGACGCGCAGAACGCCGCTGGCGAAATGTTCGGCAACGACCGCCTCGTCGCCACGGTCAAAAAACATCAGCACAAGTCGGCGTCGCGTCTGGCCGAAAGCATCCTCACCGACGTCGGCCGCTTCCAGGGCAAACGCGATCGCTTCGACGACGAAACCGTCGTCGTGTTGCGCGTCACCGATGCAAATGCCGGCTCTGGCTCGACCCGGTAGGAGCCCGGATTCAGATCGAAGGGCCCGCCGGCCGCCTCGTGGAGCGGCCAGCAGACCCTTTTCGTCGGAGCGGAGGGAGTTACTTGCCCTGTTTTGCGATCACCAGCGCCGCGATCTTCTTATAGGTCGCAGCCGGCAGGATATTTTTGGAGACCAGATCCGTCTTCTTAGCATAAGGACGGCCCTTCACGATCTTCTGGGCATAGACGTCGCCGATCCCGGGAAGCGCCTTCAGCTGGTCGAGGCTGGCGGTGTTCAGATCCACCAGGTTAGTGTTGGCCGGCGCGCTGGCTGCCGGTTTTGCCTGCGGAGGCTGTGCCGCCGAAGCCGCGCCGCCGCCCAGGATCAGTCCTGTGCCCAGCACCAGCGCTGCGAGTATTGAGAACCTCTTCTTCATGCCTTCTTCTCCTTGCTTTGGTTCACAGCGTTAGTTCGACGCGGCCTTGTAGCCCGCCTTTTGCGCATCCGCCTCGCTCATCCACTTACCCTGCTTGGTATTTCCGTAATACCTCGAACCGGATTTGTGGTAGACCTTCGAGCTCGTATTCACCCATACCATCCCGGGAGAAGGCGGGGTCTGCGGCGTCCCCGCGGCTTTGGAAGATCCCCCGCTCGCCGGCATCGACGGCTTGCTGGCGGTTGTGGGGGGTGGTGTGCTCATGGCCGGAGGCTTGCTGGCTGTGTTTGCTGCCGGCGTGCTCGGCGTCGGAGTCGGCGTGCTTGCCGGAGTCGATGCTGTTTTCGATTTGCTGCCCTTGCTGGACCTGGTGCCCTTGGACGACGGCGTGCCCGCGCTCGATGACGAACTGGCAGCCATCGACGAAGAACTGGTGGAGGCCGGTGTTTTCGTGCCTTTGCTCTTCTTGCTCCTGGAACTCTTGCTGCTCGATGAGGACGAAGATGGCCCCGAGGCCGTGCTCTGCGAATGGAGCGGGGCTGCGCTGATGAGTCCGGCGAGCAGCGCTCCGATGACGAAAGACGCAGCTCGGTATTTCATGCAAACTTTCATTGAGTCTCCTGTTTTCTGGCTTCCGGCAGCGACCCGGGCAGGTTGAAGGGTGCCGGCGTGGATTCGCGAATGGGGGATCCGCTGCGCAAATGTTCTTAGTCATCCTGGGAAAAGTCAAGACAAAGTTCGGCCATCCTGCGACCTTCCCTGAGCCGAATAAGTCTTGCCACAAACCGCTTGGCCGGTTAGGGTGAAATAGCTCGCGCCTGCGGTTCGCTCCGTCGCTCTCATGCAATGCCCGGGCCGAACTTTCCCGCTGAGAGACTGCTTCCTCGCACTGCGGGCGCCGCGCTTAACCGAACTGTAGGATTTCCCCCTTACACTCTTAGCTCTCGCGCATGGTTCCCCGCGGGTTCCTGATCGAGCCGGATGCGCGCCACGAACTGCGAATGACAACCACGCAAGGAGAGCACGGCCATGAATGAAATTGCACAGTTGTTGCAGCAGAAGTTCGGACTTACGGACCAGCAGGCCCAGGAAGGCGAGGCCGCCGTTATCGACCTGATCAAGTCGAAGCTCCCTCCCGAGTTTCAGGGCGTCGTCGGATCGCTGCTCGGCGGAGGCGGCGCCGATACAAAAGCACAATCCGGACAACTCGGCGGTCTGCTCTCCATGGCCGAGGGCTTCCTGGGCAAGAAGAGCTAACAGCCGTTACGCAGTTTGTTCCATCGCAAAACCCACGGCACGCCATTCAGACTGCCTGTCTCCACGTGGACTCGGCAATCGCTGAAACCAGGAGCGTCTTTGCGGACGCCCCTTGTTTGCCTGCCGTTTCTGTGTGGCGCTGGCCGGCGGTTCCGATCCTTGAGATCCGGTGCTGCCGGCGGATCGCCGCTGCTCACAGCCTTTTGATGCCGACAAACGAGAAACCACCCTGAGGGTGAAACCCGCAAGAAACCTCGTCCGTCCGACTACCAGCGCACCGCCCGGCCTGCAGCACCCGCTGCAGGGACGCAGTTGTGAGTACAATTCCGGCGGTTGGCGCGGAGAGGAACGTCCGATGAGGAAGTGGGCTCTGTTCTGCCTTTGTTTACCGCTCGCCTGTGTTCTGGTGTGCGTGCCCTTCTCGAGCGCGCAAACCCAGGCTTCATCCGGCTCGCCCGCGGCTCCTGCCGCCGCTGCGCCTGCCGGTCAACCCGCTGCAATAACGCCCCCCGGCAAAGTCGTCCTGAAAGAGGGCTCAGACGTCGCTCTTAAGTTCGACCAGGATCTCAGCTCAAAATCCGCTCAGGAAGGTGACCCCGTCGCCCTTGTGCTCGATCAGGATCTCATGGTCGGCAACGTCGTCGTTGCGCGGGCGGGCTGCAAAGCCGTCGGCGAAGTCACCCATGCCAAACGCGCCGGTATGATGGGCAAGGGTGGAGAACTCAATATCCGCCTGGACTACGTCAAGGTCGGCGACGAGCGTGTCATGCTCCGCGGTACCAAAGGCAGAGAAGGCGACGACAAGACTGGCACGGCGGTGGCCCTCACCGTCCTCTTCGGCCCCATCGGCCTCATCAAGCATGGCAAGGAGATCGATATCAAACAGGGCACGCCCCTCAAGGCCTACGTCGCCGACGACATCAGCCTGCCGCCTGCGCCCGCCTCCTGACTTCTTCTCTCACCGCCAAAGGGGTGTCTTCGGACGCCCCCTTTTGTCTGTTCGCCTGTCACAAATCTCCACCGGCGGCAGGTCACCCCCCATCCCCGTCCTCCGTCTGATATTCTCAAGGGTTTTCTTCCGTTTCTGTGTTCATTCCTGCAGAGCGGTCGGAGGAGTGGGTGCGATGCCGGAGCAGCGAGGACGGAAATACCACCAGGAGCGCGTCGCCGAGACGCTTCGCGAACAGATCGGCGCCATGATCGAAGGCGAGCTCTCCGATCCCCGCATCAGCTTCGCCTATGTCAGCCAGGTGGTCCTCAATCCCGGCGGCAAATCGGCGCTCATCTACGTCGCAGTCGACGGCGGTGCCCAGGAAGAAGCCGACACCCTGGAAGGCCTGATGGCAGCCCGCGGCTACATCCGCCATGAACTGCTGGAGCGGATGGGAGTGCGCTTTGTTCCCGACCTGACCTTCCACATCGACCGCTCCGAAAAGATGAAGGCCCGCATCGACGAGCTCCTCGGCCGTAAGCGTCACACCCGCCTGCGCGCGCAGAGCGCCGAACGCGGCAGCGAAGGGCGCTCCTAGCCGGCGATGACGCGGAACCCGGAAAGCAGAAAAACAATGGCGGCAGGGCACGACATTGCGACACGGCACGGCGGGCAGGGAAGTGCTGCCCCGTTTGCTGGCGAGAAGACGGCCGATGGGCTGGAATCTGTCCTCAATGTCATCCGCCGCGGCCAGCGCTTCGCCATCTGCTCCCACGCCCGACCCGACGGCGATGCGGTCGGCGCGATGCTCGCCTGCGCCATGATGCTCAACCAGCTCGGCAAAACTGCCGACATGTTTTCCGCCGATCCGGTTCCGCTCATCTATCGCGGTCTGCCCTGCGCCGCATCGATTCGGCAGACCCTCTACATCGAGGGCGACTACGACGCGATTCTCCTGCTCGAGTGCGACGGCGTTCGGCGCTCGCGCCTGGCCGGCCTCGATGGCCGCTTGCTCGTCAACATCGACCACCACGCCACCGGCCGCCCCTTTGCCGACGTCAACTGGATCGACACCGGCGCCTGCGCTGTCGCCGAGATGGTTTATCGTCTCGCCATCGCCGCCGGCGCACCCATCACCTCCCAGATCGCCACCTGCCTCTACGCCGGAGTCCTCACCGATACCGGATCCTTCTGCTACGAGGGCACCGACGCGCACGCCTTCGAGCTCGCCCGCCAGCTGGTCGGCCACGGCGCCGATCCCGCCGGCATCGCCCGCGAGGTGTACTTCTCCAACCCGCTCTCCAAGATGCTTCTCCTCGGCGCCGCGCTTTCGAATCTGCGCCGTGAAGGCCGGCTCGCCTGGTTGTGGGTGACGCACGACGATATGACCCGTACCGGCGCGGCCGAGGAGGACTGCGAAGGCATCGTGAATTACGCGATCGCCATCGGCGGCGTCGAAGCCGCGGTGCTCCTCCGCGAGCTGCCGGATCATCGTGTCCGCCTTTCCCTGCGCAGCAAGGGCCGCCTCGATGTCGCTCGCATCGCGGCTCGCTTTGGCGGTGGCGGACACTTGCACGCCGGCGGCTGCACCATGGAAGGCCCCCTGCGCGACGCCGCCGACAGGATTCTCGCCACCATGCGCGCCGAGCTAATGACCATGGTTTCCGGTCGCCCCTCACCGCCGGAAGAATCCGGTCCGAATCTGTTAGGCTGACTCAATCGTGGTGTGTGCAAACCTCAGGTCCGGCGGGCTGTGCCCGGCGCTGTTTTGTGCGGGATGCGAACCAAGGGTCCAGGCGGCTCCCTGCCCGGATGAATTGACCGTCCGAACGTGACCGAGATTTCCAGATCCTCTGTGAAAGCTGAAGCGAGTTCCGGCCGCCATGTCCTCACGTCCAACTCGGATTCTTCCGTCGACGTGGGCGACCTGCGCGATGAGGCCGATCCGGTGACCTCCGGGATCCCGAAGGAACGCTCACCCGGGATCGTCGCCTACATCCGCTCCCGCTTTCCCGCGATCAGCGAAATCGCGGAAGCTGCGACTCTCTTCTGCCTCACCGCTTTCTTCCTTTTCTACGGACTCGTACCCATCTTCGGCGGCGACGGCCTGGGCCTCGTTGGCGCCGATGAGCCCCGCTACGCCCAGGTCGCGCGCGAGATGCTCGCCCGCCACGACTACGTCACCCCCGTCCTCTGGGGACATCCCTGGCTGGAAAAGCCCGCCCTCTACTACTGGCGCGCCATGTTCGCCTTTCGCGAATTCGGCGTCCACGACTGGTCCGCGCGCCTGCCCTCGGCCAGCTTTGCCTTCATGCTGGTCGTCCTCATCTACCTCCACATCCGCCGCTTCCGCAACGGCGGCCAGCTCGACGCCGCCCTCATCACTGCATCCTGTGCCGCCGTCCTCAGCTTTGCCCGCGGCGCGTCCACCGACATGCAGCTTGCCGCCCCGTTCTGTATCGGCATGCTCGGCTGGTACGCCTGGTACGAAACCAACAGCAAATTCTGGCTCTTCGATATTTATTTCTTCGTGGGCGCCGCCACCCTTGCCAAGGGCCCCATTGCGCCCCTCATGGCCCTCGTCATTATCGGCATCTTCGCCGGCCTGCGCCGCGAGTGGTCCCTCTTTCGCCGCAGTCTGTGGTGGCCCGGCATCGTTCTCTACTTCGCCATGGTCCTGCCCTGGTTCATTGAGGTCCAGCGCCGCAACCCCACCTTCCTCCGCGTCTTCTTCCTGGAACACAATCTCGAGCGCTTCGCCACCAACCGCTTCGAGCACTACCACCCCTTCTGGTATTACGTCCCCGTCATGCTCCTCGGGCTCACCCCCTGGGCGGTCATCGCGATCACCGCCTTCGTCGACGCCATCGGCGGTTCCATCAATGAGTGGAAGGTTCGCCGCGCCAAAATCCTCTACGTGGGGCACGGCCGCGCCGGCGACGCTTTTCCCGAGTTCCTCGTCCTCTGGGCGCTTGTCCCCATCGTTTTCTTCTCCTTTTCCGAATCCAAACTGCCCGGCTACGTTCTCCCCGCCGTGCCCCCCCTCACGATTCTCGCCGGCGACTACCTGAACCGTATCCGCAACCGCGGCCTCAAACCCTGGCTGCTCGTCCTCCATGCTGTGCTCACCGGCATTCTCAGCATGTTCGTGCTCCTGATGCCCCTGCATTTGCACAATCCTGAAGCCATCCCCCCGCGCGTGGCCATCGTCGCGGCTGGCATGGTCGGCCTCGCTGTTGTGGTCTTCATTCTCATCACCGTCGCGCGCTTCGGACTCAAACGGCTGCGCATCGCCACCATGACCCCCATGGTCATCCTGCTCCTCTATATCTTTGGCATTGGCCCTGTCTTTGGCATCGGTCCCGTTCCTGGCACCAAGCACAACATCAATTTGATGGACATGACCTACTCGGCGCGGCCCCTGGCCCGGATTCTCGATCAGATCAGCCCCCCGCCCGGCATTACCGCAGTCTTTCGCGTCCGCAGAGACATCCAGTACGGTCTTTCTTTCTACCGCAATCAGCGCACCGTGAATTACGATGTTGGCATCACGGTGAGCGGTCCGCCGGGCGACGGCACGGCTCCGCACGGTGTGGTGATCGACGAAGTCAAGGAAGGATCGTCGGCCGAGGAAATGGGCCTCAATCGCCTCATCGGCGACGATCTCGTAGCGGTGAACGGCCAGCCCGTCCTGAACGCGGCGGACTTCAATGCCTTGAAGGCGCGCTGGAAGCCAGGAGTCCGCCTGAGCTTCGAAGTGCTCGATCCGGCGGCTCCCGGGAAGGGGCCCCAGTTTGCGAGCGGTGTTATGCGCGATGGCGTTCCGGACCGGCAGCATCTCCTCGTCGTTCCGGAATCGTGCCTCGCTGAAGTTCCGTGCGCAGGCGACCTGCATCACAAACTCGCGGGGAGGCAGTACGAGCCGCTCTTCACCTACCCTGCTCAAAACCTGGTCGTCTATGAAGTCATGGCCAGGGATTTCGGAAACGCTGTCCACCGCCGGTAAACCGTCTGCTGCAGTCAGGCCGGGAGGATATTCGCCCCGCGCCCTCACAAGCGCCGTGGCCCTCGTGCATCGATGAGTTCTGCGCTCCAGTTCGAGCTGTTGGACCTCCGCCACTTCTCTGCGGGCAGCCTCCGCCCTCTGCTCGACGAAGAGAGCCGTGTCTGGAGCCGCCGTCTTCACTGGGATTACCGCGGCTCTGCCGAACTGCTCCTCCAGTACCTCGACTCGCGCGTCCTGCCCGGCTACGTCGCCGTCGAAAATGGCCGCATCCTCGGCTACGTCTTCTGCGTCTACGAGGGCCACAAAGCCGTCATCGGTGACGTCTTTGCCGTGCCCGTCCGTGCCGCGGAACCCGCCGCGCACAGCTCATCCCCCGCGGAGAGTGAGGATGCCGCTGCCGAAGTCCGCAACGAATTGCTCCTGCGTCTTCTCGAGATGCTGAAGAACACCCCGGGCGTCACCCGTATCGAGTCCCAGCTGCTGCTGCATCCCCACGGCGCTCATCACAGTGTCTTCGAAGACGCCGGCTTCGAGGTCCACGAACGCATCTTTATGGAGTGGCCGCTGCGTCCGTCCATGACCGCGTCCCTGCAGGGCGATGCGGCGCCTTCCCATCTCGGCGATGCTGCTCTTCCTCCCGGCATGGAGCTCCGCCGCTGGTCCGAAACCGATCTTGCCGCCGCCGCTCGCCTCATCGCGGCTTCCTACGAAGGCCATCTCGACAGCCATATCAACGAGCAATACCGCACCATCGCCGGCTCCCAGCGCTTCCTCCATAACATCGTGCGCTTCCCCGGCTGCGGCTTTTTTGACCCCGATGCCTCCCTGGCTCTCGTCGAGCGCAACAGCCTCGATCTCGCCGGCCTGCTCCTCTGCTCCCGCGTCCGCGACGATGTCGGTCACGTCACCCAGATCTGTGTCGCCCCTCGGCACCGCAGCCGTCGGCTCGGCCGTCTCCTCATGGTCGAGTGTGCGCAGAGGCTCGCCAGGCGCGGCTTCAGCCGGCTCACCCTCACCGTTACCGCTTCCAATCGCAAAGCCGTCTCGCTCTACGAACGCCTCGGCTTTCGCGGAACGCATCGCTTCGATGCCATGGTTTGGGACGAAAACGAACCACCCTATTTCCGCGACGCCCAGGGCTGACATTCCCCGGCAAAGCCCCTCGGCCCTCAGCCCACCGCCGCATGATCCGTCTGCTCCACCGCATCGGCGACCCTGCGCAGCCCCGCCGCCTCGACGGTGCATTCCACCATCGCCTCCATGCCCATGCACGAATTCATCATCAGGTGGTACAGCTTGCGATCGTCCCACTCCCGCTGGTGAAAGCGCCGGATATATTCCGCGCGCCGCCGATCCGTCGCGACGATCTCGTTCTCCGCGTCGCTGGCGTGCTCGGGGAATTTCTCCTGGATATAACGAATCTTGCGCGGCAGCGAAGCATACACGAACACGTGATACGCGCCCGGCGAACGCGCCAGCATGCACGCCGCTCCGCGCCCCACCACCACGCAACTCCCCTGCGCCGCCTGCTCCTGCACATAGTGCTTCACAAACTCCACCATGCGCGCGCTGTCGAAAGCCTTCGGATCCTCCGGCATCTGTTCCAGGGATCCCAGCCAGAATGCTTTGCCGAACCGGTAGAACCACGGATCGATCCGCTCGTCGCAACGCTTCACGAGCGTCGGCGCCACCCCCGCCTTGCGCGCCACATCCTCGATCAGGCAGCTGTCGATCAGCCGCCACCCCAGCCGGTGGGCCAGACGATGCGCGTACTCTGCCCCCTGGCTGCCGTACTCCCGCTCCACCGTGATCACCTGAATCATCGCCGTTTTCCTTCTACTTGACAGCCGATGGTGCAACGTTTGCCGGGGCTCCGTCAAGCGTCGGCAGTCCCGGCCATGCGCCGCAAGGCGCGTCCCCCTGGACGGCTAGTCCCTGAACTCCACCACCGTTGCCCCCGCGCCCCCCTCATTCTGTCCCGGCTCCGTCACGCTCGCCACCTGCGGATGCTTCGCCAGCCAGGCCCGCAGCGTCCGCCGCAACACCCCCATTCCCGTTCCGTGAACGATCCGGATCCGCGGCAGTCCCGCCAGAAACGCGCGGTCCAGGAATTTCTCCACCTCATCCCGCGCTTCATCCGCGGTCTTCCCGATCACGTTGATCTCGCTCGACGCCACATCCGGCTCCGCCACCTGCACGGTGATGCCCGCCCGCCGCCGCACGGCCTGCAGAGGTGTCTGCGTCCGCGCGCTCGCCACCACCTCCGCAATCTCATCCCGCGCCACACGCATCTTCATCGGTCCCACGGCAACCTCAAACGTCTTCTCGTCGATCTGCCGCTGCACGACCGCCGTCTTGCCCAGCGTCCGCAGCCGCACGGTATCCCCTTCCGCCACGTGCCGCACGATATGCGGGTGCGCATTCTGATCGCCGCGATCGGCGCCCGTGTGCTGCGCCACGACCGCCGTATTGAAGCTCTCCGAAAATTCCCGCCGCAGTCGCGCGATCCGCTGCTCCGCCTGCTTCGACAGCTTCTGCTGCGCCGCCCGATCCTCAATCGCCCGCACCGTCTCCCGCATCTGAAATTCGAAATCCTTCAGCAGGGAAGCGAGCTGCCCTTCCAGATCCTTCACCTTCGCCCGCCACTCCTTCGTCCCCTCCGCGTCCAGCCGCGCCCGCTCCTTCACCAGCTCCTGCTCCAGCCGCCGCACCCGGTCCCGCTCCTTCTCGAGCTGCGCCAGCTGCTCGTGCAGGCTGTCGAGAAACCGCGCAATATCCTGCGTCTGCGTGCTCAGCCGCTGTCGCGCCGCCGCGAGAATGTCGGTGCTCAGTCCCAGCCGTTGCGCAATGTTGATGCCCGCCGACGTCCCCGGCACGCCCTGCCGCAGCTCATACGTCGGAGCCAGCGTTTTCTCGTCGAACCCAACCGCAGCGTTCACCGCTCCCGGCGCGTTCTCCGCGTAAACTTTCAGCGAAGTCAGGTGCGTCGACACAATCGACCACGCGCCCATCTTCAAAAAATGCTCGGCAATGGCGACTGCGAGCGCCGCGCCCTCCTCCGGATCGGTCGACGATCCCAGCTCATCCAGCAGCACCAGCGACCGCGCCGTAGCAAGTTCCGCAATCCGGTTCAGATTCGTTACGTGCGCCGAGAACGTCGACAAGTCCTGCTCGATCGACTGCGCATCGCCAATATCCGCCAGAAACGCATCGAACCCCGGCGTCACCAGCTCGTCCGCCGGCGCCGGCACGCCCGCCTGTCCCATCATCGCCAGCAGTCCCGCGGTCTTCAGCGTCACGGTTTTGCCGCCTGTGTTCGGTCCGCTGATGATCAGTTGCCGATCCGCGCCCGCCAGCTCCAGACTTACCGGGACGATCGCCTTCCCCTCTGTGCGCAGCCGCCGCTCCAGCAGGGGATGCCGCGCATTCTTCAGCCGAAACTCCGGCGCCCCCTCCGCCGCGAATTTCGGTGCCGCGCCGTCGTACTCCTGCGCGAACCGCGCCCGCGCCTGCAGCGTGTCCACCTCCGCCAGCACCGTCGCGCCGCTGAGAATCGGTCCCCTCGCCTGTGCGATCTGCCGCGTCATCTGCAGAAAGATGCGGTGAATCTCCGACTGCTCCTCTTCAAGCAGCCGCACCAGATCGTTGTTCAGCTCGATCGTTTCGAGGGGTTCGACGTACACCGTGTGCCCGCTCGAGCTCGCCCCGTGCACCACGCCCTGCACCTTCCGCTTCCACTCCGTCTTCACCGGGATCACGAATCGCTCGCCGCGAATCGTGATCAGCTCATCCTGCGTCGATCCGCCCTCGGAAAAGCGCCGCAGTGCCGAGCGCAGGCTTTCCTCAATCGCCCGTTGCTGTCGCTCCATCTCGAGGCGAATCCGCCGCAGCTCCGGTGATGCATCGTCGGCCAGCGTTCCATCCGGCAAAAGCTTCGCCCGCATTTCCTCGATCAGCGAACGCAGGCTCGTCCCCAGCAGTTCGTGCGAGAGCTCCGTCAGCGCGGGCAGCTTGTCCTGTGTATTCTCCGGAGGCGTCCGTATCAGCTCGGTCCACGCCGTGATTTCCTCGGCCAGCGCAATCACCGCCCGCAGCTCTTCGGATTCGAGCGCCACGCCCTCAATCCGCGCCTTCGCCAGCAATTCCGTCGGATCGAAGAGCGCCCGCAGCTGCGGCATGATCCCCACCGCGACCAGCAGCCGCATCTCCGCCACCATTCGCTGCTCTTGTTCCACCCACGCGCGATCCTGCGACGGAACCAGCGCCGCAATCCACCCCCGCCCCACCGCCGACTGCGCATACGTGCCAAGGAACGCGACAAACTTGTCCCACTCAAGCTGATAGCTCGGCGCAATGGGCTCGGGAGTCTCGGGCAGCAGTGCCATAAGGTCCTATTATCCAACCCTCCCTCAAGAAAACGCTGCCCAGCAACCCTCCCCGCCAGGTTCACCCCACAGCAAGCAGCAGATACCTTCTGGATCGGATTCTCGATGTAATTCAGCGTCGCAAGGCACCGCAGGTAACCTCCAGTGCCATTTTGAGGTCGGCGGAGTTCCAGACCGGAACCTCACCCACGAACCTCGCGCCGCGCTCGTATCATTGACACGCCCCCGCCCCCTCTGCTCTTCTCAATCCATGCACCGCCGCTCCATCCCTGTCGCGATCCCAGCCATCGCGCGAATTACCACCTCCATCCCCACAGGAGCCGGCGGCTAGCGAACCACACCAGTTAACGAAACCCACCCGCCATCGCGCCCTCCGAGCCCGATGGCTTTTTCATTTTGCTGTTCTACTCAAGGAAGCAACCATGCCCGCCACCCTCCAAGTCACACTCGCCTCCATTCGCGCTGCCCGCGAGCGCATCCGCACCCATCTCTATCTCTCGCCCGCGCCTCACTCCGCCGCCCTCTCCGAGATGACCGGGCAGCACGTCTTCCTCAAGCTCGACAACCTCCAGCGCACGGGCGCCTTCAAGGAGCGCGGTGCCCTCAACAGGATCCTCACCCTCACCCCCGACGAACGCAGCCGCGGCGTCATCGCCGCCAGCGCCGGCAATCACGCCCAGGCCGTCGCCTTTCACGCCGGCCAGAATGGCATCCGCGCCCGTATCGTCATGCCCCTCATGACCCCACTCGTCAAAGTCGCCGCCACTTCGAACTACGGCGCCGACGTTATCCTCCACGGCGCCGACTACGACGAAGCCTGTGCCGAAGCCACCCGCCAGGCCAGCGCCGACGGCCTCACCTTCCTCCATCCCTTCGACGACGATGAGGTGATCGCAGGGCAGGGAACCATCGGCCTCGAACTCCTCGAACAGATCCCGGACCTCGAAGCCGTCGTTGTCCCCATTGGAGGCGGCGGCCTCATCGGCGGCGTCGCCTGCGCTCTCAAAGAATCAGACCCGAAGATCCGCGTCATCGGTGTGCAGACCGAGCGCCTGCCCTCCATGCTCCGCGCGCGCGAGGCCGGCCATCCCGTCACCATCCAGGCCGAAGCCACCATCGCCGACGGCATCGCCGTCCGCCGCGCCGGCGAACGCACTCTGCCCCTCGTGGCGAAATATGTCGACGACCTCGTCACCGTTGACGAAGAAGAGATCGCCAGCGCCATCCTCGTCCTCCTCGAACGCGAAAAAACCCTCGCCGAAGGTGCGGGAGCTACCGCCCTCGCCGCGCTTCTTCAGAAGAAAACTACGCTCAACGGTCAGCGCACCGCCGTCCTCGTCTGCGGCGGCAACATCGACGTCACTCTGCTCTCCAAAATCATCGAGCGCGGCCTCGTGAAGGATGGCCGATGGATCCGCATCCGCATCCATCTCACCGACCGTCCCGGTTCGCTGCACAATCTCACGCGTATCATCGCCGACCAGCGCGCCAATATCGTCCAGACCGCCTACGATCGCGCCTACTACGGCGTCAACCTCGGCGACACCGTCATCGACTTCACCCTCGAAACCCGCGGCGCCGCCCACATCCGAGAAATCGCTGCCGCTCTCACCGAAGCCGGCTATCGTCACGAACGCATCGAGTAGAAGCAAGGCTGCGGGTGACGGGTTGCGGACGACGGATGTTTAACCCCTGCGCTTACCGCTTTTCGGTCACAGCCAAAGCATTTTGCTAAGGGGCTCCGCCACTGCTTCTGTCTTGCCTAACGCGGCCCGCGTCCCCGTCCCCCGTCCCTGTACCCCGTCCTGTACCCCACTCCCTGTACCCTGTACCCTGTAGCCGTGGACCAGCTCTACCTCAGTCTCTGGTATCCCAACTTCCGCGTCGCCGCTTTGCCTGCCGCGCTGGAAAAGGTCATGGAGCAGTTCGCTGCCGTCGGCGGTTCGTCGCGCGTCTCCACAGCCACCGTCTACCCCATCTCCTGGAACGAATCCCCCGTCTGGCAGCGCGTCTATCGCAACGAAGCCGACGACGAGGAAGCCTCTCCGCGCTCCGTTATCGCCGCCGCCATGGAGAACGCCCACGACGACTATGCCTGGGAGTTCGAGCTGATCTGGGAGTTATGGGTTCCCGAGCAGGCTCCCGGCCTCGACACCATGTGGCGCAACGAGCCGCGCGTCATCCGCGTCATCGGCTTCGGTCCCGAGTTCGATGACGGCGCGTACGAAACCAACGGCCACATCCGCGTCGACTTCGGCCTCGATACCCCCTTCCTTTACGAAGACGTCGATCTCGACGACGAAGCCGTTGCTCGTGTCCGGCATAATGTGGAAAAACTGGTCGAATTCACCAACCGCATTCAGAAGAACGGCGGCATCTCCACCCGTCTGCTCTGGTCCGAATCCGGTGAAAGCCTTGTCAAACGCCTCATCGAACGCCTCCAGCAGCTCAACTGATCCCCCTTATTCACTCCTCTGATTCCGTCATCAATTGTAAGCAGGCGTCAACCACCCTTTTACAACCGTGTGTCACCATCAACTCGTTCGGCAGGGTCCGTTTCCTGAATCCTTCAACGGAGCTCAACCGAGTTGCGCACTCTCATTGTTGGTGGTGATGGCTACTGCGGGTGGGCAACCGCCCTGCATTTATCCGAACGCGGCCACGAGGTCGCCCTCGTCGACAGTCTGGTGCGCCGCCACTGGGACCTGACCCTCGGCGTCGAAACGCTCACTCCCATCGCTCCCATCGGCCGTCGCATCGAGCGCTGGTATGAGCTTACCGGCCACAAAATCGATAACTTTATCGGCGACATCACCGACTACCCGTTCCTCCAGAGCGTCATGCGCAAATTCGAGCCGGAGTCCATTGTCCACTTCGGCGAGCAGCGCTCCGCGCCCTTCTCCATGATCGACCGCGAGCACGCCGTCACCACGCAGGT
>DATJNE010000077.1:0-16298 GCA_035508305.1 Acidobacteriaceae bacterium | reverse complement strand
GTCGTCAGCAGCGCCTGCACGACGAGCGACGTCGACGGGCTGCGGAAGCGGGGATGCACGTCGGCCATGCGCCGGAAGAACAGCCCATCGCGCGCCGCCGCGTAGGGCACCCGCGCCCCCGACATAATCGTGCCGTTGAGGGTGACGAAGATGCTCACAGCCATCGCGATGGAAACCAGCCCCGCGCCCCACGGTCCCGTAATTGCTGCCAGCGCCGCTACCGCCGGCCGGGGCGAAGCGGCAATTTGGGCAGCCGGCAGAATGTACTGGATGGCTGCATTCGTGGCCATGTAGAGCACGCCCACGATCCCCAGCCCCGCGATCAAAGCAACCGGCAAACTCCGCCCCGGATCGCGCACCTCCCCGGCGACCATGGTCAGATCGTTCCAGCCGTCGTAGGCCCACAGCGCGGCAATCAGCGCGATCATGAATCCGCCGAAGCCGCCGTGCGCTCCCACGAACTTCGTCGCGAAATTTCCCCAGTGTCCGCCCAGCGAGCCGAAACAGATCCCTGCGATCACCAGGATCAGCACTCCCTTCAGCCACGTGAAGATCAGCTGAAAGTCGCCCGCCTTGCGGATGCCCAGATAGTTGAGGCCGGTGATGAGCCAGGTCGCCGCAATGGCAAACACCTGCGACCACAGGACCGCGAATCCTGCATGAAACGCGACGCCGTCGAGCCAGCGCAGCGCCGGAAAGATCGCCAGCGTTCGCGCCAGCCCGGTCGTCACGCTGGCAATCGACGCCGGCTTGGCGACCGCGAACCAGGTCCACATGTAGAGAAACGCGGGCAGGTCGCCATACACTCCGCGGATGTACACATACTCGCCGCCCGCATAGGGCAGCAGCGTGCTCAGCTCGGCGTAGGTCATCGCGCCGAAGAGCGAGAGCAGCCCGCCGGCGATCCACGCCAGGTACACCAGGCCCGAGGAGCCGGTGGCCCGCATCATTTCCTGGGGAACGAGAAAAATGCCGCTGCCAATAATCGTGCCCACCACGATCGCCGTGGCGTGGGAAGCATGGAGCACGCGCGGCAGATCGGGCGTGTTCTGCGCGGGCCTTGCGGTCGCGGTGTTCAGAGCGGTCGGATCTCCACGTCAGTAGTAGTGCTTGAAGTCCTTCCAGTCTGCCTGATCCGTAGCTTTTCTGCCACGGCAAAGATAGATGTTGTTCTGCTCCCACGGCATGGCCAGCGGATTATCGTTCACGCCGGCGACGATGCAGGATGCGTAGTAATTCTTCATCTCCGCCAGCGAGGCACCGTTGATGATGATCATCTCCTGGCCCGTATAGCCGTGCGGTCCCCACAGCCAGTAGGTCTGGTGTCCGCTGATCGCGACCGGCAAGCCGTATTTCGGACCAAACAGGTTGATCGCGCTGGCTTCTCCGTAATTGCCGGTGTAGATGCCGGTGACCGCGCGCTCCTGCGGGGGCAGAGCATTGTAGATGCGCGCGACTTTGTCGACCATCTCGTGCCAGCCGAAGCGGTCCGCATAGAACTGCGGCAGGATGGTTGCCGCGTGGTTTTCGGAGTCCTTCGGCGTGATTCCGATCTTCTTTTCGTACGCCACAAACTTCTGCGGCGGCAAGATCGGAATGGAAAACGGTACGCTGATGACAAATCCGAAGCAGAGAGCCAGCGCGTAGGCTCCTGCCCGGACATTGCGCCACACCGGCCGGCCCCCCCCAGGCGGCCAGCAGATGCCACCGGCGGCGAAGTAGATAACGTAGACCGGGGCCAGGTAGTAGTCCTTCGCGTGCAGCGCCATCATCATCAGCAGGAACACCGGATACAGCACGCCGAGGAATCGAAACGGACGCGCCGCCCGCGCAAACAGCAGCCACAGCACGCCGCTGATCCACAGCGGAAACGTGAAGGGGTTGAGCATCATGATCTGCCCGCCTATGAATTGCAGCGGCGGCAGCTTCACGTCCTTGTTGCTCTTCGAGACATCCACCAGCCACTCCAGCGTCGGCCAGTGATAGTGGGCTTCCCACAGCAGATTCGGCAGCGCCAGGGCCACCATGATCCCAACTGCCAGAGCAAACCAGCGGCTCGCCAGGATGCGCCGCTGCGGCGTCAGGAGCAGCGCGATCAGCAGTGCGACGAGGAAGAATACTTCATTCCACTTGTTCTCGAGCCCGAGCCCTGCGCTCACGCCCAGCACGATCCACCAGTTGCGCACGGCGCGTTCCGATCCCGGCAGCTCGTGCAGCGTGACGATCCGCACCAGGGCCAGCGCGCACGGGGTCCAGAAGACCGGCTCGAACGAGTTCATGGAGAGATAGCTGTCGAGTCCCAGGTAGACGCCGGCGACGATCACGCCGAGCATGGCCAGCGCCGCGGCGCGCCGGTTGCCGGAGGGATTGTCCCACCCCAGCGCCCATACCAGGGCGCCGGTGAGAAAGACCTTGAAGGCTCCGGCCATCGCGGAGAAGAGGCGCAGCGACCACATGTGGTCGTAGCCGAAGAGGATGTCGGTCAGCCGTGCCTGCAGCGCCACCATCGGCGGCTGATCGACGTAGCCGAATGCGAGGTGGCGCCCGCAGATGAGGTAGTACATCTCATCGCGAAAAATGCCGTAGCCGGCGCGCTGCGCCAGAATATTGCCGACGATCTGGATGGCCAGCTTCAGCGCGGCCATCCCCAGGCAAATCCAGACAAAACGGCGGAAGCCCTGGCGCTGCTCCGCATCGACAGCGGTGTTCACTGTGAGTGTATTCATGATCGCAATTCCAACGAACCGGGCCCGACAGCCTTTTTCAGAATACGCAGCCGATTCGCAATTGTTCCACACGGCCATTGCGGAGTGGGGCTTCGTGGCGAACAATCATGCTGGAGAAGGTCGAAGGGTGGTCATCATCTTTCACGATCGCCGCCAGGCCGGCCAGGCTCTGGCGCAGATCATTCGCGACGAATGGTCCGATGCAATCAGCCGTGACGAACCCATCGTCCTCGGCCTGCCGCGTGGAGGCGTTCCCGTCGCTTTTGAGATCGCGCGCGCACTGCGCCTTCCCCTCGACGTTTTCGTCGTCCGCAAACTCGGCGCTCCGGGCCAGGAAGAGCTGGCGATGGGCGCGGTTGCCAGCGGCGGCGGGATCGTGCTGCAAGGCGACGTCGTCCGCAGCCTGCAGATCTCCGCGGAAACGATCGACGCCGCGGTCGCGCGCGAACGCATCGAGATCGAGCGCCGGGAAGCAGCGTACCGCGACAGCCGTCCTCCGCTCCGCCTGCAGAACCGTGCGGTCATCCTCGTCGACGATGGGCTGGCCACGGGCGCGACCATGAAAGCCGCGGCGCGCGCCCTCCGTCCCCTGGCCCGGCGCATCCTCGTCGCCGTGCCGGTGGCGGCTTCCGGCACCTGCGAGGAGCTGCGGCGGGAAGTCGACCGGCTGGTGTGTGTCGAGTCGCCGGAGCCCTTCCACGCCGTCGGCGAGTTCTACCGCAACTTCGATCAGGTGACGGACGAGGAGGTGCGAGTCCTGCTGGCCCAGGCCGGGAGCCCGGACGAACCGGCGGCCCGACGCGCACTGTCGTAACTCACTCCCGGTCGGGGCAGCGGGGGCAACGCCTTGACGCCCCGGTTCGCTCCGCTGGCACCGATGTTGTATGGGTGCCTGCAGGAACCGCTTTTACACTCATTTCATACAAATCATCCGCAAGTGGATCAGATCGCGCATGGACAGTTTAAGGTTTGGACTCGGGACCGTTTGGCTGCTCTTCACCATCGCAGCCGCCGCATTTCTTGGAACCGACTTCGTCCTCTACGAAATCCGCATGGCCATCCGGCATCGCCGGGATGTTCGCGCCAAGTGACCCCCGGGCCAGCGTTGTGCGCGGCACTGGTAAAATCGAACTCGATGGCGCCCTGAGGCGGTTCCGCACTGGCGGCACTGCCGGTTATGAGGGCGGTTAGCTCAGCTGGTCAGAGCGCCTGCCTTACAAGCAGGAGGTCGCAGGTTCGAGCCCTGCACTGCCCACCAATCTCTGCCGGTTCGCATCTGGCTTCCACGATCCTGCCTGGAACACGCTGGAACCCCGCCGGTCTGCGATAATCACTGCAGAATCCCTCCGAGACCGCTGGCCAGAACCCGTCCGCGGGAATTCAGCCGTTTTCTATGCGCCGCTTCCTCTCCCTCCGCGACTTCGACTGGACGCTCCTCATCTTCGTCATGCTGCTGTCGGTGATCAGCGTCTTTGAAATCTACAGCGCTACCCTGCACACCAAGTTTCACGGCTTCCAGAGGATGCAGATTCTCTGGATCGTCGGCGGCCTGGTGGCGATGTTCATCATGTCGGTCATCGATTATCACAAGCTCCTCAGCGCGGTGTACTGGTTCTACGGGTTCTGCCTGCTCTCCCTGGTGGCCGTGCTCGCCGTGGGCACGCGCGTCAACGGCGGCAAGCGCTGGATCCGCCTTCCCGGGGGCGCGCACTTCCAGCCGTCGGAGTGGGTCAAGCTGGTGCTCATCGTTCTGGTGGCCCGGTACTTCACCAGTCTCAGCAGCCGCGAGCCGACGTGGAAGGACATCTTCAAGATTCTCGGGCTGGTGGCGGTTCCCATGCTGCTGGTGCTCAAGCAGCCCGACATGGGCACCGCGCTGACCTATTCGCCGGTGCTGCTGCTGGGCCTGTTCCTGGGCGGCATCGACTGGAAGAAGGGCGGCATCATCGTCCTGGTGACGGTTCTGGCCATCGGCGGCATCTGGAGGAGCGGCAAGATCCTCAAGCCCTACCAGAAGGCCCGCCTGACCAGCTTTATGAACCCCGACGCCGATCCGCGCGGCACCGGGTACCAGATCCTGCAGTCCAAGATTGCGGTGGGCGACGGCGGCGTCTTCGGGCGCGGCGCCAATCAGGGAACCCAGACCCAGGGCGATTTCCTCCCCATCCCCTATACCGACTTCATCTTCGCCGCTTTCAGCGAGGAGCACGGCTTTGTGGGCGCGGTGCTGGTGCTCCTGATATACTTTTTGATACTGATGCGTTTGATTCAAAACGCTCAGACAGCCGCGGACCTGCCAGGCTCGTTCCTGGTCATGGGCGTGGCGGCAGTCCTGATTTTTCAGATCGCCGTTAACGTCGGAATGGTTCTCGGGCTGATGCCGGTCACCGGCATTCCCCTTCCGCTCATGAGCTATGGGGGATCGTCGGTACTGTTCACTTTCCTGGCTCTCGGTATGGTGATGAACGTCCGCATGAGCCGCTTCGTGAACTGACGCGGCAGACAGATTTTGGCACGTAAGGCCCGCAGGGCGGGCGCAGTTTGAAACGAAGTTTACAAACCGGCCAGGTGGACGAAACGGGCCGGGCAGGATCAGGAATGAACGCGAACCGATGGGTAACGACCCCGCCACGCAGGGCTGAAGCGGTCACATCGTCGCGCGCCGACAACTCTCCGGAAGGAATGCAAATTCCCAGCGAACTTTCCCCGAACACCTCCGCCAGTTGCTCCCCTGCAGGAGCCGGGCGAGGCGGCACGGGGCGGTACGCGCATTCTCCCGGACTCGCGTCCTTCAGTTCCTGTCTGTTCCGGTAATCCGGCTCGTTCCGCCAGGCCTATTGAGGCGGAATGGCAAAGGAAATTTGCATCTCCAGCACGCCGCATGAAACGCGGCTTGCAATTCTTGAAGACGATCAGCTCGCAGAAATCTACTACGAGCGCGAAAACGAATACACATTAGCCGGCTCGGTTTACAAGGGCCGTGTCACCCGCGTGCTTCCCGGCATGCAGTCGGCTTTTGTCGACATTGGCCTGGAACGCGACGCATTCCTCTACGTCACCGATTTCCTCGAGGAGCAGGACGAGGATTCGGCCGACTTTGAACGCACCGACAGCAACGGCAACGGCCGCCGGGGACGCGAGCAGCGCGAACCGCGCGAGCAGCGCGAGGCGCGCCCCGTCACCTATGCTTCCGAATCCGATCTGTCCGCATCGGAAGCTCCGCCGCGGCGCAGCGAACGTGGACCGGAGCGCCAGGATCGCGGCCAGAGCCGGGGCGATCAGGGCGAAGAGTCCGGCGTTCGCCGCTGGCACGGCCGCCGCGGCCGCCGCTTCCGCGGGCGGGGTCCGCGCAGCGAACAGGGTACGCTGGAATCGCCGGAAATGGTCGAGGAGGCAACGTCCGCCGAACCGGTCTCGCTTCCCGAACGCGGCGCTCCGGGCGGAATGCCGGCACAGAATCTTCCCATCGTCCTGCCCGGCGAATCGCTTTCCAAATACGGAGGCCGCACCGAATCGAAGCCGCCGGCTTCTTCGGCTCCGGCTCGCGGTACGGCTCCCCGATCCGGTGCCCGGCCTTCCACCATGGTGGATGTGCCCACCGGATGGGACGGCGGCGCGGTTCTTCCCGGAGAAACGCTCTCCCGGCATCGCCGGTCGTCCTCGCCTTTCGGCAACGGCCAGGGGGGAGAAGCGGCAACGGCGGTGGTCGAGTCTCCCGCGGAGCCGGTCGTCATTCCCGAGCTGCCTTTAACGTCCGCTGCGATCGAGCCGCCGGTCCTCGCGCCGGTCGAGGAACAGATCGCCGCCGAGGAGGCGGTCGCGCTCGAGGAACCTGGCGTGGAGACGGTGGAGGAAGTGCACGAGTACGAACCCGACGAAGCGTCGGCCTCCCACCGCATCGAGACGCCGCGCAGCGAGTTCCGCTTTGCTCCCGTCGAAGAGGAAGAAGAGACGGTCGAGGAGGAGGAGATCGAGCCTGCCGCATCGTTCATGGCGCGGGAGCCGGAGCCGGCGAACGAAGACGAGCACAAATCGGAAGCCGCCGCGGCCGGAGAGGCCGTCTCGCCGGAAAGCGAAGTGGTGCGGCAGCTCTTCGGTTATGCGCCCGGCATGGGCGTCCTCGAGGAAGAAACCATCGACGAGGACGAGTACGACTTCGAGCCGATTCCCGGCCAGGCGGAAGAGCACCTGACCGATGAACTGGAAGAGGAAACCCTGGATCAGGCATCGACGGTCGGCGACGCGGTGCGCGACGTCCACATCGAGAAGCGTCTCGGTTACGGCACCCCGGCGGAAGCCGAGGAGGACGAAGCCGAGGAGGACGAAGCCGCGGACGAGCCCGAAACCGGATTCGCCGAAATCGAAGAAGAGGATCTGCAGGAGCCGGAATTTGGCGACGAGGAAACCGAGCCCGAAACGCACGAAGAGGCAGGGGAGCCCGCCTCCTCGGGCGCCGCTCCGGCGCGCCGCGAAGACCGCCGTTTTGGCCGGCGCACCGGACGGGGCCGCCAGCCTGGCCGCCGTCACGGCGGCCGTCGCCCCAGCATGCAGACCTCGAATCTGCCCATCATCAGCGAACTGCTGAAACAGGGTCAGGAAATCCTGGTTCAGATCGCCAAGGAGCCGATTGCGCGCAAGGGCGCCCGCATCACCAGCCACATCGCGCTGCCCGGGCGTTTCCTGGTCTTCATGCCCACGGTCAACCACGTCGGCGTCTCGCGCAAGATCGCCTCCGACGAAGAACGCCAGCGCCTGAAGCGCGTCCTCATCGGCGAGAAGGGAACCGCCCCGGGCGGCTTCATCGTGCGCACGGCCGCGGAAAGCGCCAGCGACGACGATCTCCGCGCCGACATTCGCTTCCTCATCAATTTGTGGACCGAGATCAGGCAGCGCTCCGACGCCGCCAAAGCGCCGGCGCTGATCTACCACGACCTCAACCTCATCGAGCGCATCCTGCGCGACCAGGTCAGCGACAACTTCGCCACCATCTGGGTCGACAGCGAATCGGAGTACGAACGCATCGTCCGCTTCCTGAACCGCTTCGAACCGTCGCTGGTGCGGCGCGTGAAGCTCTACACCAAGGAGACGCCGCTCTTCGAGCAGTTCGGCATCCAGGAAGAAATCAGCAAGGCGCTCAAATCCAAGGTCTGGCTCAAATCCGGCGGCTCCATCGTCATCAACCAGACCGAGGCGCTGGTCGCCATCGACATCAACACCGGCAAGTACGTCGGCAAGACCGCGCGTCTGGAGGACACCATCCTCAAGACCAACCTGGACGCGATCCCTGAGATCGTGCGCCAGATTCGCCTGCGCGATCTGGGCGGCATCATCGTCATCGACTTCATCGACATGGACGAACGCCGCAACCGCCAGAAAGTCACCGCGGCCCTCGAGGATGCGCTCAAGGCCGATCGCGCGCCGTCGAAGGTTCTGCAGTTTAACGATTTCGGCCTGGTGGCCATCACGCGCAAGCGGGTCAAGCAGTCGCTGGAGCGGACGCTCAGCGTATCCTGCCCCATCTGCACCGGCACCGGCATGGTGAAGAGCCCGACCACCGTCGCCAATGAGCTGTGGGTGGAAATGCGCAAGATGATGCGCCATTTCGAGCGCAACGATGTCCTGCTGCGCGTTCACCCCGAGGTCGTGAAGGTGCTGAAGGCCAACAACGCAAAATGGCTGAACGAACTGGAGGAGATGATCGGCAAGACCATCCTCGTGAAATCCGACCCGGCCCTTCCGCCCGAGCAGTTCGACATTCAGGGCTAGCGGGATCCCCCGAGAGGCGCAGTGACTCGCCGGGGTGCACTAGAATAACCAGGAACGGGCCTGCTTCGGCGGGCCCGGCGGGTTTCAGCCCCTGCCCGTCTTTCTCGGCCCTGCAGCAGAAAGCGTCGAAAATGCATCCTAAAGTGAAACTTAGCGTGGAAATCTGTGTCCAAGTACTTGGTAGGCTTCGGCCTGTTTTTCAGCTTCGTACTCTCAATCGATCTGAGGTGTTCTCAATGGTTGCGAACTGTGATCGTAACAGCCCGCTGCTGCGGCGCATGTTGATTGCCGTTTCTGCTCTTGCCATCGGATTCTCGCTCAACGCAGCAGCCCAGACCGCCGCTGCCGACCATTCATCGAGCGGACAGAATTATTCCAGCTCCAGCGTCTACCAGGCGTATCTCAGCTCCGACTCTCTGCCGGGCGGCTCGTCCCTGGCGGACCCCTCCGCGAGCGCCAGCGCTTCGCCGCAGTACGGCGGCGGGCGCCAGTCCTCCAACTACCCCAGCTACGAAAGCAAATGGAGCCACATTGCTTTCGAGGGAGGGTTTGGCTTCAGCGCGCCCATTGGCAACGACACAACCTATTCAACGGCGGACCTGAACAACGGCTACCTGAGCCCGAGTGAAGGCTTTGGCTACGCCATCACGGTGGGCGGAGGCTGGAACTTTACCAAGAAATTCGGCGCCATGCTGGAGTATCAGTTCCTCCGCCAGGGGATGGCCAACGACTATCTGAATGCACTGAACGCCGCGGAAGGAACCAGCAGCAGCGGCACACCCATCGGGGGCAACATCAACACCTGGTCCTTTACCGTCGATCCCGTCTATTACCTGCCGATCAATCACAAGAGCGGCGTCTACGTGACGGGTGGCGGTGGCTTTTACCGCAAAGTTTCCAATTTTACCGAGCCGGTTGAAAGCTGCTACTACTACTGCGTCGACTATGCGGAAACCGTCGATCACTTCTCCAGCAATCAGGGCGGCTTCAACGGCGGTCTGGGTTTCTACCACAAGGTCTTCGGCGAAGACAGCAACGGAAAGCTCTTCGCGGAAGTGCGGTATGTCTGGGTCAACTCTCCGGGGCCCAGCTCCTCCAACTCGTATCAGGGTTCCGGCACCGAAGCCCTCATCCCCGTCACTTTCGGTGTTCGCTTCTAGCAACCGGCTGCGCGGCCCCTGTCTTCATGTCAGGGGCTGACGCACGTACGGCCATCGAACCCTGTTTTGCCTGACCCCTGTCCTCTGAATTGTGGAGAAGTTCGGATTCTCTGAAGGGGGCTGCGGGAACGAGCCCAATGAAACACCCTTTCAGGACGGGCGTCTCTGCGGTCCTCAGCCTCCTGTTCGTGCTTCTGGCGGCGGGTTGTGGAGTGACCCTGGGTGCGCCGGAGCAACAACCCCCACCTCAGGGGCCTCCCACGCAGCCTCCTCCCGGACAACCTCCTCCCGCCAGCGGTGGTTCGGGCGTGGTGACCATCAGCCCCGAATACGTTGCGCTCTCTCCTGGACAGACCACTCACTTCACCGCCACCGGGGGCAGCCCGCTCACGTGGCTGGTCAACGGGGTTTCCGGAGGCAATGCCTCCGTTGGCACGGTCGACGCCTCCGGAGACTACACCGCCCCGGCAACGCTCCCGCAGAGCGCCAACTTCTCCGTCACCGCGGAGCTGACATCGTCTCCCCAGCAGAACAACGCCACGGCTGTTGCCTCCGTGATCGATCCCGGCGTCGTTTATCCCACCGCCAACCCGCAGGTCGTGCAGTACTCCATCTACCTGCCTGCACCCGGCAACGTCGCCATTCAGTTCGGACCCACGACCGGCTACGGATTCAATACCTGGCAGGTGGCGACGCCCACGGCCGACGGCGGACAGGTCAGCATTTACGTCGCCGGCATGCTTGCCAGGACCCTCTACCATATGCGCGCCCAGGTGGCGCTCAACGACGGCGCCAGCCTCAACGATCCGGATCACGACCACTTTGCTTCCGGCGCGTCTCTGGTCACGGGTTCGCCCCCCCTCACCAGCCCGGTCACCATCACCAGTTCAGGAACCCCACAACCCGGCATCGAGATGTGGAATACGATCCTGCCGGAAGGCGACTCCCAGGCTTTCGCCACCGATCTGCAGGGCAACGTGATCTGGACCTATTCCTACCAGGGAACGTACCGGGATTTCATCCAGGGCATTCAGTTGCTGCCCAGTGGCAACCTGCTCATGGTCATCTCTTATCTGTCATCGCTGCCGCAGGTCATCGTGAATGAGACGCCCGGTACCCTGAACGAGATTCGCGAAGTCGATCTTGCCGGCAACACCGTGAGCGATCTCACCATGGATGAGCTCAACCTGAAGCTCGCCGCGGCCGGATTTCACGATTCCGACGGCAGCAACTACCAGCTGAAGAGTTTTCATCACTGGGTGCTGCCTTTGCCCAACGGCCACATGGTGCTGCTGGCCTCGTATCCGAAGAACTTCACCGCTCTGCCGGACGCTCCGGGGGTGACCACCGTGCTGGGTGACGTCCTCGTCGACGTGGATCAGAACCTCAATCCCGACTGGGTATGGAGCGCCTTCGACCACCTCGACGTCAACCGCCATCCCATGAACTTCCCCGACTGGACCCACTCCAACGACATGATCTATTCCAGCGACGATCACAATCTTCTGCTCTCCATCCGTCACCAGAACTGGATCATCAAAATCGACTTCGACGATGGGGAGGGGTCGGGCGATGTCCTCTGGAGACTCGGATATCAGGGGGATTTTCAGCTCCTGAACAGCGCCGGTCAGCCCGACAACAATCCCGCCGACTGGTTCTACGCGCAGCACGGACTCAATTACTTCACGCCGAACACGACGGGTGTCTTCCGCCTCGGTCTGATGGACAACGGCAATGACCGCATCTTTGCGCCGCCCACCGGGCAGGTCTTCTGCAAAACCACCGGCACAGCCCAGTGCTATTCCACTCTGCCGGTGCTGGAGATCAACGAGACCAACATGACCGCCACCCTGGTGACCCATTACGTGCCGCCGCCCAGCTACTATAACTACTTCGGCGGCAACGTGGAGATGCTGGGGAACGGGGATATCCACGGGAACTTCTGCGCCGCGGCCTCAGGATCCATCGTGCAGGAACTGGATCCCACCGGCTCTCAGGTCGTCTGGCAGGGGACCACGCCCAATGCCAACCAGTTCCGCGTCGATCGCCTGCCCAGCCTCTACCCGGGCGTGCAGTGGTAGGGCAGGGAACTCGTCCCGCCGTTGGACTGCGCCTGATGATTGTGTGAAACGACACGATCGGGGCTAACGCAGGCTTGCCTTTCGCTGGCAGTCGCTTACCTTGCCCTACCCGCTACAGGCTACCGGCCACAGGCAACTGGCTGCCGGTTACAGGTGGCTCACTTCCAGCTCACCGCCAGCTGCCAGCGCAGATTCCGCACCGCGGTCTTGCGCAGCACGCGCTCATATTCTTCCAGTTCTGAAACCACGCGCGTCGTGTCGGCGCCCAGCGCGGTGGGAGCTTCGCGCAGGAAATCGTGGAGCGTGCAGATCGTGATCAGACCGTCTTCGGGGGAAAACCACTGCGGTGGCGGCAGGGTCCTGGCCCAGTCCGGATCGCCCGCACCCTCCTCCAGCAGCAAAGCCATCGAATTCTGGTCGGCGGAGAAGAACTCCAGCAGCGGCTTGACACCCAGGCGCAGAGCCAGCTTTTCCAGCGCGTCTTCGTTGCGAGCCAGCGCGTGACCGTTGACGAAAATGTCGAAGCCGGGGTCCTCGCCCTCCACCACGATGTACATCGATGCGCTCATTGGCGACAGTCTACCTGATGTGAGGATGCCGGCAACTCACAGGGGGATGGTTTGTTGCCAGATGAGTAACTAACTCCCATGGTCCCTCTCGCTGAGGCCCAATCTGTTGCTGACGTTCAGGTTAGACAAAAGGACGCAGGAATTTGTGAGCCGCCTGCCGGTCACTTTCCCGCTGCGCACAACAAAGGGCCGGATCGGACGATCCGGCCCTCAGGCCCTGGGTTTCGAGTCCTTTCCTATCCGCGGCTTCCGCCTCCGCTGCCACCGCCCGGACGACGGCTACGACGCCGGCGACGGCGCTGCCCACCAGGTCCTCCGCCGGGTCCTCCCGGACGGCGCTCGCCCTGCGGTCCGGTGACCACCGGCACGCCGTCGGCGCGGTTGTAGTTGATCTCCTCACCCTCTTCCAGAGGCGGTCCGTCGTCATCGTCGAAGTCTTCGCCGCCCTCGATCATGATCGTGCTGGCGTTCGACGTCGGCTGGCGCTCCTCCGGAGGAGCGGGGCGCGGTGGGCGTGGTGGCCGATCGCTCCGTTCTCCGCGGTCATGACGCTCGCCGCGGTCACGGTCCCGATCGTGCCGTTCCCCGCGCGGAGGCCGTTCCGAGCCCTCGCCGGAAGCTGCCATGTCGCCGCCCTGCGCCGGTTCGGGAAGGCCCAGCTTCTGGCGCTGTTCGCGCAGCACTGCCTTGCGCGACAGCTTGATGCGATTGCCCTCGACCCCGAGGACCTTGACCATCACCTGATCGCCTTCGCGCAGCTCGTCCTTCACTTCGCGGACGCGATGCTCGGCGATTTCGCTGATGTGCAGCAGGCCGTCGGTGCCCGGGAAGATCTCCACGAACGCGCCGAATTCCGCCAGCCGAACCACTTTGCCCAGGTAGACTTTCCCCACCTCGGGCACCGCAGTCAGATCGTTGATCATGGCCAGCGCCTTCTTCAGGCCTTCCTCGTCGCTCGACGCCACATTCACCTTGCCCGTGTCGTCCACGTCGATCTTCACCTGGGTCGCTTCGATGATTCCGCGGATGGTCTTCCCGCCCGGCCCGATCAGATCGCGAATCTTGTCGGTCGGGATCTGCAGGGTGCGGATCTGCGGCGCGAACTTCGACTTTTCTGTCCGCGGCCCGTTCAGAATCGCCTCCATCGTGTCCAGCAGGAACAGCCGGCCGCGCCGCGCCTGCTCCATCGCCTCGCGCATGATCTGCCCCGTGATCCCGCCGATCTTGATGTCCATCTGCAGCGCGGTGATCCCGTTGCGCGTTCCGGCAACCTTAAAGTCCATGTCGCCGTAATGATCTTCGGCGCCCGCGATGTCGGTCAGGATGGCGTAATCGTCGCCCTCCTTCACCAGACCCATCGCGATCCCTGCCACCGACGACTTCAGCGGAATGCCCGCATCCATCAGCGCCAGGCTGGCGCCGCAAACCGACGCCATCGACGACGACCCATTCGATTCCAGGATGTCCGATACCACGCGGAGCGAGTACGGCGATTCAGTTTCGCTCGGCAGCACCGCGCTGATCGCGCGCTCCGCCAGTGCGCCGTGACCCACTTCACGCCGGCCCACCCCCGTCATGCGGCCTGTCTCGCCCACCGAGAAAGGCGGGAAGTTGTAATGCAGCATGAACCGCTTCTTCTGCTCGCCTTCGAAAGTTTCGAGGCGCTGGCTGTCGTCCGTCGTGCCCAGCGTCGCCGTCACCAGCGCCTGCGTCTCGCCGCGCGTGAACAGCGCCGAGCCGTGAGTCCGGGGCAGCACCCCCACTTCAATGCTGATGGGCCGAATTTCGTCGAACGCGCGCCGGTCGGGACGAACCCTTTCTTTGGTCACCTGCTCGCGGAACAGCCGTTCGCGCAAAGTCTCGAAGTAGTGCCCGAGTTTCTTTTTGGCTTCCCCGGCCTTGTCATCGGCGGGAATCTCTGCCTTCAGCTCATCCTGAATCTGCTTCACTAATTCCTGGCTCTCGAGCTTCGGATGCGCCCTGGTATCGAGTGCGTCCGCCAGCCGGCTGCCGACCTTCGCCTTCAGCGCCTCGTAGTAGGCACTGTCAAACTCGGGAGCCGTCACCGAGCGTTTCTTCTTGCCCGCCCGCGCCACCAGATCCTCGATGGCCGCGACAATCTTCCTGATTTCGGCGTGGCCAAACTCGATGGCGTCGATCACCGTCTCTTCCGTGGCTTCGTTGGCCCCGCTTTCGATCATCACGATGCCATCCTTCGTGGCTACCACCGTGATGTTGACCTTGCTGTCGCGCCGCTCGATGTACGACGGATTGACCACAAACTCGCCGTTAATCTGCCCGACCCGCACCGCGCCAATCGTCGCGCCGAAGGGAATGTCCGACAGCGCCAGCGCCGCACCCGCTGCGTTGATCCCCACGATGTCCGGATCGTTTTCCTTGTCCGCGGAGAAAACCAGCGCGATGATCTGCGTCTCGTTGCGGAAGCCTTCGGGGAACAGTGGCCGGATCGGCCGATCGATCTGCCGGCTGGTCAGGATCTCCCGCTCGCTGGGACGGCCTTCGCGCTTGATGAACCCGCCGGGGATGCGTCCGCCGGCGTACGCGTACTCACGATAGTCGACCGTCAGCGGGAAGAAATCGATACCCTCTCGCGGATCGGGCGAGGCGACTGCAGTGGCCAGCACCGCCGTGTCCCCTGACGTAACCAGGGCTGCGCCTGACGCCTGTTTCGCCATGCGGCCCGTCTCAAAGTGCAGTCGCTTGCCTCCGGCAAGTTCGACGGAAACTTCCTGCTTCATATTTTCCTCATTTCTTCAGCCAATAGGCGGGGTATCCGCGGCTGGGCGGGCGATGGGGAGCCGGGAAAGGAGCGGTGGGTTACGGATTCGACTCGCTGCAGCGAACCCTGTCGGGGAATCAGGCGGTGCGACCACATGGGCGCCGCCCCAGGGCTCGTGCTCTCTCGGTTCTCGTCGCTCGCGCGCCGAAGACCAGGCCTGTGCGTTTTATTTCCGAATGCCCAGCTTCGTAATCACGGTCCGGTAACGTTCCGAATCGTGGGTCTTCAGGTAGTCCAGCAGGCGACGGCGCTTGCTCACCAGCATCAGCAGGCCCCGGCGCGAGGCATGATCCTTCGCGTGGGTCTTGAAATGCTCGGTCAGGTCGCCAATGCGCTCGCTCAGAACTGCAATCTGCACCTCAGGACTCCCCGTGTCGGTGTCGTGTGTGCGATAGCGCGCGATCACTTCAGATTTCTTTTCCGGTGCCAGCACCTTTGTGCGTACTCCTCTGATTTTTCTATGGATACACTTCCTAAGTGTCTGGTCCAAGAATAACATGGCGCGCCCTCAGGCGCCACCCGGACCGGCCTGTTCACCCTCCTTCTCCTCTTCAAACAGCGACGCCGTCTGCGCAACGCCGGAGAAGACCGCCTGCGCGATCTCCCGGATCAACCTCTGGCGCGCGCTTTTCCCTGGACGATCGCGGTGATCGTCCTTATCGCCGCCGCCGGTATCTGGCGCCTGGCGAAAACCATCCGCAAAACAAACGCTCAGGCGGTGCGCACGGCGCTGGTCTAGCTTTCTGCGGGGATGGGAATCACTTCGATACCACCCCCGCTCCCCCGTAGCTCGCCAACACCTGCCCCCGCCGATCCAGCAGCAGCGCAGCGCCGCGCTGCGGCCCCATCGTGAACCGAAGATGAGCGCCGGTCCGCGCATCGACGATGTCCACCGGTTCCGCGTCCATCGACTCATTGCTGAAGCTGTACAGTTCGGCATCCGACAACTCCGTCGGGAACGCCAGCACCGCATCGGACAGAGGCGCAACCTCCCGGAACGGCGCCTGCACCCCGGCTTGATCCAGCGCCCATTGATACAGTGCCGCCGTCCCGTTGTACCCTTCCGCAAATTCCACCGGATCCGCCGTCCACAGGATCTTGCCGCTGCCGTGCGGGATGACCACCGCCGTCTTCCCGTCAGCAAACCGCATCGTCTCGGCCGACGACTGCTGCACATCCGCAGGGAACCCCAGCGC
>DATJNE010000076.1:0-6345 GCA_035508305.1 Acidobacteriaceae bacterium | reverse complement strand
AGCTCGCTCAGGTCCTGTTTTTCGAGGCCGTGAACCGACTTGTTGAACTCGTCCACCTTGCTCGACCAGTTCATGGAGCAGAACTTCGGCCCGCACATCGAGCAGAACGCCGCTTCCTTGTAATAGTCGTCCGGCAGCGTCTCGTCGTGCATCGCGCGCGCCGTCTCCGGATCGAGCGAGAGCGCAAACTGCTTCTCCCAGTCGAAGGTGTAGCGCGCGTAGCTGATGGCGTCGTCGCGATCGCGCGCGCCGGGGCGATGCCGGGCGATGTCGGCGGCATGGGCGGCGATCTTGTAGGCGATCATGCCGTCCTTCACGTCCTTCTCGTTGGGCAGGCCGAGGTGCTCCTTGGGCGTCACGTAGCAGAGCATGCTCGCGCCATGCCAGCCGATCAGCGCCGCGCCGATGGCGCTGGTGATGTGGTCGTAGCCGGGGGCGATGTCGGTCACCAGCGGCCCCAGGGTGTAGAAGGGCGCGCCGAAGCAGTACTCCACTTCCTTGTCAACCTGCTCCTTGATCTTGTCGAGCGGCACGTGGCCGGGGCCCTCGATCATCACCTGGACGTCGCTCGCCCAGGCTTTGGCGGTGAGCTCGCCCAGGGTCTTCAGTTCGGCAAACTGCGCCTCGTCGGAGGCGTCGGCCACCGAGCCGGGGCGAAGACCGTCGCCCAGGGAGAAGCTGACGTCGTGCTTCGCCATGACCTGCACGATGCGGTCGAAGTTTTCGTAGAGGAAGTTCTGTTTGTGGTGGTGCGTCATCCACTGCGCGAGGATCGCGCCGCCGCGGCTGACGATGCCGGTGATGCGCTTCGCCACCATGGGCACGTACTGGATCAGCACGCCGGCGTGCACCGTGAAGTAGTCCACCCCCTGCTCGGCCTGCTCCTCGATCACTTCGAGGTAGACGTCGATATTGAGGTCCTCCACGCGCTTCACGCGGGCCAGCGCCTCGTAGATCGGGACGGTGCCGATGGGGACGGGCGAGTGGCGGAGGATGGCTCCGCGAATCTCGGGGATCTCGCCGCCGGTGGAGAGGTCCATCACCGTGTCGGCGCCGTGCTGGATGGCCATGTGCAGCTTGCGCAGCTCTTCGTCGATGTTGGACGTGATGGCCGAGTTGCCGATGTTGGCGTTCACCTTGCACCGCGTTGCGATGCCGATGCCCATCGGCTCCAGCTCGGGATGGTTCACGTTGGCCGGGATGATCAGGCGGCCGGCGGCGACCTCGTCGCGCACCCGCTCGAGGGGCAGATGTTCGCGCTCGGCGACGAAGGCCATCTCTTCGGTGGCCAGGCCTTTGCGCGCGAAGTGCATCTGCGACAGGTTGGTGTCGCCGCTCCTGGCGGCTTCGGCTTTGCGGCGCACGAGCCACTCGGCGCGCGGCTTCAGGATTTCAGGGATCGGGGTCCCCGGATCGCCCGCTGTTGGCGAGCTGGAGTGGAGCGTGGGATTGGAAACGGCCATCGATCACCTCGTCAGGGTCGGAATCTGCGGTGCGGCTGGTGACGCGGGTACAACAAAATTATAGATGCGTCGCCGAAGGCGCGGTCGGCAGGGGGATGGGCGCTGTCCGGACTTTGCGCCGCCGGCTACGCCCTGCCGATGCGCTCCACCTCACGCTGGATCGCCACCCCCTCCAGAGAGTGGAGGGGCAGCGCGAGAAACAAGCCGATCCGGCGGTCGAGGATCACGAAGGCATCGCGGAAGGCCCGGGCAATCTCTTCAGGAGTTCCCTTCACCGCCGCGGGATCGGGGATCCCCCAGTGCGCAGTCATCGGCTGGCCCGGCCAGTACGGGCACGGCTCTTTCGCCGCGTTGTCGCAAACGGTGAAGACGAAGTCGAGTTGGGGCGCTCCCGCAAGCGCGAACTCGTCCCACGATTTGCTGCGCAGTCCTGCGGTGGATATGCCGGCCAGCTCAATCTGCCGCAAAGCCTCAGGACGCGGGCGGCCCGTGGGATGGCTGCCGGCGCTGTGGGCGCTGAATCGTCCCCCGCCTTTGTGATTCAGAAGGGCCTCGGCCATGATGGAGCGCGCCGAGTTGCCGGTGCAGAGAAACAGGACGTTCCAGGGATGGGCCATGCTGTTTATCCCTTCGCTGCCGCCGGCTCCTCACTGCAACAATCGGTTCCGCAGCAGGTGGGCGCAGGCTTACGCGCGCGAATGAAGGCGCTCACGAACTTGCCTTCGATCTGGGGCGCGACAGCATCGGCGTCCACGCCGGCGCCGCTGAGAAACTGCCGCGCGTCGTCGGTGCTGTAGATGCGGGTGGGCTCGATCTCGACCTGTTCGAAGCAGGCGGCCTGAAGGCGCGCGCGATAGTCGCTCTCCTCGAGGGCGCCGGCGACGCAGCCCGCCCAGAGCAGCATGCTCTCGCGGACCGCAGCAGGAACCTCGCCGCGCACCACAACGTCGGAGACGGCGAGCCGGCCGCCGGGGCGCAGGACGCGAAAGGCCTCGCCCAGGACGCGGTCCTTGTCCGCGCTGAGGTTGATGACGCAGTTGGAGATGACGACATCGACACTTTCATTCGGGAGGGGAATGTTCTCGATCTCGCCCTGGAGGAACTCGACGTTCTCCGCGCCGGCCTGGCGCTGGTTTTCGCGGGCCAGGGAAAGCATCTCGTCGGTCATATCGAGGCCGTAGGCTTTACCGGCCGGGCCGACACGCCGGGCGGAAAGCAACACATCGATGCCGCCCCCCGAGCCGAGGTCGAGCACCACCTCGCCGGGCTTCAGTTCGGTGAGCGCGGTGGGGTTGCCGCAGCCGAACGAGGCCAGCGCGGCTTTTTCCGGCAGCAGCGCCCGCTCCTGGTCGCTGTAGAGGCTGGTCGTGATGGGATCGCAGCAGCGCAGGCTCGGCGAGCAGCAGGACGAGCGGCCGGGGGTTTCCCCCGCGGCGCGCGCCGCCTCTGCATACCTCTGCCGGACCTGTTCCCTTACCGCGTTTCCGTCAGCCATCGCACCCTCCTCATATTTGCTAAGGCGAATCTATTCCCCGCGGCAAATATCTGTCAAGGCGTATATGATGGAACCATGCACCGCGGCAAGCCCTCCGCCGATCTGGCTCCGCTGTTCGCGGCTCTCGCCGATCCAACGCGTCTGCGCCTGCTCAACCTGATTGCCGGCCGCGAAGTGTGCGTCTGCTATCTGGTGGAGATTCTCCGCCTGGGGCAGCCGAAGATATCGCGCCACCTGGCGTACCTGCGCCGTGCCGGCATCGTGGCCGCGCGCCGCGAGGGCAAGTGGATGCACTACCGTCTGGTTGCTCCGCGGGACGCAGCGGGGAGCGCGATTGTTGCCACGGTGCTGGGGGCGCTGCGCCGCGATCCCGACTTTCAGGCGGATCGCGAGAGGCTCAGCCGCGCGTGCTGCCAGCCGGCGCGCCGGGTGGCTCTGGAAGGCGCACCGCTGCCGAAGACGGTCCGATAAGCGCCGAGGCCAAAGCCGATTCGTCGGGGAAGATTCGGCCGCTGAAAAAATTTCGAGGGCCGCGTAAACGCGAGCCCTCGGAGTGCCGGTCTATGGTTTGGTGTCTGTGGTCCGGGGGAGGGTTTTTCCGGAAGCCGTACTCAGAGGCTGCTTCCGATACTGTTGAACTCCTTCGAAATTGAGTTCGAGAGGGAACCCATGGCGACAGTGGCGCCAGGGGCAAATCAAGGCAGCATTAACGCGTATTCAATGAGGTCCTGGCCAGAACTCCTCACTGAAGAGGGCCCGCAGCAGTTTCTTCCCTTGCATTCGCTTTCTCCTGTTGAGGGAGCCCCGCGATGTTTTGTTCCTCCCTGGCCCGATCGTGGGGCGTAGTTCGACTGCTGGCTGATTGAACCGTGGAAATGGGATGGGAACAATAGCGCCCTGGTGGAATTACGGCAGAGTGCCCGGCCATATTCCTGGAGAGGGATGCGGCTCGAAACAGAAAATTTACGGTTTCGGGGCGCAGGCAGGTCGCCGCGGTTACCGCAGGTCGGGCGCGTTGTCCTTCAACCCACCATCCGTTCCATCTCCGTCGGGCGGAGGATGACGATGGTCGAGCCATGGCGCGCGATCAGTTCGTCGCGCTCAAACTGGTTGAGCAGCCGGGTGACGGTCTCGCGCGAAGTGCCCGCCATATTGGCAAGTTCCTCGTGCGTGAGGGCCATGGTGAAGCGGAGGCCGGGCTTGCCGCAGGCACTGGTGTTCGCCCAGTCCAGCAACAGCTGGGCGAGGCGCCCCGCGGCGGAGCCGGCCAGAGCCAGGCGGCGCGCGTCGAGGAAGACCTCGTGGTATTCGCGCGCGATGACCTGGGCGGCCTGGCGGCTGACTTCGCCGAACTGCCCCAGGAACTCAAGGAAATCGCGCCGCCGCACGCTGCGGACCTGGCAGGGCTCGAGGGTTTCTGCGGTCACTTCGCAGGGCTGGTCGTTCAGGGTTGCGGTCAGACCGAGCACGTCACCGGGCACGGCAATCCTGAGGATCATGGTGCGGCCGTCGCGCGAGGTGGCCGCCAGCTTGATCTGGCCGCTGCACACAACAAAGATGCCGGGGGCGCGCTGGCCCTCCTCGAAGAGGACCGAACGGCTGGGATAGGAGATCTGCATCGCGATCTCGTCGAAGCGGTCGATGACCTCGGCCGGCAGATTGCAGAAGAGGCGCTCGAGGCGGTCGGTGCACTGGGCGCAGCGATCGGGCACCGCGCGAGGCGCCTGGGAGTTACCGTTTTTGACCGAATTCGCCATTCAGCTCCAACTCTCTGCGGAAAATCTGCGCCGGCCTGCGCGCGGAAATCCGCTGCGATGACTCCTGGCGGGCCGCACCTGTTCCCCGGGCGGCCTCCAGGTCTCGACGGCAAACAGCGAGGTGCAGGTGTCGCACAGCCAGATGACCCTCCGCTGAATAATCTGGCCTTCACCTGCGCTCCCGGCGCCGTCGAGGAAATCGACAAGGTAGATTCCTCCGCCGCGCAGATAGAGCGATGCGGCTCCGCATGCCGGGTTGGCACATTTCATCTCCTGCTCCCTGCTTCGAAGATGCACAGCACAGGCCTTTCTTCAGCCCAGGACAACGGGGCCGGCGTGTTCCCGGCTCTCCGCGGAATCGCGATCCACCGCGGGGCTGACGCGGAGGGAGATGACGGGGCAAGGGGCCGAGACCAGGATTTTGTAAGCGGCCGGTTCGGTGCCCGGCAGCCAACTGTGGGCCGGCGCGTGGACCCCCAGGACGATGAGTCCGGCCTGCATTTCCTGGGCGACGGAAAGGATTTCGCTGACCATGTTGCCGGCGGCGATCCTGGCCTGGACGTGGGTAAAAGCCTGGGCCGAGGGGGGAACCAGCCGTTCCAGCTCGGCGATGGCACCGGCGACAGCGGCCGCCGGATCGCGCGCCACCATGGGGCCGGGCATGATGACGTGCAGCAGGGTCACGTCGGCTCCGAATTGCTCTCCGAGACGGATGGAGAGCGCGGTGCTGGTTTCGTGCATGCCGGCGAGCGAGACGGGGTGGAGGATGGTTTGCGGCACGGCGCTGGTGGTGCTGTGCGCCCGCGGCCCGATGGTGCAGACGGGAATGTCCACGCTCTCGAGCAGCTGGCGAGCGACGGAACCGAGGACGAATTTCTTCAGGCCGCGGCGGCCGTGGGTTCCCAGGATGAGCCGGCCGGCGCCGGAATTGCTGACGACCTCGGCGATCACATCGGGGACGAAGCCGTGGCGCACGGCGGTGATGCAGTCGACGCCGTGAGCGCGGATGTCGCGGGCCAGGCTGTCGAGCAGAAGGCGCGCATCGCGATCCATGCGCAGGGGGTCGTAATAAGGAACGGCGCCGGCCTCGACGGGCATCGACTCGTGAGGGAGCACGGCGTGGACGAGAATCAGGGAAGCGTTGCAGGCTTTGGCCTGGGCAATGGCATGGGGGAGCAGGTATTCCGTGTCAGTGAGATCCGAGGCGACGACAATTTTGCCAGGGACGGCAGGGATTTCGGATGTGCTCTGCGGGAGGGTCATCACTTCACCTTGAGCAGCGTTGCGAGCGCTGACTGACCCTAGTTTCGAGGGGGTCCGGCGGGGCGGCTGTGTCGCAGCGCACAAGGACGTGTGACAGAGATCACATCCGGTGCGGGGCACCGGGAATGGCCCGTGCGAGGGCGGCGGAGTTCCTGCGGACAGTCGATTTGCGTTGAGAAAACGTGGCTGTGCGTTGAGGGCGGAACGCAGGACCGAAAGGAGTTCCGTTCAGGGCTTTGCGTGCGGTTCGGTTCGATTGACCCGGATGGGAGCGATTGTTAACATAAGGATGCGGGGTGGAGCAGCCTGGTAGCTCGTTGGGCTCATAACCCAAAGGTCGGTGGTTCAAATCCACCCCCCGCAACCA
>DATJNE010000075.1:0-2960 GCA_035508305.1 Acidobacteriaceae bacterium | reverse complement strand
ACATCATTGCGCCGCTCTTCCAGTGGCGGGACCCGAACCCCGATGCCACCATCTGGCGCGTGGAGGTGATCTTCGGCGAGCACGGTCCGAAGATTCGCGCGTGGTCCCCGGGCCCGTTGATGCAGGTGGGTCCCGTGGACGCGTCCCTCGTGGGCTACGTCCCGCCAACCCTCACGCCGGAGCAGGCCGCCTCCCATACCTGGCGGCCCGACCCGAAGACGTGGGAGCAGATCAAAAAGCACTCCCAGCGGCAGGCCGCCATCCTCCGCTTCATCGGCTACCGGAATAGGGAGGCGCGTGAGCCGGTTTCGTCCGGGCAGGTCACGATAGCCACCTCGCCGGATCCGGTAGGCGCGCCCATCATGTATCGCGATGTCCCCCTGATCCCGCCTCCGCCGGAATCCGAGGAGCGCGGCGTGATCAAGCCGCTGCCCGACTCCGTGCTGCCCATGATCAGGTGGCAGCTCCGCTATGTCTCCGATACGGAGAGCAAAACCGTGATGACCGGCCTGCCCACCTGCGCGAACTGCCACTCGCTCTCGCGCGACGGCAAAACGCTGGGCATCGATGTCGACGGTCCGCAGAACGACAAGGGGCTCTACGCGCTGATCCCCGTGAAGCCGGTCAGCACCATGAGCAACGACTATGTGATCCACTGGAGCGCCTTCAGCGAAGAGCGCGCCCAGAAGCGCTTCGGGTTCATGTCCCAGGTTTCGCCCGACGGAAGCTATGTGATCACCGGCATCGACGTGCCGAATGCCCACGGTACGCGCGTGGTCGATCGTCTCTACAACGGCTTCTATCGCAACTACGGATTCGGCCAGGTCTTCTTTCCCACGCGCGGCGTGCTCGCCTGGTACAGCCGCGAGAGTGGCAGGCTGGCGCCCCTGCCCGGCGCCGACGATCCAAACTATGTGCAAACCAGCGCCTTCTGGAGTCCCGACGGCAAATATCTGGTGTTCTCGCGCGCCACGGCGATGGATCCCTATACGCCGGGCCAGAAGGCCGCAACCTACGCCAACGATCCCAACGAAACGCAGATCCAGTACGACCTCTATCGGATTCCCTTCAACGGCGGCCAGGGCGGAACACCCGAGCGCATCGTCGGCGCCTCCGCGAACGGGATGAGCAACAACTTCCCTAAAGTTTCTCCGGACGGGAAGTGGATCGTCTTCGTCGAGTGCAAAAACGGCCTGCTGATGCGCCCCGACAGCAAGCTCTTCATCGTCCCGTTCGAGGGCGGAACGGCGCGGCCGCTGGCTTCGAACCTGCCCGTGATGAACTCCTGGCACACGTGGTCGCCCAACGGCCACTGGCTGGCATTTTCCTCGAAGAGCCCCTCGCTCTACACCGAGCTCTATCTCACCCACATCGACGCCGAAGGCAACGCCAGCCCCGCGATCCTGGTGGAGAATGCCACGGCCTCTAACCGGGCCGTCAACATCCCCGAGTTCGTCAACATCGCGAAAGGCGGCCTCGAGCGCATCGACACGCCGGCCACGGATTTCTACCGGCAATTCGATGCCGCCGTCCAGCTCTCGGAAAAGCATCAGTACGACGCGGCCGTCCCCGCATGGCAAAAGGCCGTTTCGATGGACCCGACCGACCCGCGCGCGCACAACAACCTCGGCATTGCTCTCACCGGGGCAGGCAAGCTGAACGACGCTGTCGCCGAGTATCAGAAATCGCTCGCCCTGAATGCCAACAACTCGCAGACGGAAAACAACCTGGGAACGGCGCTCGCCGAGCAGGGAAATCTCGGGGAGGCGCAGCATCACTTTGCCCGCGCATTGCAGATCAACCCCGACAACGCTTCGGCGGAAGTCAACCTCGGCAACACGATTTCCTCGGAAGGCAGCCACACCCAGGAGGCGATCGAACTGCTGACGAAAGGCCTCGAGTCTCTCCCCAACTCGCCCGACGGCCAGAACGGTCTGGGCGTGGCCCTGGCCCATGAAGGGAACCTCCCTGAGGCGACCGATCATCTGCTGAAGGCGGTCGCACTGGCGCCCAGGGATGCCGGCTATCGCTACAACCTCGGCAGGGTCCTGGCCGCGCAGAGCCGATTTGCCGACGCTCTGCCGCAGTTTGAGCAGGCTGCGAGCCTGACCCAACGCCAGGATCCGGCCATCCTGCAGATGCTTGCTGCCATGCAGTCGGAAACCGGCCGGTTTGCCGATGCCGTTGCGACCGCGCAGGAGGCTCTGCGCCTCGCGCAGGAGCAGCAGAACGACGCCCTGACCGCATCGCTGGAGGCGAACCTGGCGCGCTACGAGTCTCACGCGCAGGGCGGATCCGGTACACCCCGCTAAGCGCGGTAGATCGACCATGGCCGACGATCCCCACAGCCGGACGCTCCAAACCCGGAACGCCACCCGCGCAGAACCGTCTTCCGGCTCGCCTGCCGATGGTGACGCAGATCACAGGCCTGGCGAAATTCCATCTTTGGGTGGAGGCAGCACCGGCCCGGCTGCAATAGTCTCACCTGTTCCCCGGAGAAGTGGAGTGGAGGTGGGCGGCGGCTGGAAAGATCAGTTTGCGAATGCACCGGATGTCCTGAAAAATCAGCCTGACCACAGAACGGTGGTGTGGGCGGGCAACGTTTCCATCGGCGGCGAGGAATTTGTCACCATAGCCGGTCCCTGTTCGGTGGAAACCGAGCGCCAGCTGATGGAGACGGCGATCCGCGTGGCCGCGGCGGGCGCGCGCGTTCTGCGCGGCGGAGCCTTCAAGCCGCGCAGTTCGCCTTATGCGTTCCAGGGCCTGGGCCTCGAAGGGCTGAAGCTCCTGGCGAAGGCGCGCGCCCTCACCGGGCTTGCCGTCGTCACCGAAGTGATGGCAGCGGCCGACGCGCCCATGGTCGCCCAATACGCCGACATCCTGCAGATTGGCTCGCGCAGCATGGAGAATTACGCTCTGCTGGAAGCCGCTGCGAAGACGGGCCGCCCCATCCTGCTCAA
>DATJNE010000074.1:0-25221 GCA_035508305.1 Acidobacteriaceae bacterium | reverse complement strand
CCGCCGACGACCGTCCGCCCCGCACCTGGCGCATCACCCACTTTTTCTTCACCTGAAATCGGCGCCCCGTGTGCCCGGTGCCCTGGTCTGCGTTCTGTGTTCTGTGCTCTGTGCTCTGACCGCTGACCGCTGAACGCTGCGCTCTGCCTTGATGACCTTCGTACCCTCGCGCTTCCCGATTTCCCTTGCCCCCGCACCCTCCCGCCTGTCATCCTCCATACAGTAGAAAAGGACTGTCCTCGCGACAGTCCTTTTTTGTTGTTCCCGCAATCATGACGAGCCCCGCCGAATGTCAACTGCCAGCTCCCAACTCCCAGGCAGGGTAATACCCAGGACACGGTACCTCCCTCGTATTTGAAAACAAAGGAGATACCCCCCCGGCGGGGGGGTGGGGGAGGGGGGAGAAGGAGGCTCAGTAGCCCGGCCCAGGTCCGCCGTGGAACACCGCCTGGTAGCCCTCGCGGAAACCGTGCCGGTAGTCTTCCTGCAACGGCGGCGGCACCGGCGGATTCCGGAAGCGCGGATGCCGTCCCGCATCGGGCCCCAGCCCGTTGTGGATGTCGCGCTGCGCCGCGGCGACGCCGTCGTGGTATCCCTGCTGCGCCGCCTGGCTGTACGCCGGCGGCGGATTGTAGACAACGACCGTCCTGTGCGAGCAGCCGGTCAGGGCGACCGGAATCAGGATCAGTGCCAGGCACAAATATTTTTTCATCACGGATTTCCTCTCGTGGTGCGTGGGTGAAAGTGAAAGAGCCAGCCCGGACTTTGTCGCCGGGCTTGCTCTCTCCAGACACGCTCCGCGCCGTGATGTTGCGCTGCCCTTTACTGCGCGCCGTTCTCCGTCGCGTGGATGAAGTTCTCCACGTCGCCGCGGAACTCCTTCAGCACATCCTCTTTCACGTAGATCATGTGCCCGGCTTCGAAGTAGTGATAGCTGATGTTCTTCTGCAGGTCATTCGGCATGGGCAGATGATGCATTTCGTACATGCCCTCGAAGAACGGCGTCGCCAGATCGAAGTAGCCGCCGCACAACATCACCTTCATCTTCGGGTTCATCTTCATGCGATACGCCAGATCCGGCATCACGTTCGGTCCGCTCCAGTCGCCGCCGAATCCGCGCCCGAAACCAGGCGCGCTATGATGCATGTCCCAGCTGAAATCGCCGCCCATGCGGCCGCTCGGGAAATACGTCTCCTGCATCCCGTATTTCAGGTCCTGGCGCAGATACGTGTTGATCGCCGTCAGCCAGCCCGACGTGATCGCATCGCTCTGCGGATCGTATTCCGTCGTCGCGCTCAGCGGATTCACGTCCGGTCCCTGATAACGCGTGTCCAGCCGCCCGATCGTCGTGTTGTCGTCCAGCTTCAGCTCCTTGGAGAACTCCCCGCCGTTCACGCGCAGATCGGCCCGGATCAGATAATCCACCGGCAAACCTGTATACGTATGCAGCTTCTGCGCGACCGCCTGTTCGTCGGCGTCCGACAGCTCGCTGCCCGCCAGCAGCGCTTCCATGTAATCCGTCAGCGCGTACTTCTCCACCTCCTCGAGGAACGGATGCAGCGTTGCCGGCGCATTCGGCAGCTTGTGGAAGTACCACGCGGTCGCCGCGTAAGTCGGCAGCGCCAGCGCATAGGCCTGATCGACTCCCGGGTTCCGGTTCGGCTCGTCGATGGAGTTGTCGAAGCTCAGGATCTGAGACAGCAGGATGATCCCGTTCAGATCCACGCCCTGCAGATCCGCTGCCAGCACGGCCGAGCGCGGCGTTCCATAGCTCTCCCCGAACAGATACTTGGGCGAATTCCAGCGGTCGTATTTGGTCAGGAACTTGCGGATGAAGTGGTTGAACGCCTGTCCGTCTGCGTCGATCCCGTAGAACGCCTTCGCCCGGTCCCGCCCGAAGGTCCGGCTGAATCCCGTTCCCGGTGCGTCGATGAACACCAGATCGCTCGTGTCCAGCAGCGAGTACTGGTTGTTGACGATCGTGTAAGGCGCGCCTTCCTGATGCTCGGCGTCCGGCAGAACGATCCGCTTCGGCCCGAACGTCCCCATGTGCAGCCACATCGTCGCCGATCCCGGACCGCCGTTGTAGATGAACATCACCGGCCGATGCATCTCGTCCGTCGTGTCCTTCTTAAAGTAGGCCACGTAGAAGATGCGCGCTGTCGGCGGCGCTTCCGCCGGATCGGTCGGCGGCTTCACGCCCGAGCCCGGAAGGATGCTGCCGTCGAATGCCAGCGTCGCGTCCTGCTGGTCCGTTGCGCCAATCGTGATCGTCCCCGCGACCGCACGATAGGCAATCGCCTGTCCGCCGATGGTTACCGTCCCTTCGGTGATGGAGTCCGGCGGCGCTACCGTCGACGCGACTCCCGGTTTCGACTCGCCGCCCCTCTCGCTGCCCTTCTCCTGTGCCATTCCGATACAGGAAATCGTGCATGCCGCTGCTACAAATAACGCCAACCCCGCGACCCGGCTCCTCGAACGGAAATGCATGTTCACCTCGGCAAAATCTGGAATGCACCCGAGTATAACCGCAGATCGCCGCCAAATTGGTGATTCGGCAAGTCCCGGCAACTTCTGCCCGAACCGCCTGCTCCGACTCTCTTCCCCGTTCCGCCGCCCGGGCAGGTTCGGCGCCTCCTTCCGGCGCAAACGAATCCCTCTTCTTCCGCGTCTAAATACGCACAAAGTTGTACTGCGGTCTCTGGAAGTTCCGCTCCGCCTCGTTTGTAATCTTTTTGAAGAGGTCCCCCATGCGTTCGTCGTTGATTCGCCACCTTTCCGGCGTTGTCTGCGCAAGTCTCCTCTCCGCGATCGCGGCTGCAGCCCAGCAACCCGCCAACCGCATTCTCCAGGCCATCGACACCAGCTCTGCCACGGCGCTCCCCGGCTCGGCGAACCCGCGCATCGCCGCGGCGCGCGACCTCGGCGCGATGGACCCGGCCGCGCCCATCGACGGCATCACCCTCTGGTTCCAGCCCACCGCCGAGCAGAAGGCTGCACTCGACGCTCTGGTCCAGGCGCAGCAAACGCCGGGTTCGCCCTGGTATCACGCCTGGCTCACGCCCGCGCAGTACGCCTCACGCTTCGGCCTCAGCGATGCCGATCTGGGGCGCGTCGAGGACTGGCTCGAATCCCAGGGCTTCAACGTCGACCGCGTCTCCAACAGCCACACCAGCATCACCTTCTCCGGCACCGCCGGCCAGGTCCAATCCGCCTTCCAGACGGAAATGCATCGCTACCAGCTGGGCACGGCAACGCATTTCTCCAACGCGACCGGTCTCGTCATTCCCTCGGCCCTGCTGGGCGTCGTCCGCTCCGTCCGCAACCTCGACGACTTCCGCCCCATTCCGCAATTCCGTCCCTCGCCGGCGACGATTCAGCCATCCTTCACCTCGGCCCAGACCGGCGCGCACTTCCTCACGCCCGATGACATCGCCACCATCTACGACATCAACGCGGCGTACAACGCCGGCTACACCGGATCCGGCAAATCCATCGCGGTCCTCGGCCAGTCCGCCATCTCCGCCTCCGACATCGAAGCCTTCCAGTCCGCGGCCGGCCTCACGCAAAAGGCCCCGAACGTCATTCTCGTTCCCGGCACCGGGACTTCCGCCGTCTCCAGCGGCGACGAAGCCGAATCCGACCTCGACCTTGAATACTCCGGCGGCACCGCGCCCGGCGCCACCATCGACTTCGTCTACGTCGGCAATAACACGAACTACAGCGTCTTCGACTCCCTGCAATACGCCATCGACAACGACACCGCGCCCATTCTCAGCCTGAGCTATGGCGCGTGCGAAGCCGACATCAGCTCCTCGGACTACTCCACGCTCGAGAGCCTCATGGAACAGGCCGCCAGCCAGGGCCAGACTGTTGTCGTGGCTTCCGGCGACACCGGGTCGACCGCCTGTTACAACCCGACCACCAAGACCGGCGTCACCGCCGCCATGGAGGTGCTGGCCGTCAACTATCCCGCGAGCAGCGCCTATGCGGTCGGCGTGGGCGGAACCGAGTTCCCCGCCGCCGAAGTGGCTTCCTCCAACACCACGTACTGGAAATCGGCCAGCGGCAGCGATGTGGTCAATTCCGCCCTCTCTTACATTCCCGAAGTCACGTGGAACGACGACAGCGCCTCGATCGGCCAGCAGTATGGCGCGTTGTATGCTCTCTCGTCCGGCGGAGGCGGCGTCAGCACCCTCACCGCACGGCCCAGCTGGCAAACGGGTGTCACGGGTATTACGTCCGGCAGCTTCCGTCTCGTCCCCGATGTCTCGCTCGCCTCTTCGCCCGACAATGCTCCTTATCTCTACTGCACCAGCGACACCTCGGCCTGGAGCAGCGGGCAAAAGGCAAGTTGCAATTCCGGCTTCCGCGACTCCTCGACGCAGGACCTGACCGCTGCCGGCGGCACCAGCTTCGCCACGCCGATCTTTGCCGGCATGCTCGCCATCATCGCGCAACAGCAAAACTCCAGCGGCTTCGGAGTAGCCAACAAAACCCTGTATTCCCTGGCCTCGAATTCCTCGACCTATAGCTCCGCCTTCCACGACATCACCAGCGGCGGCAACCAGTGCACGGCAGGGACAACGTACTGCTCCACCGCGGGCGCATCGGAGTATGCAGCCGGCACCGGCTACGACGAAGCCACCGGACTCGGCTCCGTCGATTTGTACAACCTGATGACCTCGTGGGGTGGTTCCTCGGGCGGAACCGGGGGAGGCACAGGCAGCTCATCCTTCTCCCTGTCCGCCAGCAACGTCACCGTCACGCAGGGCAGCTCCGGGGTTTCGACGCTCAGCCTCGTCTCTCACAACTCCTACGCCGGAACCGTCGGCTTCAGCGTCACCTCCTCCAGCAGCTCCCTCAACACGAACGGCTGCTACACCGTCGCCAACGCAACGGCTACGGCCAACGCCACCGTCACCTCAAACCTGACGATTTACACCTCACAAAGCAGCTGCAGCGGCGTCTCCGGAGCGCATTCCTTTGCCCGCGCCGGCACCAGCGGCCAGGTGGCCTCGTCCCGGAACCGCTCGCCGGAGCGCCATACGATCCCCATCAGCGCCGCGGCCCTGGCCGGCATCCTTTTCCTCGGATTCCGGAAATCGAAGAAAGCCTGGGCGCTCCTCGGATGCCTGCTTCTCGTTGTCATGCTCAGCTTCACCGCCGGCTGCGGCAGCACGCCCAGCAGCAGTTCAAGTTCGAGCTCGACCTCCTCGACCAGCACCGACGTCGCGACCGGAACCTACACGATCACGGTGGTCGGCACCGACACCGCGGTTTCCACCAGCACCGCAACCACGACGCTCACGCTGACCGTTAACTAAGCGGAAGCTGATCCAGCGAGGGCAGAACCTTCTGCCCTCGATTTCGCCCCGGCCTGCGGCCATGCCGGTTCTCTTGCGGTCGCGAGCCGCGCATCGCGAATTCGAACACCCTCCCCTGCGCAAAACCTTTGCGCGCTCGCGCAGCCTCTTCCGCCACCATGGAATTGCCGATTCCACGATGCAGCCCGTCGCCTGCTGCATATCCTTATAAGTTCTTCCGTCGTCATCGCAATTCCGCAGAGGGGTTCGCTCCATGAGCAACTGCGGTCGTGATGTCCGCACGGTCTGCGCGTGCTGGTCCGCAACAGAGGCTTTGCCACCGTCGCCCTTCTCGCCTGCCGGGTGCCCGCCCACCGCTCTGCGCAGATCGACCCTATGGTGGCCCTGCGCGAAGAATAGCCCTGGTTCTGTTTCCTCCGGGACGCGTCCCTGACGAAGGCGTCCACTTTTTTGCTCCGGCGAGAATTTTTCTGTTAACCAGGCTCCCCTCTTGTCCGTATTCGTCAGTGCATATGGAAATTCACTGCCCGAGGTAAACCCATGCAGACCGATGTCGTCGCTCTGATTTCCGTCTTCGGCACCATCAGCTTCATCACCTGGACCATCTTCTCGACGGTCCGCCGGCTGCGCGTGGCTCGCGCCCAGGCGGACGTGCAGACCATCCTGCTCTCCCGCTTCGACTCCGCGCAGAACATGGCGACCTACATCCAGAGCGACGCCGGCAGGCAGTTCCTCAACGGCATCCGCTTCGAACCGGAATCGCCCCTCGGCCCCATGCTGGCCTGCGTTCGCTGGGGCATCGTGATCATCTTCCTCGGCGCTGCGCTGTGCATCCTGCGCGCCATGGGCGCGGTCGACTCCGACACCATCGTTCCCGGCGTGCTGGCCCTGGCGCTCGGCATCGCCTTCGAGGTCGCTGCGTTTGCCTCCTGGTACCTGTACCGGGCGCTGGGTCTCGCGGAAGCATCGAAAAACGCCTGATCCCTGGCCCGGAGAGGGAACCGGCTGTGACTCGGCAGCGTAGAAAGGCGCATGGAACGGACGCCCGGAATTGTCAGTCTCGTCTTCGGCAATGCGCAAACCGGCGCACTGGACGAGTCGTCCTTCCGCCCCCTCTACGAGGCCACCGCACAGCCTCTCCGGGCTTATCTCCTGCACGTCTGCCGGCGTCCCGATGTCGCCGACGACCTGCTTCAGGAAACCTATTGCCGCTACCTCATGCACAGGCGTACCGACATGGATGAGCAGCAGACACGCTCGTACCTCTTCCGCATCGCGACCAACCTCCTTCACGATCGCGTCCGCAGCCGTGTCGACCTTGCCGTGCCTGAAATTCCCGAAGGCGGCGCCACACCTCGCCTCGAAACCCGGCTCGACGTTCGTGCCACTCTCCTCCGGCTCAAACCCCGCGAGCGCGAACTCCTCTGGCTCGCCTACGTCGAAGGCATGAGCCACGAAGAGATCGCCGCCGCCACCGGCCTGCGTCCGCTCAGCATCAAAATTCTGCTCTTCCGCGCCCGCCGCAAAGCGGCGCAGTTGCTCGCCCCGCCGAAAGCGCAAAAGAGGTTCGCATGAAGACGCGCCCCTGTGAACGCGAGCCGGAAGTCTCCCGCGCCGCGCGCACCGGCTACTGGTCCGGCGACCTTCGGCAGCACGCCGAATCCTGCCCCGCCTGCGCTGTGACCTTTGCCGTCACGGCTGCTCTCCTCGAAGATTCCTCCCGGATGCGCGCCGCCGGTCCGCCCCCCGCTGCCGCGCAGGTCTGGCTCGAAGCCCGCCGTCGCGCTCGCCTGCATCTCCGTCACCGCGCTCTCTTCTGGTTCCGCGCTCTGCGCCTGGTCACGCTCCTCTACCTGCCGGCCATCCTTATCTGGACCTTCGGCCACCGCGTGTCGGTCATCCATGAAGCCTGGAAGCCCTCCTTCCACGCGGACTTTTCCTCGCTGCTCACCGGCCCTGCGGAGATATTTGCCCTTTCCGGCGCGCTCCTCGCCGCACTCTGCATCTTCATGGGCTCGTGGTACCTGTTGCGCGAGGCACGCACGCCGCTGCAGCACAGTCCCGGCCGCTGAGCGACCAAAACAAAATCCGCCGTTTCGCGTCCAATCCGGCAAGGCGAAGTCCGCCCGGCTCAGCATCTTCAGTTTTTGCATCTCACCCCCCGGAGATCTCATGCAAAAGACACGTCTTGTTCCGGCTTCCTTCCTGGCCATCGTTATCGCCTTAGCTTCCACGCACGCCTCCGCGCAGACCTCGATCGCCCTCAGCGGCTACGGCGCCTTCAGCGGAACCACCACCGGCGACGGAACCCAGCAAAGCCCCGCCAACCAGGCCGGCGGGCTCTTCGAGCTCCGCCACATTTCCAACCCGATCTTCGGTTTCGAAGGCACCTACTCCTTCAACCGCGCCAACCAGACCTACACAACCGATGCGGCCGGCATTGCCTGCCCCTCCTTCGGCTGCTCCATCTCGACGGAAACCGTGCGCTCCAACGCCCACGAGGTCACCGCGGACTGGACGCCATCCCTCCCCATCGCCAACTTCCGTCCCTTTGGCGTCCTCGGCGTCGGCCTGCTGCTCGATGTGCCTTCCGACAGCCAGGCCACCGTGGTCACGACCAGCCCCTGTGGCGCGACTACCTGCCCCGGCAGTCCAACCACCACCACCAGCACCAGCCCGACGCAAACCTCTTACAAGGCGGTTTATGTCTACGGCGCGGGCCTGGACTGGGGTCTGATCCCCCACATCGGCCTCCGCCTGCAGTACCGGGGCAACCTCTACTCCGCACCTAACGTGAGCAAGCTGTTCACTTCGACGGACAGCTTCACTCACACGGCCGAGCCCATGGTCGGCATCTATTTCAAGCTCTGATTCAGCCTCCTGCCGCCGGAGGGGCGTGACTGTGGTTATCAGGACCCCCAACCACAGTCTGCTCCGCCCTCGATCTTTGGTTCCGAACCGCGCCCGGATGTTCTTTTCCCGTACCTGAGCGCCTTGAAAAGCCCCATACTAGGGGCACAAACGGGGCTCCAGTCCCCTGAGGTAACAGGATGAGACTCTTTTCCCCAGCAGTCCTGTTGGCGTTCGCAACCAGTTTCGCTCTGGCCCAGCCACCCGAGAACGGCATCTGCTCGCCGCCCCTGCCCCGGGTCGTACATCCCCTGCTCAGTTCCGACTTCGACAACGTGCGCGCCGATATTCTCAGCGGCGACCGTAAGCACGCGCTCGATGAAGCCGAGGCCATCCTCGACGCTCACCCCGGCAACGCCGAAGCCAGCTTCATGATCGGCACCCTGCTCCTCGATTACGGCAAGCCCGGCGAGGCCCTCGTCTGCTTCCGCACAGCCCAGGCTGCCTGGCCCTCCAGCTCCGACGTCCATGCCGGCCTGCTCGAAGCCTACGCGGAAACCGGAGATCGCAAAGATCGGGACGTCGAACGGGAGATCCTGATCGGCTATCACTCCGACGGCCACCACCCGACGGCCGCCCGCACCACCGGCATCGTCATCGAGCGCTTCCATGCCGGCGACAAGACCATCGAAGCCACCCAGTACTTCGCCCCCCAGGGCCCCGATCACGTCTGGTATCGCTTCACCGAATACGACGACAGCGGCGCCATTCTCGGCTCGTACGCTTTCGCTGCCGACGATCGCGACCAGGCGGCGTACCACCAGGAGCACCCCGATCTCGTCCGCTCGACCCTGCACCGCTTCGCTCTCGAGCGATCCTTCCCCGGCGCCTCTTCCACGATCGGCACCATCGATGGCGCGCCGACCTACGATGACTTCCGCTCGCGCATCGTCAGCGTGGTCCAGGCCCAAACCGATACCGCCAGCGCCACCGCGCCTCCGGCGGACAACCACCGGTAGAACCCGGGGCATCCCCGGCAGGGTCGCGGCCGGAACGGCTCCCTGTACCCGGCTCGCTGCACCCTGTACCCTGTCCCCATGGATGCCAGCGAAGCCCGCGAACTCGAAGAGCAGCACGAAAAGGCCGCCCATGAGCCCAGCCTGCGGCCCGTCAGCTTCACCATCAGCGTTCTCGCTGTGGTGGTGGCCATCGTCACCGTTCTCGGGCATCGTTCCCACACCGAGGCTGTCCTCTTCCAGAACCGCGCCACCGACGACTGGAACCTTTACCAGGCCCACAAGATTCGCCAGTACGACACCCAGCTGATCTCCGATCTTCTCGCCACTCTGCCCATCCGCGACCAGGCTGCCGCCGATAAGATCACTGACGGTTACAAAAGCCACCTGCAGAAATGGAACCAGGATCTGGCGGAGGCCCAGGATAAAGCCCGCGGGGACGAGGAGCAGGTCCATCACTTCGAGCGCCGCGCCAACCGCTTCGACCTCGGCGAGGCTCTTCTCGAAATCGGCCTCGTCATCGCCTCCATCACGCTCCTCACCCGCCAGCGCGGCTACTGGTATCTCGGCATGATCTTCGGCGTTGCCGGCATCGTCACCGCCGCCCTCGGATTCGTTCATCTCTGAGCCGGATCGCACCATGAGTTCGTCTCGCGGTCTATGATGGCTCGGTCTGAAAATCTGCCCCGGAGCCTTCCATGAAGTCTGCCTCCCGCCGCCTGCGGCCCTTCACCCTCGCCCTGTGCTTCCTGCTTCTTTCCTCCGCGGCCCGCGCCCAGAAGCCCGGCGATCTACGCATCTTCTTCATCGATGTCGAGGGGGGCCAGTCCACGCTCTTCGTCACCCCCGACCACCACTCCCTCCTCATCGATACCGGCTGGCCCGACAACGGCGGCCGTGACGCCGACCGTATCGTCGCCGCCGCTCATCGCGCCGGCCTCACCCGCATCGACTTCGTGCTCCTCACGCACTATCACGTCGACCACACCGGCGGCGTACCGCAGCTCGTCGACCGCATCCCCGTCGGCACCTTCATCGACCACGGCCCGCTGCGCGAGACCGGAGACAAGCCCACCGTCGACGCTTACGAGGCCTATCAGAAGGTCCTCGCCACGGGAAAATACCGTCACATCCTCGCCCGACCCGGCATGATGCTCCCCATCCCCGGCCTCACCGCCGAAGTCCTCACCGCCGACGGCAACTTCATTCAGAACGCGCTCCCCGGGGCCGGCCAGCCCAACCCCTACTGCAAAGAGTCCGAAGTCCGCCCGCCCGACAAGACGGAAAACGCCCGCTCCGTCGGCACCCTCCTCACCTGGGGCAAAGTCCGCATCCTCGACCTCGGCGATCTCACGTGGGACAAGGAGATGGACTTCCTCTGCCCCAACAACCGCATCGGCCACGTCGATATCCTCGTCGTCTCTCACCACGGCTGGTATCAAAGCTCCAGTCCGGCTCTGGTCGACGCCATCTCGCCCCGCATCGCGGTCATGGATAACGGCGCCACCAAAGGCGGCTCCAAGCCCACCGTGGAAACCCTGCGCAAAATTCCCGGCCTGGAAGCGTTCTGGCAGCTTCACTACTCCGAAGAGGCCGGCCCGGACAATGAGGCGTCACCCTTCATCGCCAATCTGCACGGTCCCGACACCGGTTATGGTCTCGAGCTCCGCGTCGCACGCAGCGGCAGCTTCTCCGTCTATAACGCACGGACCGGGACCACAACGAATTACGCCGCGCACTGAGCAGACGCGAGAGGATGGCCCATCTCACGCGCCGATGAGCGCTGCTTCATTTGCCGCCGGGGCTGGTCCATGGAGCGATCTCTGCAACGGACAGCCTTTTCGCCTCATCAGACCGTGTGAGCCTGCACAGGGGCGCGCGCCGCGCTATCCGGACACCCAGTCCTGCGTTTGCCTGGACGCCCAGTCCTGATATCCTCTGCGCAAAGGCTGTTCCGCGTCTTGTCTCTCTGAGGATCCACGTGCCCGGTCAACAGGAAGTGCGATGGTCACAACTGAAAGTGGGCGTTCTGGTCATCGTAGCTCTCTGTGCCCTGATCGCGCTCGTCTTCCTCATGTCCAACAGCACGGGAGGCTTCTGGTCGGGCCGCCTCACCCTGCGCTCTTACTTTGAGAACTCCGCCGGCCTCAAGATCGGCGCCCCGGTCCTCCTCGACGGCGTCACCGTCGGCAACGTCAACGGCATCCGCATCGTCACCGATCCCGCGCGCCGCCTGACCCCCGTCGAAGTCGTCATGAAGATCAATCGCCGCTACGCTGCGGGCATACGCAAAGACTCCAAATCCAGTCTGGAAACTCAGGGCGTCCTGGGCGACACCGATCTCGATATCGACAGCAAGCGCGCCGTCGGCGGCCAGGTGGAAAATGGCGACGAGCTTCAGACCACCGAGACGCCGAACCTCCAGGATGTCATCCAGGCCAGCCAGGGCACCATCGAGCGTCTCGACACGATTCTCGATCAGGTCAACCAGATCGCGACCACCCTCAACTCCAAAAACGGCTCTATCGGCCTGCTGATCAACGATCCGACTCTTTATAAGAGGGCGCTCAACACGGTCAACGAGCTGTCGTCGATCGTCGACCAGATCAACAACGGCCAGGGCTCCATCGGCAAACTTCTCAAAGACGACACCATGTACAACCGCCTGAACGACATGGTGGCCAAAGCCGATGACATCACCACCCAGCTCGACGAGGGCAAAGGCACCGCGGGCAAGCTCCTCAAGGACGACACTCTCTACAACGAGCTCAAACAGACCACCCAGAACCTGAATCAGATCACGGCCAGCATCAACTCCGGCAAGGGCACCCTCGGCATGCTCACCAAAGATCCGAAGACGGCGGCCAGGATCTCCGATACGATCGACAAGCTCGATGACATGCTCACCCAGATCAACAACGGCCAGGGCACCCTCGGCGCGCTGCTGAAAGATCGCAAGCTCTACGACCACCTCGACAAGCTCACCACCGACAGCAGCGATCTGGTTCAGGCCATCCGGAAGGACCCGAAGAAGTACCTCACTTTCCACGTCAAGATCTTCTGAACACCTGCTGAGCTGCGTTTTCTTCTCCCCGAGGCACATGCAGCGGCTCCTCTGATCCTTCTGTCTCCCCGCCTCTCCCGCGTGTTATCGTTCTTGCACACATCTCACAGCGGTTTCCCTCGCCGCAATTCCAGAGGAGTTCCATGCGCGCTGTTCGCTCCGCCTGGCGTTATGCCATAACGTTGCTGCTTGTCAGTCCTGTCGCTCTTCCCGCTCAGCAACTGCTCTCCGCTCCTGACGCCTCGCAGTCGCCGGTTGAGCCCAAGGCTCCGCGCAGTTTTGACCTGAGCGCGATCGACAAGACCGCCGACCCCTGCGTCGACTTCTACCAGTACGCCTGCGGCAACTGGCGCAAAAACAACCCCATCCCCGCCGATCAGTCCCGCTGGGGCCGGTTCAACGAGCTCGCCGAACGCAATCGCTACCTCCTCTATGTCGACCTCAGGCGCGCCGCCGACTCGCCAAAGACACCGCTGCAGCGCAAGTATGGCGACTTCTTCGCTGCCTGCATGAACACCGACCTCGCCAATCAGCTGGGCGACAAGCCCATTCTTCCGCTCTTCGCCCGCATTGACGCGATCCAGGACAAGAAGGACATCGCCGCCGTCGCCGCGTATCTCGACTCGAAGACCCCGACCAGCATCCTCTTCGGCTTCGGCGTGGAACAGGACGAGAAGGATTCTTCCAAGCAGATCGAAGGCCTCCACCAGGGCGGCCTCACCCTCCCCGACCGCGATTACTATCTTGAAGACAACCCGCGCATGCAGCAGATCCGCGCGAAGTACAGCGATTACATCGTCGCGGTTCTCAGGCTCACCGGCGAGACCGACGATCAGGCCAAAGCCGACGCCGCCCACGTCATCGACATCGAGACGGCGCTTGCCAAAGGCGCCACGCCGCGCGTCGAGCTGCGCGATCCCGACAAGCGTTACCACATCATGACCTTCGCCGAGCTCGACCATCTCGACCCCGGCTTCGAGTGGTCCGCGTACTTCACCGGCGTCAACGCTCCCAAAGTCGATACCCTCAACGTGGGCCAGCCGGACTTCTTCAGGGCAGAAAACCAGGTCATTGCCGACCAGAGTCTCGAGGCCCTCAAAGCCTATCTGAAATTCCACGTCATCAATGGCGTCGCCCCCTGGCTCTCGCAGCCCTTCACCGACGCCAGCTTCGACTTCTTCCAGAAGACCCTGCAGGGCCAGGCCGAAGAGACCGCTCGCTGGAAACGCTGCACCGCGGCCACCGATCGCGCCCTCGGCGAAGCCGTCGGCCAGGACTGGGTGAAGGAAAACTTCCCGCCCCAGGCTAAACAGAATATGGAGCAGCTGGTCGCCGCCCTGAAGAAGGCGCTCGGCGAAGACATTCAGGCGTTGCCCTGGATGACCGAGGCCACCAAACAGCAAGCTGAAGCCAAGCTCGCCGACTTCCGCCAGAAGATCGGGTATCCCGACAAGTGGCGCGACTACTCGAAGTTCAGCGTCACCCGCACCAATTTCGTCGAGGACCTCGATCGCTCCGCGGCCTTCGAGTTCGACTACGAGCTGAACAAAGTCGGCAAACCGGTCGACGAGAAGGAGTGGGGCATGACGCCTCCCACCGTGAATGCCTACTACGATCCTCCGATGAACGACATCAATTTTCCCGCCGGCATCCTCCAGCCGCCCTTCTATGACTTCAGCAAGGACCCGGCAGTCAATTTCGGCGGCATCGGCGTCGTCATCGGCCACGAGATGACTCACGGCTTCGACGACCAGGGCAGTAAGTATGACGGCCACGGCAACGTCCGCAACTGGTGGACGCCGGCCGACCGTGAAGCCTTCGATCAGCGCACCGACTGCGAAGTGAAGGAATACGACAGCTTCGAGCCGGTGCCCGGCGTTCACCTCAACGGCCGCCTCACCCTCGGCGAAAACACCGCCGACAACGGCGGCATCCACATCGCCTGGCAGGCTTTGCTTTCCACGCTCGCGCAGCAGGGCAAAAGCATCGACGAGAAGATCGATGGGTACACCGAAGCCCAGCGCTTCTTCATCTCGTTCGCCCAGATCTGGTGTGAGAATCGCACCGAGCAGGTCTCGCGCGTCGCCGCCAAAACCGATCCACACTCCCCTGGCATGTTCCGCACCGACGGAGTGGTCCGCAATTTCGACGAATTCGGCAAGGCTTTCGGCTGTCATGTGGGCCAGCCCATGATGCCTGCCGACGCCTGCCGGGTTTGGTGATATCTCTTTTACCCCCGCGTCTAATGTCCATACCCGAGCCAGCGTATCCCCCGTGCCTGGCTCGGTTTCCGCTCATGCGGCGCAACACCTCCGTTCCATTTACAATGGTCCGGGATCATCCCGACAGCTTTGTCCGAGCCTCCGCCCCCGGCGGTTCGGCGTGAAGGAAGCGCATGAAGTTTAGGAAATTCGGCCGGATTGCCCTGGCCACGGCGGCATCCCTCTTCATTGGGTTTGGTACTCAGTCCTGCTACTACTACACCGAGGCCTACATCATCGTCACCGGCTCCCAGTACAACCAGGTAGCCTCTTACCGGGAACAGAATCAGACCGGCGTCCTTGAGGCGGCTCCGCACGATCCCCTCAGTTCAGGCGGCACCAACCCCATTCGCGCTCTCCTGCTCAACGGCGGCCGCTATGTTTACGTCCTGAATCAGGGCAAGCCCACGGTCAACTCCGACGGCTCCATCACCTGGTCCGGCGCCAACATCTCCCTCTTCAGCATCGGCGGGGACGGCTCCCTGTCCTTCCAGCAGTCGTACTTCAGCCAGGGCTTCGGTTCTCTGCGTCTGGCTCTTTCCACCGGCGGAGACTACCTCTACGTCCTCGATGAGTATCAACCGAACAGCACTCCGAACAACACCGCCGCTTCCACCGCTCCCAGTACGGCGACACCCTGCTTCGACTCCTCTGCCGGCGTCTATCGCCCGGCCGGAGATATCACGGTATTCAACATCGATACCTCGACGGGCCGCCTCTTCCTGGTTCAGAACCAGCAGCAGCAGAACGCCCTCGGAACCCCTCTGACGTATTTCCCGCTCGGCTGCGGCCCGATCGATTTCCACTTCCTCTCGACCTATCTCTACACCGCTGAAAACAGCGATCCGGCCAATCCCACCACCGCCGGGCAGGTCGTGTACGCCTACAACGCCAGCACCACCAACGGCCAGCTCACCCAGGTGGCGGGCGGATCGCAGCCCATAACCGGCGCGACCAATATCAGCGTCCTCGGCACCAGCGCCAGCGGCAACTACCTTTACGTCCTCGACAATGGCAGCAATCAGATCTTCACCTTTACCCAGGGAGGCAACGGTCTGCTTTCGTCCATCTCCACAGGCGCCGCTGCCAACGCTCCCAACGCGGCCGGCATGACCGCTCTCACGACGGACAGTAACAACCGGTATCTGTTCGTTACCAATACGCAGTCTCCGAGCCTCGGCCAGTCCGCCAGCGTCATCTCCGCTTTCGACATCACCGCCAACACCGGCACGCTGACGCTCTTCAACGTCAATCCCGCCAACAACACCGCGACCTTTGGTGTGGGAACCACTCCCGTCTGCATCTTCGAGGATCCCTCGCACCAGTACATCTATACGGCGAACGCAGGTTCCAGCAACATCACTGGCGCCAAGCTCGATCCCAACACCGGCACCTTGACCAACCTCTCCAAGGGTTCCACGTTCACAACCGTCGGAACACCCACCTGGTGCCTCTACAGCTCGAATACAGACTGATGCGCGCAGGTATCCGTTCAATGCAGTGGAAGCGATTCGGCGGCCGCCTCCTGGCCGCCGCGTCTCTGGCCGGTGTGTCGGCGCTGGTTTTGTCCTGCGCCGCCAGCAATACCATCGACTTTCTCTACGTCACCAGCAACCTTCAGAATCCTGGCCAGATCAACGTCTTCAAAGTCGATTCCGAATCCGGGGCGCTCTTCCAGATCGCCGACTCGCCCTACCCCTCCGGCGGCCGCAACCCCGTCGATGAAGTCTCCTCCCCCAACGGGATGAATCTCTACGTCGCCAACCACGACGACAACACCATCGTGGAGTTCGCCATCGGCACCGACGGCAAGCTGTATCCCATTCAGACGGTTAATACTCCCGGCACCGAACCCGTCGCCCTCGCCATCAACTCCGCCGGCACGGAGCTCTACGTCCTCGACTACTACGCGCCCGCTGCGCCCGGCCAGCCTTCCTATACCGATCTCAATCCCGGCCCCGGCGCCCTCGTCGCCTATCCCATTACCATCAACTCCACCAGCGGTCTGGGCACCCTCGGTTCACCCGAGCCCCTGGGCGCGGCCAACTATCTGCCCGTCCAGTGTTTCCCCACCAACCTCACCGTGACTCCCAACGGCAACTTCATCTACGTCACGAACACGAATGCCGTCGTCGTCACGACCTCGCCTCCGGTTACCGGAACTGTGCCCACCCGTCCCGCCAGCTGCCCGGCCTACGGTACCGTGTCCGCCTTCTCCGTCAGTTCTTCCTCGGTTACCGAGATTTCCGGCAGCCCGTTCTCCACCGGTACCGGTTCTGAGCCCACCGGCATCGTCGCCGACCCCGACAATACCTCGGTGTATGTCACCGACGCGGCTCTCAACCAGCTCTATACCTTCTCCGTCCAGTCCGGTGGCGCGCTCTCCCTTGCGGGCACGATCGGCACCGGCAACATGCCCATGGGCGGCACGATCGTCTCTCCGGCCTCCGCAAGCAAGTTTCTCTACATCACGAATTACACCGACGGATCCCTCAGCATTTATTCGCTCGGCTCCGGCCTGCCTTCGCTGGTCACCACCAGCAACGCCGGCGCGTCCGGACCCCTTTGCGTCGTCGCCGATCCCCGCACCGACCGCTTCCTCTATACCTCCGACTACATCGGCGGCTCCATCGGCGGCGCGGAGCTGGACCCCTCCACAGGGACCCTGATCACCAACAAGAATTCGCCCTATCCCACCTCGGGACAGCCCACCTGCGTGGCCGCAATCGTCCACGCCGGCGGTAACAACCACAACCTTTAGGCGGCTCGTGTGCGATTTTCCGCCCTCCTGTTTCTCCTCGGCGCACACCGGATTTTAGAATGGAAGTTTCCCGCAAGGGACGAAGGAAAAGCATGAAGTTGACACGAATCGGTCAGGGTTTGCTGGCCACTGCAGCCTCTCTTGGTCTGGGCTTTGGCATTACCTCCTGCAGCCCCAGTCAAACCATCGACTATCTCTTTGTCACCTCCAACAGCGCCTCGTCTGGCTCCAACGGCAACGGCCAGATCACCGCCTATCACGTCGATTCCGCTTCCGGCGCCATCAGCCAGGTTGCCGGAACTCCCGTTTCGTCCCAGGGAAACAACCCGGTCGCCGAGGTCGCTTCGCCCAACGCCCAGTTTCTTTACGTCGCCAATCACGGCAGCAACAGCATTGCTGAGTTCATCATCGGGACTGACGGCCAGCTCTCCTTCGGCCATGCTTACTCAACGCCCGGGACTGAACCCGTCGCTCTCGCCATCAATACCGCCGGCACTCTGCTCTTCGCCCTCGATTACTACGGCCCCGGCTTTTCTGACACTACGCCCGGTCCCGGCATCCTTGTCGTCTATCCCGTGAACGCTGATGGCACCCTCGGCTCCCCCGTGGTCAGCGGCTCGCAGCCGTATACCACGCTCCAGTGCTTCCCCGGCGACGTCGCCGTCTCCGCGAACGGCGATTACGCCTACGTCTCCAATACCAATGCCGTCGTCGTCACCACCTCGCCGCCCACGACTTCCACGCCGCCCGCGACTCCCTCCACCTGCCCCTCCCAGGGAACCATCTCCGGCTTCACCGTCAGTTCCTCCGGCGTCCTCACCCCGATCGCAGGCAGCCCCTTCTCCGCCGGTACCACTCCCACCGGCATCGCCATCGATCTCACCAATCGCTTCGTCTACGCCACCGACAGCGTGCAGAACCAGCTCATCGTCTACCAGATCCTGGGCGGAGGCGCGCTGGAGCCTCTCACCAACGGGCCCTTCACCACGGGAATCTTCCCGGTGAACCTCGTCATCGATCCGCGCGACGAGTACATGTACGTCAGCAACTACAACGCGTCGACCATCAGCGCCTTTACCATCTCGCAGTCCAACGGCCAGCCTTCGGCGCTGGCGACTTCCAGTTTCAACACCGGCGCTCCGGGTCCTACCTGCGTCCTGGTCGATCCGGCCTTCGGCCGCTTCGTTTACACCGCGCTCTCTCAGACCAACGATGTCGCCGCCGCCCGCCTGAATCCCAACACCGGCGAGCTTACTGGCATTCAAAATTCTCCCTATTCGGTCAGCGGAACCGCCACCTGCGTCGCCGCCGTACCGCACGGCAACCACGCCAACCAATACGTGACTGCAACCGCCGGACAGTAGGCCCGCGGAAGGTCTTCGCCACAAAGCAAAGGCCGCCCTCATGGGCGGCCTCTTTACTTTTCTGGTTTTCTCCCGATCCACGCGGCCCAACCCGCGCTACGTAGTCGCCGGAGCTGCTGCCTGTTCTTTCCACTGCTCCTCGCTCACACCCTTCACCATCAGCCAGAGCATCGGTATTCCTTCCCCCAGCAACCCGATCACCGTGCTGAAGGAAGCCAGGCGATGATTGACGGCCGGCGCCAGATCCATCAGCCAGACCAAACCTCCCACCGCCATCAGCACGCCTGCCCATCGCGGCAGAAAGCGCGAGCGCAGCATGAGGAGGCCGATCAGCACGCAGTACACTCCGTGGGCGCCCATCCCGATGTTGATGCCATGTGCCTTCCATTGCAGCGCCTCGCAGACCAGCCCTGCCACTCCGAACACGACCGCCGCCCAGACCAGCATCCGGTTCACCGCCCGGAACAGGAGGTAGAGGAGCAGCGTCACCGCCATGTAGCAGGAAATCGGAACCACGACGGCAAGGAAAAACCCCAGCTGTCCCCTGAAAAAGAACTCCGCTACCACGGCCGTGAACACGCTGAGGAAGTACAGCACTCCCGCTGCCCTGGCCAGAACCTGCGGCGAGGTATCTCCCCGTCGATCCGTCATCGCTTCCCTCCCGAAACCGCGGCTTCCCGCATCACAATCCCTTGCTGGCTCGAAACGCTCGCACCACATCCGCCGGGTCCTGGTGCTCCCCGTCCACCGCTTCATTCATCGCGCGCATCTCCTTCGCGCTGACTTTTCCCGCCAGCGCATGGAGGGCGTCGCCGATCGCCGGCCACTCCGCGAGCGCCTCGTCCCGCACCAGCGGCACCGCCTGATAGGGCGGGAAATAGTGCTTGTCGTCCTCCAGCACCGTCAGTCCCAGCGCCTCAATCGGCCCATCTGTCGAATTCCCCGCGATCATATCCACCTGATGGGCCTCCAGCGCCCGGTACAGCAGCCCCAGATCCATCGTTCGCGGGGGCGCTGCAAACTTCAGACCGTACGCGGCGCTGAGCCCAGGCAACCCATCCGGCCGCTGTTCAAATTCATACCCCACTCCCAGGCGCCACCGCGGGGTGTATTCGGCCGCCTGGCTCAACTTCGTCAACTGCAGCCGCCGCGCATCGTCCCCGCGAATCACCATGGCAAACGTGTTGTCGAACCCCAGCGGCGGTTCCACCGTCACGTGATACCTCGACTCGTACAGCCTTTGCACCGTCGCCAGCACCCGCTGCGGATCCCGGTCCACCGGCTGCTTCAGGATCGCCGTCAGCGCCGTCCCCGTATATTCCACATAGGCGTCAATCCGCCCCGACACCAGCGCCTGTTGACAGATGTAGCTCCCGGCCAGATAGAACCGCCGCTCCACATCCAGATCCGACTTCGCCTCGATCTCCTGGGCCAGCAGCTCGCCCAGCAGCACCTGCTCGGTGAAGTTCTTCGCCCCGATCACCGGATGATCCGGCCGCGGCTCCGAACACCCCGCGAGGACCGCACCCAGCAGCGCGGCGGCTGCAACCCGCCATCCCCTCATGCCGCCGAACCGTACCCCGGCACGCGAAACCGCCGCTCCAGCAGCCCCAGGACTCCATCGCAGGCCAACGCCAGGAGCGCTGCCGGAATCGCCCCAGCCAGAATCAGTTCATTGTCGATCGACGCCACTCCGCGAAAAATCAGTTCCCCCAGGCCTCCCGCTCCCACTGCCGCCGCAATGGTCGCGATCCCGACGCAGGTCACCGTCGCCGTCCGCAACCCGGCAAGGATCAGCGACGCGGCCATGGGCAGCTCCACCTTGAGAAACCTCTGCACATTCGTCAGCCCCATCGCCCGCGCCACCTGCACCAGCGCCGGATCAATCCCCCGAATCCCGGCGTAGGTGTTTCTCAGAATCGGCAGCAGCGCGTACGCCGTCAGCGCCACAATCGCCACCCGCGCCGCGCGCTCCCCCAGCCACGGCAGGGGCAGCAAAAAGCCGAACATCGCCAGCGACGGAATCGTCTGCAGCACGTTGGCCACTCCGATCACCGGCTTCGCCCAGCCCGGCCTTCGCGTCAGCCACATCCCCAGCGGCACGGCGATCAGCGTCGCAAACAGCATCGCCGCTCCGGTCAGCCACAGATGCTCCACCGTCAACTCAAAGATCTGGCCGCCATACTGCTCCAGGAATTCGCTCATGCGCGCTTCTCCGCGGCCGCGCTCAACTCTCCCCGGTGGAACGCCCGCACATACGCCTCCACCTCCGGCTGCCGGGACCGCAGAAAATCCTCGGGCTGCAAATCCGCGGCCAGCTTCCCTTCGTGCAGCAGCACCACCCGATCCCCCAGATAGAGCGCCTCATTCAGATCGTGGGTGACCAGCAGCACGGTCCTGTGCATGCGCGCCAGCAGTTCGCGCAGCATATCCTGCATCTCGGTCCGCGTCAGCGGATCCAGCGCCCCAAACGGCTCGTCCATCAACAGTATCTTTGGCTCTGCCGCCAGAGCCCGGCTCAGCCCCACGCGCTGCCGCTGTCCGCCGGAAAGCTGATGCGGATACCGCTTGCCAAACGTCCGCGCTTCCAGACCCACGGCGTTCAGCAGATCCTGGCTCCGCAGCATCCGTTCCCGGCGTGGCATTCCCTTCGCTTCCAGCACCAGCCCCACGTTCCGCTGCACGGTCATGTGCGGAAACAAGCCGGTCTCCTGGATCACATAGCCGATACTCCTGCGCAGGGTAACCGGATCCGCCTCCCGCACGCTCTTCCCGCGCAGCACGACGTCCCCCGACGTCGGTTCGGCCATGCGGTTCACCGTCCGCAGCAGCGTCGTCTTGCCTGAGCCGCTGCGCCCCAGCACCGCCGTCGTCGTTCCCTCCTCCACCGCGAAGGAAATGTCGTCGAGCAGGCACTTCCCATGCGGCGCCACCAGGCGCACCTTCTGGAACTCGATTGCCGCCGTCATCCTGGTTCTAGGGACGAATTATCCCTTGCCAGGACGCGCTTGCATAGAAAAAAGCCCGCCTCTCGCGGGCTTTTTCCGCGCCGGGCGGGCCGACCGGCCTCGCGTCCACCCTATTTCCCCACTGCAATCACCTCGAAACTCCCCGGAACCATCGTTGGCCGCGGCCGCGGATTCTCCGCGGTCGGCTCCGGTCTCGGCCCGAACTCCGCGGTCACCAGATACAGGTGACTTCCGTCCGGATCCATCGCCATCGTTCGCGCTCCGCGTTTCGTGTCGAGGTTCTGCACCACCGTGTAATGATCCGGACTGTCCTCGTGCACCACCGTCAGCGTCCCCGCGCCATTCGAGCTGAAAGCATCCTGATCCGCGGCGGAGAATCGGGCCGCATCCGGGCCTTCTCCGATCGCCGGCGTCGCCACCACTTTCCCGGTGTCCGCATCCACCACCGCCATCATCTGGTTGTGGCACACCGCAAACAGCCGTCGATGGTCGCGGTCGATTGCCAGTCCCGACGGCTCCTCGCACGGCGCCAGCGGCCAGGTCGCCGCCACCGTATGCGACTTAGCATCCAGCTTCACGATCTCGCTCTTGTCCTCGATGTTGTCGTAGACGAATCCCGCGGCGTCGCTCACCGGAAACTCCGGCTTCCCCGGCAGCGCCACCGTCGCCAGCACCGTGTTCGTTGCCGTGTCGATCACGGTTGCGTCGTGGCTGCGCCCGTTGAACGCCCACACCGTCTTCGTATAAGGATCGAACACGTCGCCGTCCGGCCCCGTGCCCGCAGGAATCGTCTTCTCAATCGTGTTCGTTTTCCGGTCGAACTCCGCTACCTGATTCGCTCCGCCGTCGGTGATATACCCATGTACGCCGTCCGACGAGAACACCACCCCGTGCGTCCCGTGCAGCCCCGTGATGTCGGCCACCTGCTTGCCGGAGCTGGTATCCATCACGCTCACGTGATCGCCGCGCGTGATGTACAGCAGCTTCGACACCGGATCGACCGACATGTAATCCCAGAAGCCTTCGCCGCCGATCTTCCATTCATGCTCGACGTGGAACGGCCCCCCAGCCGTCTGCTGCCCCCACACCGGCCTGTGCGCCAGCGCTATCGCGCACACCACCACGGCACTCGTCGACACCCAGTTCAGCAGAATCCTCATGATCGGCTCGCCCTCCTCGCAAACGAAGTCCAGCCAGAGTACTCCGCATTCCTGAATTTTCGCTGAAGAAGCACCTCCGGGGCGGTCGCGTCCGGTTGGCCGCGGCGAACTCCGGCCTCAGTTGCCGCCCTCGGCCATGAATCGCCGCAGCGCCTCGGGCACGCGCGATGCGTTCCGCGGAAACACGGCGTCCCCCGCCAGCCCCGCGGTCCCCAGACTGGGATCTGCCAGATAGCCGACAAACTGCCGGGCATTCCCCCGCTTCACTCGCAGCGCAGCGGCGACCGCGGGCTCCACGGCATGCTCGCCGGTCACTTCCAGCAGCACCACGTCGAACTGCCGTTGCCGCAGCAACAAATCCACCCGTGCGTATTCTCCTGCGTATTCCACCGCCAGCCCGTGCTCTTCCAGGGCCCGGTGCATGGTGTCGCCGTGCCGTTCCGAATCGCTCGCCAGCAGGACGGAAGGCTCCGCGAGCGGCTCACCGAAAGACTTCTTTCTCCAGGTCATCATAGTGGGCATGCGTTCTCCTCTTCGTGATGGACCACTTGAGTTGTCTGCTTCCGCGATTGCTTTCCCTCGTCAGCTCCAGGCGAACGACGCGGCGCCTGGCAGCCAATTTCTGCGAGGACAATCCGGAAACCGTGGCCCGAAACCCGGCTCCTGAAACCTGCTGCCGAGCCCGCGCCGGGGAGAGAAAAAGCAAGAATCCTTCCACAATCGGGCTCCCCGATCCAAGTCCTTCCGCCGCAGGTGGTTTCCCATCCCCCCTCTCCCGGACAACCTTTCCGAACCGGCAACTTCCGCCCGCGCACTCTGCAAAATTTGCCCGCCGCCCCCGCCCTCGAACACTTCTTTGCCCCACCGGCATCAAAAGGCTGCGATAACCTGAAGAACGTGCTCCTCCAGTCCCATTTGATTCAGCAGCTTACCTCTTTCGTTTCTCCCGCGGCCGCCGCTGAGGAAGCGCTCAACTCGAGCTATGTCCGGTTTTCCCTCCTGGCCCTCAGCTCCATCTTTTTCCTCGTCGACCCCTTTGCCGCGATCCCTTCCTTCATCGCCATCACCTCCGGCGTCGAGCTGCAACGCCGCCGCCGCATGGCCCGTAAAGCCGCTGTCACCTGCTTCATCGTCCTGGTCTCCTTCGCCCTCGCCGGCCAGTTCATCTTTTCTCTCTTCGGCATTAAGCTTCCCGCCTTCGAGATCGCCGGCGGCCTCATCCTTCTCCTGATCGGTATCGACATGATGGAAGCTCGCCGCTCTCCCACCCAGGAATCCCAGGACGAAACCCAGGAGGCCGCCGCCAAAGAAGACGCCGGGATCGTCCCCCTGGGCATTCCCATGCTGGCCGGACCCGGCGCCATCTCCAGCGTCATGGTCCTCGTCGGCCAGGCTCCCAACCACTGGCAAATGCTGGCGATTCTCGGCTCTATCACCATAACCGCCTTCGTGAGCTACCTGGTCCTCGCCGGCGCTGACCGCATTCGTATCTTCCTCGGCGAAACCGGCATCCGCATTCTCGTCCGTATCATGGGCCTGCTCCTCGTCGCGCTCGCCATGCAGTTCTTCGTCAACGGCCTCACCGACCTGGGCCTGATCCACCGCCATTAACAGAAGATTCGCCTGCCGAAGAAGTCCTCTGCATGGCATGGTTTTTCCACGGATTTCCCGCTTTTTCCTCAACTTGCAACCGTTCCGCCCCTCACGTAAGATCAGCGAGTCGCTTTTCCCTGGCTCGATTTGCGTAATCGCAACAAAGCATGATAGAGTGAGAAAGATTGATAGCAGTGGCAGGGCTTCGCTGACGGGTGCTTGTTCCCCGGTAGTTTTTGAGATGAGCGAAGCGGGTCTGTTCGACGGTCGTCGCGCCTGAGGCGCACGCTTAGGAAAACAGAACAATCCATTGCAAACCGGGAATCAGGGCGTGTTTTGCCCTGCGCGTCCCACCGGGCGGCCAGCCGCCCCCGCGAGTTCTGCTCGCGGTCAGGTCTTTCAAAGTTTGGCGCTTCAGGGTTCTCTGCGGCAACGGAGCGGACTCGGAGTTGCGCGGCTCGGGGTGAGTATCGAGGAAGTCAAGCGGTTTGCTTGACACACCCCTTCGAGATTCGATAGTCTCGAAAGGTTCGCGCAAAAATGGAGCGCAACAAGTTCGAGGACGTGCAGAGGGCCTCAAAACCCGCTGCAGGCTCGATCCAAAACGGCCCGCTCAGGCGGATCGCCGTCAGGATCTTTGACAATCAGGATGAACATGCCAGTCGTGAGAATACGAAAAGATCAGGTTTGATCATTCTCACAATGTAGTGCTTCATCGCCTTTCGAGCGCGATGAAGCCGGTTCCCTCCGAAGACCTCCGTCGTCGGAGTGGAATCTCAGGTTTCAAACGAGAGTTTGATCCTGGCTCAGAATCAACGCTGGCGGCGTGCCTAACACATGCAAGTCGAGCGAGAAA
>DATJNE010000073.1:0-7327 GCA_035508305.1 Acidobacteriaceae bacterium | reverse complement strand
TTTTCCCTGTGGTCGGGCAGTCTGGTGGCCGATGAGCTGACGGTGGCCGACGATCCGGCTTTCAGCACCGCGCCTTTCCTTCAGGCGAAATCGCTGAAGGTGGGCGTGGATGTAGGCGCGTTTCTCTTTCATCACGAACTGAGTGTGAAGAAGTTTGTGGCCGAGTCGCCGCAGATTCAGCTCATCGAAAACGAAAAAGGCGTATGGAACTACGCCAGCCTGGGGCACGAAGGAACGCCGGCGAGCAGCGGGCCGCCGGCAGCGCCGAACCTGGTGGTGGGCGTGGCGCAGATCGAGAACGGCCAGGTTACCGTGTCGCACCTGCCGGCCCAGGGAAAGCCGTTTGTCTATGACGCGGTCAACATCACGCTGAACAACCTGTCGTTCGCCTCGGTGATGCCGTTTTCGCTGACCGCCGACCTGCCTGGCAATGGGACCGTTGCGCTGAGCGGCAACGTCGGGCCGGTGAACGAGCAGGACGCGACCGCCACCCCGGTGCGGGCTCAGCTGACGGTGAAGGGCTTCGATCCGGTGCAGGCGGGCGTTCTGCCGCTGAGTGCAGGGATCGGGATGAATGCGTCGATCGACGCGCAGATGGAGTCGGATGGGAAGACGGCAACGAGCACCGGCCGGATTGTCGCCGAGCATCTGCTGCTGGCGAAGAGCGGGACGCCGGCGTCGACGCCGGTGAACCTGACCTACACGGTAGCCGAGAATCTGCCGGGGCGCTCGGGGCAGGTGAAGGACGCAGCGATCGAGATGGGGCCGGTGGCGGTGCATGTGGACGGAAGCTACGACCTGTCGGGCCCGGCCGTGACGCTGAATCTCCAGGCGCATGCCGACAAGGTTCCCGTGGATGATGTCGAGGCCTTTCTGCCCGCAGTCGGCGTACGGCTGCCCAGCGGCTCGCAGCTGAAGGGCGGAACGCTGACCGCGCAGATGGCGATCACCGGGACGACTTCGGCTCCCGTGATTGCCGGGCCGATCGAGGTGGACAACACGCAGCTGGCGGGCTTCGACCTGGCGCAGAAGATCCAGGGGTTGAAGGCGCTGACGGGGACCGGCGGCGGGACCGCGATCCAGGTGCTGCAGGCGAATGTACGGCAGACGCCGGAGGAGACCCAGCTGACGAATATCAATTGTGTGGTGCCGGCGCTGGGGTCGGCGACCGGGCAGGGAACCGTGACGTCGGCCGGGGCGCTGAATTTTCAGCTGACCGCGAAGCTGAGCGGATCGGGTGCGACTGGAGGGGCGGTGGACGCAGCGGCCGGGGGGCTGGGGGGGATTGCGGGGAGCCTGCTGCACGCGACGGTGGGCAACGCCAGCGTGCCGGTGACGATCACCGGGACAACGTCGAACCCGGTTATCCGCGCCGACGTGGCGGCGATGCTGAAGGGCGCGGGCAGCGCAACGAAGAAGGGCCTGGGTGGATTGCTGGGCGGCTTGGTGAAGAAGTAGGTACGGCGGCGATGCGGCTTCAGGGCCGCACCGCCGCGACAGCGAGAGACGATCAGGCCGGGTGCGCGTGCGCCGGGGTGCGCGGACGAACCCGGAACTTCCTGGTGCTGATCGCCAGCGTGCGCTCCATTTTGCGCAGCGCCTGGGTTTCGCTGGGTGCGGCGAAGGTCGACGCCATGCCGCGCGCCGATGCCCGCCCCGTGCGTCCTACGCGATGCACGAAGTCTTCGGCTTCTTTGGGCATGTCGTAATTGACCACGTGCGCGACGTCGGCCACGTCGATGCCGCGGGCTGCCACGTCGGTCGCCACCAGCACCCGGTGATGTCCCTGCGCGAAGCTGCGCAGAGCCGCATTGCGCTGCGACTGCGAGCGGTCGCCGTGGATCTGGATGGCGTTGTGGCCGGAGCGCTTGAGGCGGCGCGCCACGCGGTCGGCTCCGTGTTTGGTGCGGACGAAGACGAGGAAGCTGCCGTCCTGCGAGCCGAGCAGATGCTCGAGGAGCTCCTGCTTTTTGTCGACGGGGACCTCGAAGGTCTGCAGCTGGACGTTGGGGGACGGCTTGAGCACGGAACCGATCTCGACGCGAACCGGATCTTTGAGGTAGTCCTTTGCGACGTCGCGAATCTCGTTGCTCAGCGTCGCCGAGTAGCAGAGGGTCTGGCGATCCCTGGGCAGGGAAGCCGCGATGCGGCGGATGGCCGGCTTGAAGCCCATGTCGAGCATGCGGTCGACCTCGTCCAGCACCAGGATTCCGATGCCGCTCAGGCTGACCAGCTTACGGTCGAGGTAGTCCTCGAGGCGGCCGGGGGTGGCGACGATGAGGCGCGCTCCGCGACGGATGGCGTCGAGCTGCGGGCCTTCGTTGAGGCCGCCGCAGACCAGGGCCGCGGTGCCGCGACTGCCCGTCAGCTGGCGGTATGCTTCGAGGACCTGCATGGCGAGTTCGCGCGTGGGCAGGAGCACGAGCGCGCTGGCGCCTTTTGCTCCTTTGGGCATGCGCTCGATGAGCGGGATGAGGAAGCTGAGGGTTTTGCCGGTGCCGGTTTGGGCGGTGGCGAGGACGTCGCGGCCTTCGAGGGCGGGCGGGATCGCTCCGGCCTGGACCGGGGTGGGGGTGACGAAATTAGCGTTCGCCAGTTGCTGTTGCAGCACGGGCGAGAGGTTGAGTTCAGAGAACAGTTTCAATTGGATTCCTGGGCTCGGGGTCGTCCTGGGTTCTCTCTGAGGCCGCATCGGCCTTTTCATCCAGAGACCCGGCAGGGCGCCGGAGCGGTTGTATTCCCGGCACGGCTCGCGATCGCAGGCGGCACAGGGAGTTGGTTTTCTATGCTGGGAAAATCCGGGGAGCGCGAACAACGCGCTGATTGGGATTGGACCCGCGCACTCTACGTATCTCTTCGGCGGCGATGCGATCGGCATGAGCCTGAGTCGCGGCAGCCTGGCCTGGTCAGGACCACCTGACGCTGAGACCATTACGCTGAGAGGGCTGGGAAGATTACGGGAGGACGATCTTGCGGATGAAGGCGAGAGCGGCTCACAACCAAACAACTGAGCGTGCATTCAGTATAGCAGAGGCGGGAGTGCAGCCGGAAGCCGGTGGCCTGTAGCGTGTAGCCAGACAGACCCAGAAAGGGAATTCGGCTGCAGTGCGGTACCGACTGAACAAGATTTATCTTCGTCTTGGCTTCCAGCACCGGCGCGATCGATAATCCCATAGTGGCGCGATGTTATCTACGTTTCGTCATTAAACGAATTGATGAGGACTCACGCAAACCTCAGGGTGTGCTTGTTGCGGCGCATTCACTTCTTGACTCCGCTGAATTGAGCCATGAGGAGTCGGAAAAGGTCCGCGATATTTTGAATTGGTTCAACGCGAATTTGCCCCATCCACCTAAGACTTTTTCTGCAGGCCGGGCCATTTTCTGGTTTCAGCCAAAGGCAAGAGATTGTATCGACCAAATGTGGAGCCTGGTTGCGATCCTTCGTGAGCATGGACATAACGTGGAGGTTTACAGGTGCCCGCGGCTCGCTAATGTGTGCTACCGAGATCAGTTTCAGGTTGCTGCGTATCCGTCGAAGGAAGACGGCAGGATAACCCTCAAGTAACGCGGATTGTTCGCCGGGGCTGAAGCCCTTTCTCGTGGAGCGCCGTTTCCGCGGCCTGAAGGCCGTGGCTTTTACCGTCGTGCCGCCACGCGGCACTGCATGTGCGCTCACGCTTTCTCCTGAAGACCCTGAGTGAGCGAGTTGGTTAGGACCGACTTTGTTCACGCCAGCGGGATCCTGACCTCGGCGATGCAGCCGGTATGGTTGGGCTTGTTGCGCAGCTCGATGACGCCGCCGTGCGCTTCGACAATCTGCCGCGCCAGCGCCAGACCCACGCCCGATCCGGACTTTTTGGTCGTGTAGAGCGGCACGAAGAGATTTTCGGGATTGGCGAGCCCGGGGCCATTGTCCTCGATGGCGATGCAGACGAGGTTGCCTTCTTCGCTGGCCTGGATGGTGACCTCGGGGCGGCAGGGCTTCGGCGAGTCGCCCGAAGACGAAAATGCAGGTCCGTTCGCCCGTTCGACGCGCACCTCGCTGCGCTTCGGAGCTTGCTCAGGGCGACATGACTCGCTCTCTGACTGCTGGTTGCGCCCAAAAGCCGGCGCAACGGATTCGGCGGGCTCGCTCAGGATGACAGAGCGTTCGTTTTCCGCAAAGTTCGCGGGGATCCCGGCAGAGGATGAAGAGCCTTCACCCGCGCCCACGGCTTCGGGCTCTTCTTCCACGCAGGCGAGGGCCGACTCGACGGCGTTGCGGACCAGGTTGATCAGCAGTTGCTCGATCTGGTCGGCGTCGGCCAGGAGGTCGACATCGGGGGCGGCCAGCAGGCGCACGTCGAGACGGATTTCGAGCGAGATGACGCGCTCGAGCAGAGGCGCGAGCGGGACACGCTTCAGAACGGGCGACGGGAGCTGGGCGATCTGGCGGTAAGCCTGGACGAAGCGATTGAGCGACTCCGCGCGGTTCTCGATGACGGAGAGGCCGCGCTGCAAATCGCGGCTGAGAACTCCGTTCGACGCTGCAACGGAGACAGAAGGAGAGGAGGCAGTGTCCGCGCGGACGGGCGGCGGCAGAATGCGCGTGCGCAGAGAGCCGGCGATGGACTTGATCGGCGTGAGGGAGTTGGAGATTTCGTGACCGATGACGCGGATCAGGCGGCGCCACGCCAGGCGCTCCTCTTCGCGAAGCGCGGTGCTGACGTCGGAGAGAACGACCAGGGTGTGCGGAACGCCACGTTGGCGGAATTTGCCGCGGCGGATCATCCATCGCGCAGGCTGGCTGGGCTCGGGGCGCTTCATGGCGAGCATTGCGGGGCGCGGCAGGTCGAGCTGGAGAACGGTGTCGCTCGATTCCTCGAGCAGACCGGTGAGGCTCAGCTCGGCAGCGGATTTGCCCAGGTGCTTGGCGGACTCGAGAGTGAAGACGCGCTCAGCGGCGGGGTTGAGCAGTCGGAGCCGCGTTTCCTGGTCGAAGGCGAGGACGGGCGCGTCCATCTCGGCGATCACGCGGCGCAGCAGGGCCACGGCTTCGAGCGAGGCGACGCGCTGGGTCTGCAGGGTGTCGGCGAGGGCGTTGATTTCGAGCGAGAGCTGGCCGACCGAGTCGTCGCGATTGGCGCCGCGGGCGCGGAAGGAGTAGTCCTCTTCGCGCAGGGCGGCGACGACGTTGGCAAGGGTCTGGATGGGGCGGACGGCTTCTTCAATGAAGGCCGCGAAGACGAGCAGCAGGATGAGCAGCAGGATGCCCAGGGTCGCGAGCAGGGGTCCGGCGGCCACGTGCAGCAGAGCCAGGATCGCGGCGCAAAGGCCCATGAAGACCAGCGCGGCGACGGTGCAGAAGATGCGCAGGCGCGCCTCGAAGGCGAGGCTCTGGCTTTTGGGTTTGCGCCTGGTTGTGCCGCGATTCGTCATCGTTCCGTGATCAGCGATCAGCGAACAGCGATCCGCCGCGAGCCGGGAGAGAGGAGAAAGGAGGACCCGCCGCGAAACCGCAGGCCCTTCGACTGCGCGGCCGTCGCGCCTGTCTCAGGATGACATCTAGATGCCATACTTTTCCATCCGCCGGTAGAGCGCCCCGCGGCTGAGTCCGAGGGCTTCTGCCGCCTGGCTCACGTTGCCGTTGCAGCGCGAGAGGGCTTTGCGGATGAGGATACTCTCCACCGACTCGAGGGACATTTCTTCCAGAGCCTGAGTGGAGACGCGAGCCGGCGACAGGCCGAGGTCGGAGACTTCGATAACGTCTTCGCGGGACATGAGCACGGCGCGCTCGATGGTGTGATCGAGTTCGCGAACGTTGCCGGGCCACGCGTAATGCAGCATCAGTTCCATCGCCGTCGGGTCGATGCCGGAGACGGGCTTGCGATAGCGCTGCGAGTAGCGGGCGAGGAAGTGCGCGGCCAGGGGTGGGATATCTTCGCGGCGCTCGCGCAGCGGCGGCAGGTGGATCTCGACCGTGTTGAGGCGGAAGAGCAGGTCGGCGCGGAAATTGCCGTTCTCGACTTCCTTGCGGATATCGGCATTGGTGGCGGAGATAACGCGTACGTTCACGTGGCGCGTCTTCGACGAGCCCACGCGTTCCATCTCGCCGGTTTCGAGCACGCGCAGCAGCTTGGCCTGCTGGCGCATGGGGACGTTGGCGATCTCGTCGAGGAAGAGCGTGCCGCCTTCGGCCAGTTCGAAGCGGCCGATGCGCTCAGAGCGCGCGTCGGTGAACGCGCCCTTCACGTGGCCGAAGAGCTCCGATTCGAAGGTGCCCTCGGGCAGCGCGCCGGTATTGACGGCGACCATGGAGCGCGACGAACGGGAAGAGAGTGCATGAAGGGTCTGCGCGATGACTTCCTTGCCGGTGCCATGTTCGCCGGTGATGAGCACGGCGGCGTCGGAAGGTCCAATACGGGTGATGGTGGCCAGCACCGGCTGCATGACGGCCGCGGTCGCGATCATCTCGGGGAGATTGGCGGCGCGGAGCAGGCGGTTTTCCGCTTCGAGGCGCTGCGCGCGGCGGACGGCGTTGCTGAGGTCGATCTGGGTGCGCAGGATGGTCAGCAGGCGCGCGTTGTCCCACGGCTTCTGGATGAAGTCGGAGGCGCCGCGGCGCATGGCTTCGACGGCCAGCTCGACGTTGGCCCAGGCGGTCATCACGATGACCGGCATCTGCGATTCGTGGGCGCGAATCTCGCTGAGCAGGTCGAGGCCTTCGCGGCCGGAGGTCGTGTCGCGCGTGTAGTTCAGATCGAGGAGCAGGGCATCGAAGGAGCCGGACTTGAGAGCGTCCAGCACCATGAAGGGCGAGGTGGCCTTTTCGATGCGGTAGCCCTCCGGCTCAAGCAGCAGCTCCAGCGCGTCAAGGATGTGGGGCTGATCGTCGGCGATCAGCACCGAGGGCGCGAGTTTGCTGGTTGCGCTTTCAGCCAGTACGGGTTGGGCGGCGGTGGACATAGCCTTTCGCTGTTCGCTCTTCGCTGCCAGTTCCTGGCGGCTGGCAGCCGTTTTCCTATTATGGACCGTGCGTGACGATGCCGGATTTGGCGTCGTCGATGGAGACGCGCGTGAGGTCAAGGGTCGTACCGGTAGCGCGGTCGATATCGACTTTGGCCTTTTCAAACTGATTCTGGGCAATGTAAAGGGCCGATTCGGCGAGCGCCAGGGCGTTCTCCGCCACCAGCGTATCGGCGCTGGATTTCGCCCCCAGCTGTTGCTCCTGCTTGGTGATATCGAAGGTGCGCTGCGCCAGGTCGCGCGCCTTCTGGGCGGCTTCCATGCGGCCTTCCGCCTGCTGGAGGGCGAACTGCGCGTTGCGCACGTCGAAGCGGATGTTCTT
>DATJNE010000072.1:0-93013 GCA_035508305.1 Acidobacteriaceae bacterium | reverse complement strand
AACCCGCAGGCCGCCGCCAGATTCCTCGATGATCGTGAAACCTGGTGGCAGGCGTGGCCCCGGGCGCAGAAGGATCACGGGACGCTTTGCATCTCCTGTCACACCGTGGTGCCCTATGCCATGGCGCGGCCCGGCCTCCGTCGCGCTCTCACCGACTCGGCGATGACTACCCCGGAGCAAACCATGCTCGCCAGCGTGGAGAAGCGCGTCACCGACTGGGCGGAAATGGCGCCGTTTTACTCCGATGAGAAATACGGCAGGGGCAAGGCCGCCGAGTCGCGTGCAACCGAGGCCGTCCTGAATGCCGTGATCCTCGCCAGCTACGACCGCGCCCAGGGACGGCTGCGGCCCGTCACGCGCACCGCCTTTGCCAATGCCTGGGCACTGCAGGAAAAGGACGGCCCTCTGGCCGGCGCCTGGCAGTGGCAGAACTTTCATCTGGGGCCGTGGGAGTCGACAGAGTCCGGATATCAGGGTGCGGCGTTGTTCATGGTCGAGGCCGTCTATCTGCCCGGAGACTTCGCCCGGCAACCGGCAACCCGACCGCATCTGGACCAGCTGCGAAGTTATCTGCGGCGAAACTACGCTTCGCAACCCATCATCAACCGCCTCTACGTGCTGTGGGCCTCAGCGCGCGAACCGGGGCTCCTCACCCGAGCCGAGCGCCGCTCGCTCCTGGCCGAACTGCAGGCTGCACAGCAAACCGACGGCGGATTCCGCACCGCGACCCTGGATGTTCGGGAGCGCCTGGACCACACGTCGCAGCCGACCGCCAGCGACGGCTACGCGACCGGCCTGGCCGTGCTGGCCCTGCAGGCCGTGGGGACGGCCAGGAATGATGTGACGCTCCGTCGCAGTCTCGCGTGGCTGGCCGGCAATCAGCAGGAAGACGGCTCGTGGAAGGCGTCCTCGCTCAACAAGCAGCGGGACCCCGCCAGCGACCCCGCGCTCTTCATGACGGATGCGGCCACAGCTTACGCAGTCATGGCTCTGGAAGAGCAGCGTTAGAACCTCGCTCGGCCCGATAAGGACGGCATGCGAACAGCAGCGGATCAGAATCAGCTGGTGGTGCGGCCGCTCACAGCAGCGGATGCGCCGGCCGTCGCCGAGCTCAGTGCGCAGCTCGGATATCCCGGATCAACAGAAGTGTTGCGGAGGCGCATCGAAGCGCTGGCGCCGTCGGAGGACCGCGTGGCCTTTGCGGCGGCACACGGCCGCGAACTGCTCGGCTGGATCGATGAGGCGGTGGAGCGGCATCTGCAGGCCGAAGAAACCGTCGTGATCGGCGGCCTCGTCGTCCGGGAAACAGCCCGTGGCCACGGCGTCGGAAAGCGCTTGTGCGAAGAGGTCGAGCGCTGGGCGCGCGGGCGCGGATTCGCGTGCGTACGGGTGCGGTCGCAGATCAAGCGCCAGGATGCACACCGGTTCTACCTGCGCGATGGATACCGCCAGGTCAAAACCTCCCTGGTCTTCGAGAAGCAACTGGGGTGAAGCCGTTGCGGACGCCCTTCGGGCGGCTTGAGCAACGATTGACCTCGGAGAGGTGCAGAACTACTCTGAAAACGTACTCCCCACGGCGAAGGACCCCTGCGATGCTGATCACCCTGCTCGATCTCGAGCGCGAGCCGGTACGTTTTGACCTGAAGTTTTCTCCCGGCACCATTGACTACGGAGAGGAAGCGGCGCAGACCGCCGACCTCGCCGTAAAGGGGCAGGCGGAACTCATCAAAGAGCATCGCGGGCCGAAGGAAGTCGTGCCCGACATCCGCGTGCGCGCGCATTGGTCCGGCGCCTTCGAAGTTCCCTGCGCAAGGTGCCTCGACCCCGTGCAGCATGACCTCAGCGGCGACTTCGATCTGCTCTTCCGTCCGCTCGGCATCGATGCCGGCCCCTCCGAGCGCGCTCTCGGCGCGCCCGAGACCGAAATCGGGTATTATCAGGAAGGCGGTCTGTCGCTGGAAGATGTTCTGCGGGAGCAGGTGCTGTTAAGTCTCCCGGTGCGAACGCTTTGCAGCGCCGACTGCAAGGGACTTTGCCCCCGCTGCGGACGCAATCTGAACGAGGGTGCCTGTAACTGCGAGGCCCCGCCGGCCGATGACCGATGGTCGGCCCTTTCCGATCTGCGCAGCCGGCTGAGCCCGGAGTCGAAAGAGACGAACCATTGAAGTTTTTGGGCCCGGAATCTCTGCCGGGTGCGAAAGGAATCTGCAATGCCGAACCCAAAGCGGCGCCACTCGAAGGCCCGCACCTCCACCCGGCGCGCACACGATGCGCTTACTGCCAATTCTCTCTCCGAGTGCCCGAACTGCCACGAGCGCAAGCTTCCGCATCGCGCCTGCCCCAAATGCGGCTACTACAAAGGGCGCGAGGTTCTGGAAGTGAAGGAAGCGAAGTAACCGCGGCGCTCGATGCTCATCGACATCGCTCTCGACGCTATGGGCTCGGACAAAGCTCCCGAGCCTGAGATTCGAGGTGCGATTCTTGCCGCGCGGAACCTGCCGGTACGCGTCCATCTGGTCGGGCCGGAACCCCTGCTGCGCGAACATCTCGATGGCGCGTTCGGGCATCGCCGTCTGCCCATCTCCATCGTCCATACCGATGAATACATCGCCATGGGCGAGAAAGCCGCCCAGGCCGTGCGCACCAAACGCAACAGCTCCATGCGCATCGGGCTGAAGATGGTCAAGGAGCGCCGCGCCGCCGGGTTCTTTACCGCCGGCAACACCGGTGCAGGCATGGCGACCGCGAAGATGACGCTGGGCACCCTGCCCGGCGTCGACCGCCCGGCTCTGGCCATCGTCGTTCCGACCCTCTCCGGATCCCCAAGCATTCTGCTCGACGCAGGCGCCAACGTCGATTGCAAGCCGCATAACCTCGAGCAGTTCGCCCTCATGGGCGAACTCTACGCGCGCAGCGTGCTCCGCATTCCCCGCCCGCGCGTCGGCATCCTGTCCGTCGGCGAAGAGGAAGGCAAGGGTAACGAACTCACCCGCGAGGCCACTGCGCTCGTGCGCAAGTTACCCATTAATTTCATCGGCAACGTCGAAGGCCGCGACATTTATAACGGCAACTGTGACGTCACGGTCTGCGACGGATTCGTCGGCAACGTCGCGCTCAAAACCTCCGAAGGCCTCAGCCGCCTCGTTCGCGAGATGCTCAAGGCTTCGCTCACGCAGACCGTGACCGCCCAGGTGGGCGCCTTGCTTTCGCGCCGAGCGTTCAATGCGTTCCGCAGGAGGCTCGATCCGTCGGAGTATGGCGGAGCGCCCCTGCTGGGGGTGCGCGGGGTGTGCATCATCGGGCACGGATCGTCGAACGATCGCGCGGTGATGAACGGAATTCGTGTAGCGTCGGAATTTGCCCAGGCCGGGATCAACGACCGCCTCGAGCGCGAGTTTGCCAGCCGTCCGGCAACGCCCGCCGACGGCCCCGATCTCCAGCTCCCGATCCAGTGACAGCGGACCCGCTTCACGCTCAATTTGCTGAACAGCGAAAAGCGAAACTCACCGCGCGATGCCGCGGGAACACCGGATGATCGCTTCGATGCTCCTCTCCACATCCTCGTCGGTCGTCGACCCGTTGCTCACGCTGATCCGCATCGCCGTGCGGCCTTTCCACACTGTGCCGCCGCACCAGCAGGTCCCCTCCTCCTGAATGGCCGCAATGGTGGCCTGCGTCTGCTCCGGTGTGGCGAACGAAACCAGAACCTGATTGAGAACTACATCGTTGAGGACCTCGAAACCGGCACTGCGCAGGGCTTCGCCGAACCGGCGGGCCTGCCGGCAGTTCCGCTCGATCATTTCTCCCAGCCCCTTCCGGCCCAGCGAGCGGAGCGCGGCGTAGACGGGGATCGCTCTCGCCCGCCGCGATTCCTCCGGAACAAAGTTGTCCGGATCCCGCTCGGTCCTGGTGTTGACGATGTACGCGGCCGTCAGCGACATCGCTGTGCGATGGGCCGCCTCGTCAGCGCAGAAAACAACGCCGCAGTCGTAGGGAACATTGAGCCACTTGTGCGCGTCGGTGGCAACGGAATCCGCGCGCTCGATGCCGCGGACGAGGTGCGCGCGTCGCGATGAGGCTGCGGCCCAGAGTCCGAACGCGCTGTCGACGTGGAGCCACGCTCCGCGTTCCTGCGTCGCATCGGCAATCGCGGGCAGAGGATCGAAAGCCCCGGTGTTGACGTTGCCGGCCTGCGCGCACACGATGCAGGGTCCTGACGTCTCCCGCAGTGCGGCGGCCAGCAGGTCGGCGCGCATCCGGCCCTGATCGTCGGTCGGGATCCTGCGAACCCGCCCCGCGCCGAGACCGAGCAAACGAAGAGCCAGGAAGATCGTATAGTGCGATTCCTCGCTTGCGATCACATCCACACCCGGCGCACCGTTCAAACCGCTGGCTTCGACGTCCCACCCCGCCTTGCGCAAAACGCTGTGCCGTGCGCACGCCAGCGAGGTGAAGTTCGCCATGTGGCCACCCGTAACAAAACCGAAGCTCATCGTCGCGGGAAGGCCGGCAATCTCGCGCAGCCACGCCCCGGTGATCTGCTCCACAACCGACGCCAGCGGCGACAGCGCGAAGATCCCGGCGTTTTGATCCCAGCTTGAGACGAGCCAGTCCGCCGCAAGCGCTGCCGGAACGCTGCCGCCCACAACAAAACCGAAGTAGCGCGGCCCGGCAGAAGCAATCGTCCCGGTCGCGCCGGCCCGCGCAAGAGCATCGATCACCGCTGCCGGGTCCGTCGCGCTTTCGGGCAGTGAGCCTCCCAGCGCCTCGCGCAATTGATCGCCGCTCAGGCTCGCACGAACCGGCCGCGTGGGCAGGGTTTCAAACCAGGAGCGAGCGTGCCCGCACGCCTGATCCAGAAGGTTCGGAATCGTCGAATGCATGGCGACCATCTTCGCCGGACAAAGCCGGCCAAGGCAATGCCGGTGCAGGGAACGGTAGCGAATCCGTCACCGAAGCCCCCGGGATGGCGTTTATTTCTCCAGCAGCGCTCGTGCCGACCACAGCAGCGGAGCCTGCCCGTGAAAATCGCCGGTGCGGCGCGGCCGCGCCAGATAGTATTCGAGGCTGTCCTTTTTGTTCGTCCCGGCGCACACATTCGTCACGTCGGCGTTCTGGTCGACGAAGCCGGCCAGCGCGATCCATCCCCTGCGCGCTGCCGGGCCGTAGGTCTCTTCATCGAGCCACCCGTGACGCACCCCTTCAATCAGTGCGAACGTGAACATGCCCGTCGAAGACGTTTCCTCCCACGCCTCCGGATGGTCGATCAGCTGGCGCCACATGCCGTCGGGGTTCTGATCCCTGATCAGTTCGGCCATCATTTTCCGATAACCCGCCAGAATCTCCGCCCGATGAGGATGGTCGTCCGGCAGCGACAAAAGCATCTCGGCCATGCCTGCCGCGACCCATCCATTCCCCCGCCCCCAGAAGAACGGCACATCCGGCGCATGGTAAAAAAGCCCGTTCGGTTGCTGCAGCTTGCGCAGGTAAGCGACCATCTCGTCTGCATCCCGGTCGAGATACCTGCGGTCGCCCGTCGCACGATACGCCTCCAGCTGCAGAATCGTCAGCATATACATATCGTCGATCCAGTAGCGGGTCTCGCCCGAAAGCCCGTCGGGCAGCGGGTGTGCCCACTGGCGATCCGCAAAGCGCAGACCGGCCTGCTCCGTGCCATGATCCTTCGTCTCCATCGAAATCTGCAGTGGCACGATGCCGAAGATTTCGGCGTCGACGTGCTCCCGATCCGGGATCAGGCTCGCGAATTGCGGAGAAAGCAGCGCGGTGTAACGATTCTGCAGCTCGTCTTCAAGCGCGGTATTGCCCGTCGCTTCCGCATATTTCAGCGCACCGTACCAGGCGCAGACCTCCGGGTAGTTGATCGGCGTCATGTGCGCGCTCGCCAGAAAGTGCAGCGCGACGCGATCGCCGATCGCGTGCGGATCGGCATTCTCCGGCCAGTCCTGGAAATCCTTGTCCTGCGCCCCCGCCGCATTCGCGGCGAAGAGCCCTGCCATGAAACAGCCGAGCAGGAAGGTGCAGCGGCGCATACGGAAACCTCCGGGGTTCAGGCCAGGTCAGTGATCGCCTGAAAGACCGAGCCAGTATAAGCAGCGCACGCTATGCGACGAAAACCCCGCGGAGGCCGTCGTCCCGCAATGCGGTCACGCGCGCCGTGATCAGACGATTGGGCGGAATCGCCGCGCCGTCCCGTACGTCCAGGGTCAGCTTGAGGAAGTTATCCGTCACGGCATGCTCGGTCGAACCCGGGTTGTCGGCGTCGTCGATCGTGACCGCCGAAAGAGTTCCGCCGACAAAGCGCGACCGGAAGAAGCGAGATTTCTCCGCGATGAGCCCGCGCAGCGCTGCCATGCGCTCCTGCACCGCGCGCGCCGGAGCCGGGTTCTGGCGGTGCAGGTCCCACGCCGGCGTCCCCGGACGCGCGGAAAACGGGAACAGATGGAGATACGTAAAAGGCTGAGCGGCGATGAACTCGTAGCTTTCGCGAAACAGAACCTCCGTCTCGCCGGGAAATCCGACCATGACGTCGGCGCCGATCGCTGCGTCCGGCAGCAGCGCGCGGATTTGCGCCAGCCTCTCCGCGTAATGCCACGGCCGATAGCGGCGGTGCATGCGGCGGAGAATCGCATCCGACCCGGATTGCAGCGGCAGATGGGCGTGCCGCGCCAGACGCGGAGAACCCGCATCGTCCGGCCCGCCGCCCGCGGCCCGGACTCCAAACTCCCGGTACAGCGCCAGCAAATCCGCCGACCAGTCCATCGGCTCGATCGAGCTCAGCCGCAGCCGCGGAAGCGAGGTCTGCGTCAGGATCGCCGCTACGAGTTCCTCCAGGCGCTGCACCGGTTCGAGGTCCCGCCCCCAGCGTCCGAGATTGATCCCCGAGAGCACCAGTTCCCTGCCGTCGTTGTCCACAAACCGCCGGACATTGTCGATACACATCGCCAGAGGCACCGACCGCGAAGGTCCCCGCGTCGTCGGAATGATGCAGAAAGAGCAGCGATTGCCGCAGCCGTCCTGTACCTTCAGGTTCGGCCGCGTCTGCTGCGCGTCCACAGCAAAGGGCAATGTCGCAAGCTCCGCGTGCGCAAAAGCATCGTCGTGCAGAATCGTCGCCAGCGGGACAAACTCTGATACCGCCGCCTGCGGACCCATCGTAAACTGCAGCGCGATCTCCGTCACTCTCGCTTTGTGGCTGTTGCCGATCACCGCGTCCGCTTCCGCCAGTGCGGCAACTTCCTGTGGCGCCCGCTGCGCGTAGCAGCCGGTCACGATCACCCGCGCCGACGGATTCTGGCGCCGGATTCGGCGCATCCAGGCGCGTGCCTGCCGATCCGCTTCGGCCGTCACGCTGCAGGTGTTTACAATAACAACATCGGCTGATCCTGGCCGATCGGCGGGTGCGAGCCCGTTATGACGCAGGCTGGCGGCGATGGCTTCGCCGTCGGCACGGCTGGCGCGGCAGCCGAAGTTTTCTACGTGATATTCTGCCACGTTGCTCAGTGTATCAACGAGGGGGGTGAGCCCGGCGACGTGCCGGTTTCATGTCATCTCTGAGGCCTTTGTCATGGTCTTCGTGTACGATCCAGCCGGGGACCCCCAGGAGTCATTCTATGAAAAGACGCATTCTTCTGGTCGATGATGACGTTGCGATTCTGCTGACTTTGAAAGCAGTGCTCGAGATCAGTGGCTTTGAAGTGACCACAGCGGCTTCCGCGCGCGAAGCAAAGCAGAAGCTGAAGTCCACCGAATACCACATGGTCATCACCGATCTGCGCATGGAGAGTGAAACGGCAGGCGAGGAAGTCGCGGCGGCTGCCAAGAAGGCCGCCAACCGCCCGGCCGTCGCTATCCTCACCGCCTATCCTCCCAAGGATGCGGAATGGGTCACGACGTCGGAGACCGACAAAGTTCTGGTCAAGCCGATGAACACCCAGGATTTGCTGCGACAGATCGAAGCCATGCTTGTGGCCCACGAGGACAAGAAGCGCAAACCGGGCAGGAAAGCCGAACCCCTCGCGACCGAGACTGCTGCTGGAAAAACCCCCGCCAAACCGGCCGTTGCCAGATAGAGATTCCGCCAACATACGGCGCCGCTGCTGCGCGGCCTTCCTTAGCGCCCGTCCGGAAAACCCTCCCCTCGCCTGCGATCCTTCTCCGGCTCCTCAAACGCCGGCAGCTGCCCCGGCCCCGCCCGCCCGTTGACCACGCGGATACTTTCCCCCGCATCTCATCGTCTGTTCATATTGCCCTCAGCCAAACGCCCCTAAAACTGTTCTTATATGGAGTTCTCCGGCCTCGCCCCCAGCCGCATCCTCCACCCCCCACAAACCATCCCCGCCCCCGCGAGATCCGCCTGATGCGCCGCGTCATGATGTTCCTCAACCCGCTTCTCATCCACAATGAAAAGCGCCGCGCCCAGGTCGAACAGATCGCCGAACTCCTCAGCGGCTACGGCTCCGACGTCCACCTCCAGGAAACCCTTTCCGCTCACTCCGCCGGCCAGCAGGCGCGCGATGCCGTCGCCGCCGGTTTTGATACTTTCCTCGTCTGCGGTGGCGATGGCACCATCTTTCAGGTTATGCAGGGCGTGGCCGGTTCCGACGCCGCCCTCGGCGTCCTTCCCTTCGGAACCGGCAATGTCATCGCTCAGAACCTCCACCTGCCCCGCAATCCCCTCGGTGCTGCGCGCCTCCTTCTCAACGCCCAGCCTCGCGAAGTCACCCTCGGCGAAGTCACCCTCAACCCCGTTGGTCATAAGCGCATGCGCAGCTGGTATTTCTTCATCGCCGCCGGCATGGGCGTCCACGCCGCGCTCATGAACCTCGCCCCCACCGGCCAGGGCAAGCGCCACGGCGGCCGCCTCGCCTACTTCATCGGAGGTTTCCGCCTCCTCGTCGATCACCCCATCCAGGCCTTCCAGCTCGATCTCACTTCAGACGACGGCGGCACCCAAACCGTCGCCGCCTGCGAAGCCATCGCCACCCACGTGCCGGAGATCAATCGGTGGCGTCCCTCCAGCGACCCCTTCGCCCCCTCCCTCCGCGTCGCCTGGGTCCCGCCCACCGGCCGCCTCGGCCTGGGTCACGCGAGCTTTCATGCCCTCGCCACCCATAAGACCGGGCCCGACGGCGGCTGGGGAAAGCTCCCCTTCGCTCAATATGTAACCGTCACGCGCATGATTTGCCGCCCGCTCAATGGCGCCAGCTACCGCGCCCCCCTTCTTGTCGAAGCCGACGGCGAGGTTCTCGGTGCCAGCTACACCGTCATAAGCGTCAGCGATAAGAAACTGCGCCTCCTCTGGCCCAACGGCAAATCGCCGGCAGCCTGAGTTCAGACGCTTTCCCTTACGGCTCCGGATCGAAGGCCGGCCCTGCTGCTCACAGCATCTCCCGCATCCGGAAGTTCATCCGCGTCCCTGCCGCCCGGCCGGCTTCCCGCTGTTAGCCGCATCTCCCAAACCCCTTGTGAATCACCAATCCGTCTCCTGCTTACCCCCGCCGCGCCTCGATCTCTCCGCTCACCCGTTCCAGCGTCTCGGCTCGCATCGGCGGCATCCCGCCCGCCTGCGTCGCCACCCACGCCCCCCATCGATTCCCCGCCTCATTCAGCACCGCCAGCGGCGCGCCCTCCAGATAGTAATGCGTCAGCGCTGCCGTGAACGCATCGCCGGCCCCCACCGTGTCCTTCACCTTCGCTGCCAGTCCATAGTGCCGGTGATGCCCCTTCCGCCTCACCAGCAAGCTGCCCTGCGCGCCCAGCGTCACACACACCAGTTCCACCGGATATCGCTCCAGCAGCAGCCGCGCCCCGCGCACCATCTCGTCCTCCTCGGGGCTTTCCATCGGATGCGGGCACACGCCCGTACCCATCAGCACCTGCCGCAGCTCTCCTGCGTTCAGTTTCACGATCGTCGCCCTCCCCAGCCCGCCGCGCAGCGCGTCGCTCGACCAATGGGGCGGCCGCAGATTCACGTCGAACACCCGCACGCACTCCCGCCGCGTCGCGTCCAGAAACCCTGCAATCGTCGCCCGCGACACCGCCCCCCGCTGCGCCAGCGTCCCAAAGCACACCGCATCCGCCTGCTGTGCCAGTTCCCGCCATTCCGGCGTCATCGTCAGCCGGTCCCACGCCACCGGCTCGGCAAAGGTGTACTCCGCCTCGCCCCCTTCCAGCCGAACCGTTACCGTCCCGGTCGCCAATTCCGAGTCCCCCTGCAGGAACCCGCTCTCCACCGGCAGCGCCGCCAGTTCGTCCTCCGCCTGCCGCCCCAGCGCATCGGCCCCCACACGGCTCGCTACCACCGCGCGATTCCCCAGCCGTCCCGCCATCACCGCGAAGTTCGCCGGCGCTCCCCCCAGCCGCGCTCCTTCCGGCAACAGGTCCCACAGCAGCTCGCCCAGCCCAACCACGATCTTTTGTTCCGTCTTCCCGTTTCCCATCGGCTTTCACTCGTCCCCGCCGGATGTCTGCTGTATTGACGATTCGTGCCCGCCCCCGTTTCTTTTCATCCCCAGGGCCCTCCCGCCAGCCGCCCATCCCCAACCCGATACCCGTCCCCCCTGCTGCCTCTCCACCCTGCGCCCCGAAGCATAAACCCGAATCCGCTCCTTATACAGCCCCGCGCGCCCGTCACCTCTCTAACCACACAGACCGCTCCCGGTCCACAATCAGTACAAGGCACCCGCGTGAACGCTCCACCGACTCACCCGACCTCCGCACCCTCTCCGCGCCGCCATCGCCGCCTCGTCGTCGCGCTCCTCTGGCTTGGCTCTGTTTTTGCCATCCTGCTCGTCGCCGCCCTCGTCGCCGGCAACATTTTCCTCCATCGCGCCGGCCCCCTGCTCAAAGCCGATGTCATTGAAACGCTCAGCAACCGCTTCGACAGCCGCGTCGAACTCGACCGGTTCCATGCCTCCTTCATCGACGGCTTCCAGGTTTCCGGCTCCGGCCTCCGCCTTTTCCCCAATCATCTCGCCATGAACGAGCCTATGATCGCCGTCGACCGTTTCAGCTTCCGCATCTTCGACTGGCGTCAGATCCTCCATATACCCATCGTCGTCAACCACGTCCAGGTCAGCGGTCTCAGCATCCACCTCCCGCCCAAAGGCCAGCGCAGCAACCTGCCCCGTCTCGACACCGGCCCCGGCGGAACCAAAATCGACATCCTCGTGCGCACCATCGACGTCGATCACGCCGGCCTCGTCATCGAAAACGGCAAGCCTGGCAAAGTCCCCCTGGACTTCGTCATCGACAACCTGACCCTCCAGTCCGTCACCGCCGGCCGCCCCATGCGCTTCCACGCTACCCTCGTCAACCCCAAGCCCATCGGCGACATCGACACCACCGGCGACTTCGGCCCCTTCGATGCCCACGACCCCGGCAGCACCCCCGTCGATGGCAACTACTCCTTCCGCAACGCCGACCTCGGCACCATCAAAGGCATCGGCGGCATCCTCGCTTCCACCGGTTCCTACCAGGGCCAGCTCGACCGCATCGTTGTCGACGGTAAAACCACGACCCCCGATTTCTCCCTCGACATCGCCCATCACCCCTTGCCCCTCAACACCACCTTCCACGCCATCGTCGACGGCACCAACGGCGACACCTGGCTCCAGCCGGTCGACGCCTGGCTCGCGAAGACCCACATCGTGGCCCAGGGCGCCATCGTCCACACGGCCGGCATCCCCGGGCGCGACATCCGCCTCAACGTCGCCGTCGATCCCGGCCGCATCGACGACATGCTCCAGCTCGCCGTCAAATCTGATCAGCCCATGATGACCGGCGCCATCCAGGTCCACACCAATTTCGACCTTCCCCCCGGTCAGGGCTCTGTTCTCGATCGCCTCCGCCTCGACGGCTCCTTCAACCTCACCGACGCCCACTTCACCAGCGACAAAATCCAGAGCAAGATCGATGCGCTTAGCCTGCGCGGTCAGGGCAAAGCCAAACTCGCCAACAAAGAAGGTCAGGCCATGAAGAACAAAGGCGAGAGTGCAAAGAACGGCGGCTCGCCCAGCGACTCCGCTTCCGGCCAGAACGATATCCAGATCTCCACCGTCGACATCGCCTCCCGGATCCGCGGCAACTTCACCTTCGCCAACGCCAAAGTCGGCCTCCCCACCCTCAACTTCCTCGTCCCCGGCGCGAAGATCGACCTTCAGGGCATCTACGGCATCGACGGCCAGACCCTCGCCTTCACTGGCCAGGCCCGCCTCGACGCTCACGTCTCCCAGATGGTCACCGGATGGAAATCCCTCCTCCTGAAACCCGTCGATCCCTTCTTCGCCAAAGACGGCGCCGGCACCCTCGTCCCCATCAAAATCGGCGGCACCGCCGCCCGCCCCGACATCGGTCTCGACTTCGGCCACAAGGGCAACGACAAAAACCAGAAGCCGAACTCCGGGTCCCCGCCTCGTTCCGTCACCGGTCGCTAAGACGCAAAGACCGCGACACTCCTCTCCGAACAGGAGTGCCAATCGCCGATAACGGACTACGGAAGAGGCAGCCCCGCTCTCCGCGACACCGCCGTCGGCTCCAGGTTCTCCTGCTCGAACCCAGGGCTCACATGAATGTCCACCTGCTTCAGTACGCCCTCCCCAATGTTGATGAACCCATGCGGCGTCCCCGCCTTCACCACCACAATCTCCCCCGCCGACGTCTCCCGCGTCTCCTCCCCCACCACCACGCGCCCGCGCCCCTCCAGCGTCAGCAGCACCTCGTCATACCTGTGTCGATGCAGCGGCGCACCCCGTCCCGGCTGCGCCTCCACCAGGTAGAACGACACACCAACCCCGCCCTGATCCGCCCCCGCAAACTGAAACGAACTCCCTACAAACGGCAACTCTTCCTTCCGCATCGCGTGCATACATTTCTCCGCCCATTGGATTCGCAGTAGCCGTCGCACGCTTCGAATTCGAACTCGCTCACGGCTCGCTCGCCTTTCACTCGTTTTTTCGCTCCCTCCAGCGGCCGGCCCGAACAGAGGGTCGCTCGGCTGGTCTTCTCCTAACGATTCGGCGTGGTCATTCAGGGCTAAAGGGGTTGGGTGTTTCGGTCGATGAATGGGTGGCATTCAGCTTCGCGCAGATATCGAACTGTTCCCGGGCGCGGCTGGGTTGCCCCTCGCGCTGATAGATGCGGCCGAGCTCATAGTGCAGCCCGGAAACCTCGGGCGCCAGCGCCGCTGCTTTCTCCAACTCCTGCTGGGCACGAGCCAGATTGCCGCCGCTTTCGTACGCGCGGCCGAGCTCCTCGTGGATTCTGGGGTTGGCCGGAGCCAGGCGCACCGCAGTCTGCAAAGAGGGAAGGGCCTGTTCGCCTTTGTCTTCCTGCACGAGGAGATCGCCGAGATTGAGGTAAGGCTGCGCGTCCGACGGATGACTACCCTGCCACCCGATCGCGACCCGGAAGGCGATCTCGGCATCGGCCGGGTCACCCAGTCCCTGCCATGCCAGTCCGAGGTTGTTCTCGGCCTCAACATATTGAGCGCGCAGGGTGAGCGCGTGCTGAAAGCTGGCGATTGCGCTCCGGAAATCCTGATTGTTGTACTGGGCGCGTCCGAGCAGATACCAGGCGACGGGATCGCTGGGAGTTTCCTTTGCGACTTCGAGGAACCATTTCACTGCATCGCTGTAGTCATGAAGGAGAACGTAATCGGAGGCAATGATCCGGAAGTCATCGGCTGCGGGCCGCCTGGTGCGCGCACCCACGGTGAACTCCGCCAGCGAAGCGGTTGCTTTGCCTTCGCGAAAGAGCACGTAGCCGAGGAGAAAGTGCGCGTCGGCGAAAGAAGGCTGACTGCGGATCAGATCGCGGAGGATGGATTCCGCTTGAGGGAGCTCGCCGGAAACGGCCATGGTACGGGCGCGCGTCAGGGCATCGGCGGAGGTTTGATCGGCGGCGGCCTGAGCCAGGGCCGTTGCGCAGAGGGCGGCTCCCAGGGCGGCGAAGCCTGCGACGCGACGGAGACGACATTTCACGGCCGCGGCGCCTGCGCTCCGGCGGATCCGCACGGCTGGGGGCCGTCGAGTTGCAGTTCGATGCGCGACACACCGGGATTGTAGTGGAGGGCACTGTTGAGGGTCCGGACTTCGCCGGCAGAATCTCCGGCGAGGCACTGAACGCGGGCGAGGTTGATCGCGATGCCCGGCAGATCGCGGTTTCGGTCCCAGGCCTGGCGCAGAAGAGCGATCGCATCGACGAGATGGCCCTCCCGGGCGAGCAGCGTGCCGAGATTCGACAACGCGTTCACGTCATCGGGCTGAAGCGCCAGGACGGCTCGAAACTCCCGCTCGGCATCCTGGTCATTGCCCCGTTCCGCGTCCAGTTCGCCCAATGCATCGAGCGCCGCCGGATCCAGGGAGAGTTTGTCCCGGACGGCATGGAGTACGGACCAGGCAGAAGGTTCGACGGCACGATTGCCGTTGAGCAGAGCAAGGTAGTACGCCATTCCCAGATCGCGGTGGGTGGCGCCAGGCGAGAAGATCGGCACCAGCTGCGCGGTGGCATCGGAATGCTGCCTGCCGGGTGGCTGCGGGATCCGCAGAATGCGATGGTCGGTCCAGGCCACATGCGGAATGTTCTGCGCATCGTTATGCGGCATATGGCATGCCGTGCAGTCCGGGTTTTCCGGATGATGGGAGGCAGCGAAGCCATTGCCGGAGTGACAGACGAGACACTTGCTGCGATACCAGGAGACACGCTCGGATGGGGCGGGCGTGAAGTGCGGATCGTGGCAACTGGTACACGACATGCTCGCGCCGCTCATCCGTTTGCACGCGCTCTGGTTGAACTGCTCCACTTCGCTCACGCCACGGGCCTCAGGATCGCTCTGCGCGTAGACGTAATAGGAAAGATAGTCGGAGATGCGATCTCTCGGACGATAATCCAAAGCACTCTGTCGGGCTCGTTCGACGGTGACGTCCCCTTCGAGATGGCAACTGATGCAAACGGAGTCGCGGCGCTCCGCATCGAGGCTCGCAGGATTCACCACCGGCGCCTTGCCTTCGGAGAGCACATGCTGTTCCGTGTCGCCGTGGCAGGCTTCGCAGGTGATGCCGGTATGGAGAAACGGGAGCCCGGTGTAGCGATTGATGCTGCCGGCGTCGCTTCTCTGTACGGCGCTCATGTGACAGCGGAGGCATTCGCTCTGCACAGGGAGCGAAGGCAGCATCTGGTCCGCCTGGGCGAGGCCCGGCTTCATGTCCAGACCGTGGGACGGTGCGTACCAGGCAACGGGTGACTCGAACAGGTAGCCGTCCACGGTATAGAGCCAGGTGATGCCGAGGTGGCCCGATCCGAGGAAGTAACTCAGGGGCTCTTGTCCGCTCTGCCCGGGAAGTCCGGTTTCGCGCCAGGAAAGCGTCGGAACACCGCCGGGATCCTCAATGGTGTAGGCCACACCGGATGCTGCATGCAGATACGTGCCGTGCATCAGTTTGTCGACAGCGGCGCCGCTCGCATTGGCCATCGGCGTCTGGAGATAAGTCTGATAAATCCTGGAATGACAACGAGCGCAGGCGGCATCGGCGACGCGTACCGGAGTCGCCTGCGGGACCCCCTGAACCGCCAGCAGGAGGAAGAGCAGCGGTTTCATCGGTTCTCCCGGTCGGATTTCGGGTTTCCGACGGCGGCAGGGGAGAGGCGGCCGGTGATACCGCGACCTTCCTCGATGGTATAGATACCGTCCGGAGCAGGAGGTGTGACCTTCTCCACGGAACCCCCCGGCCAATGGACTTCCAGGTTCTCGATGACAGTGGCATCCCCCAGGCCGAAATGAACGCGTGGATCATTCGAGGAGGCAAAGCTGCCTCCGCTGAGCACATCGCCCCGCTGTCGAATCCCTCCGGCGGTGAGGAAGACGGAGGTTCCGACGGCATCGCGCGGCACCCGCGGCCCTCCTGCCATCAGGAACTCAACCCAGTGATGATGATTCTGATCCACGTTGCGCAGCAGCGTCGGCGGGGCATCCATATTATTGATCACCACATCGATCCTGCCGTCGTTGAACAGGTCGCCGAAGGCGGCGCCGCGCGCGGTCAGGAGTGACGCCAGCCCCGTGCCCTTCACGGCAGGCATCAGAGCGAATTTGCCATCATGCGTGTTACGGAAGAGAAGAGGCCGCTCGGCAAAGGTGGTTCCCCAGTCGTGCTGGTCCACCTGGGGATAGACGTGCCCGTTGGCGATGAAGAGGTCTTTCCATCCGTCGTTGTCGAAGTCCAGGAAGCCAACGCCCCAGCCCAGAAACGGAATCGTCGCTTCCGCGATGCCGGCTGCGCGGCTGGCATCGTTGAACGTCAGAGAGCCCGCATTCCGGTAGAGAACATCGTAGTCGTCGGAGAAATCAGTGTTGAGAATGTCCAGAGATCCGCTGTTGCCGAGGTCTCCGACGGCGATCCCCATGGAGGCCGTGGGCCGGCCGTCGCCGTTGACGGCGTATCCGGATTCGAAGCTCAGATCCTCGAAGGTTCCGTCGCCTTTATTGTGGTAGAGATAGTTGGGCGTTGAGTCGTCGGCGACGAGCAACTCCGGGCGCCCATCGCCATCGAGGTCGACAAAGAGCGAAGACAAGCCGTAGTATCCCGGGGCGTCGTCCACACCGGCTTTGCGGCTGACATCGGTAAAGGTTCCGTCTCCGTTGTTGTGGAAGAGGTGATCGGGCTCGCCGCGCAGGCCGCGTGGACCGCAAAACACGCTTACACCCCGGAAACGGCAGTTGTTCGATACCACCTGATCCGAGTCGGCAGCGGGGGGCCTGGTGAAATCGTAGGCGGTGTAACCCGGAACGAAGAGATCGAGCCACCCGTCGCCGTCATAATCGCCGAAGGTGGGACCCGTGGACCACACGTGCAGAGCGACACCCGCTTTCTCGGCAACGTCGGTGAAGGTTCCGTCGTGATTGTTGTGGTAAAGCCGGTTGCCGTTCACATTGGTGACGTAGAGATCGGGCCAGCCGTCGTTGTCGTAATCGCCCACGGCGACGCCTACGCCCCAGCGATCGTTGGTCACGCCGGCCTGCGCTGCGACATTGGTAAAGGTGCCGTCGTGGTTGTTATGGAACAACGCAGCATGGGGAGGCTCCGCCTTGCCGTTCATGGCGTCGTAGATCATCCCGTTCACCAGATAAATGTCGAGCCAGCCATCGCGGTCATAATCGAGCAGGGCGACACCCCCTCCCAGGGATTCGACGATGAAGCGCTTCTCGGGCGTCCCGCCGGAATAGCGCCAGCGCGCGAGACCCGAAGACCGGGACGCATCCACGAAGACGACGGGGCCGTGGTCCACAAAGCCGCCCGCGGTAATGGGACGATTCTGCGCGTCGTGCACCGGAGCGAAGACCCCCGCCGTGCTCGTGCCGCCAGGGGCTCCCGGTACGGACTGGACCTGCGCTGCCATCAGCGCCAGCCCGAGGAGGCAACCAGGGCCGGCAGCTCCGGTAGCCAGCCGGCTAATGCGCAGCGCTCTTGAGTGTGATCGCCTCATTCGCCTGTTCGGCAACCGCTGCACTGGCCGCCCTCTGCAATTCTGCGTAGATGTGCAGTTCCTGCTTCGCGTGTTCCGGCTGCCCCTGTGCTTTGTAGACGGAGGCGAGCAGGAAGTGGATCGACGGCTCGTCCGGATTCTCTTTCTTCGCCAGCAGCAGATCGGCCAGAGCCTGACTCTCTTTCTTCAAACCGATCAGGACGTGGGCTCGATCGACGCGGGCCTGCATCAGCTGGGGACAGCGGTCGATCGCCTCATTGAGATTCTTCAGAATCTCCTCGTTCGGGCCGTTTGCCTGGAGCATGGAGTTGGCCAGCTTCCATCGCGCGACGCAGTCGGTGGGAGCATGGTCCAGCTCGGTGCGAAATTCCTGCTGCGCCGAATCCCACTTTCCCATCACCCAGTAGACGTTGGCGAGGCGAAGATGCGTGCCGGGCTCGTCCGGAGCCAACTCGACGGCCTTTTGGAATTCGACGAGCGCGCCGTCGTAGTTCTTCATGCTCTCGTCGATCTCTCCGGCGACTTCATGGGCGATGTAGGAATTGGGATCGATCTGATTGACCCTGCCCAGGGCGTCTTCCGACATCTGCAGATAGGTCTTTCCCAGCAGATACCAGGCTTCCTGGTCGTTCGGTTTGCCCTTCACATACTCCTGCAGGTGCGAGGTTGCCTCGTCGCTCTTTCCCAGGGCCAGAAGCACGTGGGCGAGGCTCATCTGCACATTTTCGTCGGAGGGGTTGGCGGCGCTCGCCTTTTCCAGGAGCGGTTCGGCTTTCTGGTTTTCACCCAGTTCGAAGTAGCACAGCCCCAGCATCGCCGCAGCGGTCGTCATGGCGGGGTTGAGTCTCAGACCGTGCGCGAGCACCGGCGCGGCGGCGGCATAGTCGTGCTGATTAAAGTAGAGCATCCCGAGGTTGTTGTATGCAGGGGCGAGATCCGGAGCCAGGCGCAGCATGGCCTGATATTTTGCGATAGCGGTCGAGGCATCGCCCTGCTGCTGCGCCGTGCGCGCCTCGGCGTAGAGCTTCTGCACTGCGGGGTTCACTTCGCTTGCGGAGGATTGAGCGGCCTGGGTGGTCGCCCCGGAGAGCAGAGACAGGCAGAGGAGGAACCCGCCAACGCTCCCGTTTCTGAAGGAAAACATCGTCTTCATGGGACCGTATTATAGGACTGGAAATTTCGCCCCCGAAAGAAGAAAGCCCGCCGGAACCGGAGGCTGGTGCCGGCGGGTACAGGACGCGGCGCAGGCTCGGTTTGGCCCGCGCCGCATGGGTCAGAACTCCAGCCGGAACTGAACCTGACCTTGCCGATTGCTGATCTGGGATCCCTGGCCTGTGACCTGGCCGAAGGTGCCATCGCTTTCGTTATTGTCGGGACCCTGGAACTGGGTTCGGTTGAAGAGGTTGAAGTAGTCCACCTGGAGGATTCCCTGGAAGCGATCTCCGAGGTAGAAGTGCTTGCGCACGTTGCCGGACTCATAGTAGTACGGCGGGTTTTTCAGCCCGCTGTACGTGCGATAGGCATTGCCCAGGGTGAACGCGGCGGTTGGGGTGAAGGCGTTCGGGTTCCAGATTTGCGCCGCCTTTGACTTGCCCAGGAAGTAGTTATCCGCGTTGCTGTAGGACGAACTGCTGACGCCCACCGAGCTATTGCGGTTGGGACGGTTGCCGCCACCGTTCGGATAGGGGAAGGTGAGGTTTTCCGACAGACTGCCAACCGGCGTGCCGGCTTCATAGTCCAGGATCCAGCCGATCTGCCAGCCGCCCAGAACCTGGCCGGTCACCCCGTGATTGGGGAAGAACTTCTTTCCCGGTCCGATGGGCAGTTCGTAGGTTCCGCTGACCTTCATCGTCTGCGGGGGCGCACCCTCCGTCGGCGACCATTCCAGCTTCTGGTCGTAGCGATTCAGGGCGTTGGAAATAAAGCTGGTGAAGCCGCTGCTGGTGTTGTTGTATTCCCTCGACAGCGCATAGCTGGCCAGGAAAGCGAGCCCCTGGGTGAAGCGCTTCTCCAGCTGCAGCTGCATCGAGTTGTACGAGGCCGAGCCGTACCCTTCGAAGTTGTTGAAGATATAACCGTACTGCGGGTACGGCGTGAGGGCCTGGGCAAGAGTCGCCGATTCGCCCCACTGGCTGACAAAGTTCCCGTACGGGGCGGTATAGCCCGCAGCCGTTGCGCAGCCTGCAGAACCGTTGGTTGCGCAGTCGGGAGCGAAGCTGAGGTTGAGGTTATTCCCCAGGGCAAAGGCGGAGGGGTTGAGCTGGTTGATCGAGTTGAGCTGGCTGGGGAGATGGATATCCTTTGTGCCGACATACGCGAAGGTCCCGAACATCTGGTACGGAAGCTGCCGCTGCACGTTCACATTCCACATCTGGCTGTAGGGCGCATACCCGTCGTTTTTGCTGAAGGCATCGACCTGGACACCACCGACGCCGAGCCCCGGACTGAACGGTGTCGGTGCCGGATTGGGCATGGTGTGTGTATCCCAGCTACCAAAAGCGGAGACATTGCTGCCCGTTGCGTTCTGTGAATAAGAACCCGTTAACAGATTGCCGTAATTCACGGCCACCTTGTTGGTTCCATATTCATAGGCGCCGCCATCCAGGAAGGCAACGCTGAATCCGCCCTGGACCACGGTTTTGTCGTTGATCTCGTAGGCGAAGCCAAGACGAGGTCCGACATGCCCCCAGTGGATATCCGCGCGGGTATATCCGGCGCAACCGGTGCAGTTGCCGAACTTCGTCACGGCGCCGTTGATGCCATTCGCGGCCGGATTGGCGACCGTCGGGTCAAAGAAGACGATGTTGTTGTTGATCTCGGTAAATGGAACCATGATGTCCCACCGGAGACCGAGATTGACCGTGAGTTTGGGAGTCAGCTTCACGTCGTCCTGGACATACGGCGAGAAATCAAGGTTACGTAGGCGAAGTTCCTGAGAGTTGCTGCGGTTGGCCGAATTTGGAAGGCCGAGCAGGAAGCTGGCAAACGAACTGCCGGTGCTGGCGAGGTTGTTCGGATCAGCCGTCGTCAAGTGGCTGAACGCGAATTGTCCGCCCTCGGTCTGTTCTTCGTTGTCGTCCTGATAGCTCCGCCGGAACTCAGTACCGATGTTGAAGGTGTGGCGGCCCACCGTCCACAACAGGTTGTCGACGACCGCGATGCCCAGCTTGCGGTTGATCGACTGCAGCCACGAGCCCTGCGTCCCCCAGTCGGTCGGCGCATGCTGCCCGTCCCACGTGATATAGGGCGGGATCACGCTGTCCTGAATCGCCGGGAAGCTGAAATGGGTCTTGTTGTACTGGTCGTTGATTTCCCCGATCCAGCCCACACCTGCGGTGAGAACCATCTTCTGGCTGATGGCATTGCTGTAGTCGAGCAGGAAAATGGAACCCAGCGCCGGTTCCCACTTCATGCTGTTGAGGGGGTTGGGTGCGATCACGAGCGGAGCGTTGTCGAAGCTCCAGTTGCTGAAGCTGTTGCGCCACTCCGAATAGTGAAGGCTCTGCGTTTTGGTGAGGTTCTGGTCAACCGTAAAGCCCCAAACGTGCTGGATGTGCGGATTGATGAACGGCGCATAGCTTTTGTTGCTGTCGAGGCCCCCAATGCCGCTGCCTGGACGGTCCGGGTTGGGAAGATATTGCAGCAGACTGGCTGAGGTTGGGCTGATGCAGCCTGCCGGGATGACGTTGCCGGGGAACTGCTGTCCCGGCGTGAGGCCGCCGCAGGCGTCCCCTGGCGGAACAAAGATCGGGATCAGCTGTCCGGTGCTGCCGTCGACAAAGTCGCTGAAGTTGCCCGTCTTCTCCTGCGCCGTCGGTACCGTGGAAACGTCGGTGTCTTCGTTGTTCTGCTTGTACCACTCCTGGCTGTAGTGGCCAAAGGTGCGGTCGTGGCCGTTGTAGAGGTGCGGGATGGTGATGGGGCCGCCGATGGAGAAGCCGTAGTTGTTCTCGTGGTCGGTGGGAGGCGTATTCACGCCGCCCCAGGCGGGACCATTGAAGAACCCGACCGAATCGAAGAAGCTGTTGCGGTTGATCTCAAAGAGATCGCCGTGGTACTTGTTGGTGCCCGAAACCATCTGGTAGCTCAGGGCGCCCTGCCCGAGCCCGAACTGCGCTGCGAAGGTGGTCCGTTCCGTAGCGACTTCCTGCACCATCTCCCATGGCGGATTGAAGTTAATCGTGTAGCCTTCGGTCTCCGGCTGCGGCGCAGGGATGCCGTTGTAGACAATCTCCTGCTCGAAGTCGACGCCGCCATCGACGCGGTGCGAGAAGGTGCTACCGGTGACGCCGGGGGCGAGGAACTGCAGCTCGTCCACCTGCCGCCCGCGGCCCGCAACCTCAAATGGCAGCGACTGGACGACCGTCGGCTCAATGGTGGTGCTGATTTGCGGCTGGGTTGTGTTCAGGGCAATGGCGTTTGCCTGGACCTGGACGGTCTCGGTCGTGGAGCCGGCTTTCAGATTCACGTTCACCGTGGCGTTCTTGCTGACCTCGACGTTGATTCCGGTCAGGACGAACTTCTCAAAGCCGGAGGCGTTCACCGTAATGTCGTAGGTTCCGGGTAACAGACCCGTGACGGAGTAGGTTCCGGAACTGCTGGTGGTTGATCGGTCCGAGACGCCGGTGCCTTCGTTGGTGACGATCACCGTCACGCCAGGGACAACCGCGCCGGTGGAATCGGTGACGGTGCCGGTCATGCCGGCCACCGCCTGGCCCTGCACCGCGCGTGCACCGAACAACACGCAGGCGAGCATCAGCGCGATCTGTGTCGTCCGATTCGCCATCCGCAGCCACCGGCGGCGATGCGCTGCAAACTGAGTTCTCATTGGCCATCTCCTGTGAAAAGTTGCACTGCACCCGTTTTCGAACTCGGCCGCTGGCTTTGCTGGGATCGATACCAGCGTGACCGGCTCAATGCGCGTCCTGATCTTCTTCTTGTTCTTGCGGCGCGGCACGCGCCCTTGCAGGCTAATGCCAGGCCGGTGATTATTTTGTTCGCAGCCTGCCTGGAATGACGACCATTTGAAAATCAGGCAATCGGGGATGGTAACGTTTCCAGGCTCGAAGCAATATAGGGCGATTGAATTCCCGTTGTCAACAGGAGAATGCTTCCGCCCGCTGCTCCTTTCGCGACGGAACGGGGTGTTGTTTTCCCTGGAGGGGAGATCGGGGCCGAGTGGCGGGCGGGATCCCGGCGTCCGGATGGAGCTGAGCCAGGGCTGGCGCAGACGATCTGCGAACACGACGGCAGCAGAGGGCCGACTCTTCAGCTGCGAGCGGGCAGGCTGTGAAGGGGAAGGATGCAGGCTCCGAGCAGTCCCGCCTCGGTGCCGAGCCGGGCTTGTATGACCTGGGTACCCTTGTTCTTCAGATCATTCGCGGCCGGCCCTCCTGCGACGGTCAGGCGGTAGACGTAGCTCCGCCGGTGCAACTCTTCAAAGACAGCCGGTGCCAGCAGGTCCCAGGACTGCGACACGCCGCCACCGACCACATAGAGAGGAAGGTTGAGGAGATTGATCAGAGCCGCTAAGCCGATACCGAGAGCGTGGCCGGCCGCAGTATAGATAGCGCGAGCCCCGAAGTTGCCCTGTCGTGCGGCGTCGGCGAGACGACCTGGCGTCATGGCGCCGTCACCGTTGGACTGCGGAGCGAAACCTTTGGGAGCGGCCGTGGCGACCGCACGTTCCCACGCGCGCATCAATGCGGTTGCGGATGCGAGGGTTTCGAGACAGCCGCAGTTCCCGCAGCCGCAAAGCGGGCCATCGGGATCAATCGTGATGTGGCCGGCTTCGGCCGCCATGCCGGTTGCACCGTGAAAAATCCGGCCGTTGAGCACGATGCCACTTCCCACGCCAGTTCCCAGCGTCAGCATGCAGAGCGAATTGACGGCCGACTCCCGGCCCGCCCCTAACGCGCATTCGGCGAGGGCGGCCACATTCGCATCGCCGTCGACCACCACGGGAATCCCTAAGCGGCTTTCGACTTCCTGGCGCAGATTGAACTGATCCCAGCCAGGAAGGTTCGGGGGAGCGTGCAAACGGCCGGCGGGGAGTTCCAGCGGCCCCGGCGAACCGATGCCGATGCCGACAGGTGGAACGTCGCAGGCATGGCTCCGAAGCAGCGAACGCACCTGCTGGCAAATATCTTCGACGACCGCGACCGGGCCGGCCTGGACACGAGTCGGCAAAGTGACCGGGCTCATCATGCCGGATTCCGGAGTGTACGCGGCAATTCTGAGATTGGTTGCACCCAGATCGACGCCGATGGTCAGTTGCTTCGCCTTCATAGAGCCTGTGCAGATCGAGAACTGTTGATCGGGTGACAACGTGAACGGGCATGCCTGCCAAGCGGATCATGCATGCCCGGCACTACGGGCTAAGCCTGGATAAAGTTCCGTGCCTGCCGGCTCGGGCCGGGACCCTCTTTCTCTTGGCAACGATACCATGGCTCAACAAACCCCGGAAGACCGGGATCGGGTTATGCATCCAGCCCTCGGCTCATCGCGAGCCGACCAGCGTCGTTCACCCCGACGCCGGAAGTCCCATTTTGTGTGCGAATGTACGAAAGCATAGACTGGGGCCACGCAGCCCATCCTGAACGCTGACTCCAGCAAAATGACCAGTCGCAACAAACGGCCAACGGTGAGTGAGGTGGCGAAGCTCGCCGGAGTGGGAACGACTACGGTCTCCCGCGTGATCAATGGCAGTCACCGTGTTGACCCCAAAACAAATGAACGCGTCCGCCTGGCCATCGAAGAACTGGGCTATATGCCGAACGAAGCTGCGCGCACGCTGCGGCGAGGCAGCACACGAACGATCGGGCTCCTGATTCCCAGTATTGCGGACCCCTTTTTCTCCAGTTGTGCCGAGGCGGCACAGGCGGTTGCCCGCGCCAACGATTCGCTGCTGATTGTGGTGACCACGCAAAACGATCCTCACACCGAGGTCGAAAACCTGAACGTGCTGATGCGTCACCGCGCCGATGGACTGATCATCGCGCCGGCAAACTCGCAGAGTCTGCCGCTTCGAGAGCTTGTACAGCGACTGGCGGTGCCGGTTGTCGCGATGGACCGGCCTCTGTCCGGCTCCCGCATTCCCTCCGTGGTCGCCGATAACTTCACCGGCGCCACCCTCGCAACTGAACATCTCATCAGCCACGGCCGGCGGCGTATCGTCTGCCTCACGGGTGAGGCTACGCTGTATACGATCCGCGAACGCATGCGCGGCTATCGCAAGGCTGTGGAGTCGGCCGGCCTGCCCTGCATTCTCGATACCTCGATCAAGAGTTACCGATCGGCAGAGTACGCGCTGGAAAGCATGCTCGCGGGCGCGGACCCCCCGGACGCCATCCTCACCCTCAAGAACAGCACCACCGTCTATACCTTCGAAGCACTGCAGAAGCTCGGTGTGCCGGTGCCCGCAACGGTAGCTCTGATCGGCTACGACGATTTCGAACTGGCCGATACCGTTCGACCTTCGATTACGGTGGTGCAGCAGCCCATCGAGGAGATCGGGCGGATTGCTGCGGAGATCCTGTTCGAAGAACTGACCGCAGCCGATGAGTCAAAGCCTCGAAATGCGCCAGCCCGGAGCCAACAGGTTCAGTTGCAGACGCGGCTCATCCGGCGCAACTCCTGCGGATGTTCTGCGTCCGCGCTGTAACGCACGGTCCCTGCGCCGCTTTCCGGCGCGGTCGGCGAGGCTTTGGGGGGCAAGCGGCGAGATCCGGGGGCCGCCTTGACACAGAGAAAAGCACAGCGCTAGTATGGGCCACGATTCGTGGCATCGATACCATCCTGAGCTTCCCCCGCGGCTGCCATGCCCAACCGGCTCGCCTGAGGGCGATGGGACCAACCGACGTACACATCCGTGGAGACAAAAAGAATGAGAATCACGCGCAAGCCTCTGATGGCAGCCCTGCTCGCCTCTGCTGTCCTGACTGCCGGAGCCGCCGCACAGCAATCGCATGACGCCGGAACGGCTCAGCAGCCAACACTCTACACTGTTGGCTACGCGCATCTCGACACGGAGTGGCGTTGGGAGTATCCGCAGGTTATCGATGAATATCTGCGCAAAACCCTGGACGACAACTTCAGCCTGTTCGATAAGTATCCGCATTACATCTTCAATTTCAGCGGCGCGAATCGCTACCGTCTGATGCAGGAATACTACCCCGACAGGTTTAAGCGGCTGAAGCAGTACGTATCAGAAGGCAGATGGTTCCCGGCCGGATCGTCGATGGAAGAGGGCGACGTGAATGCGCCCAGCGCGGAAGGGATCTTCCGGCAGATTCTCTACGGCAATGAATGGTTTCGTCGTGAGTTCGGGGTAGCCAGCGAAGAATATATGCTGCCGGACTGCTTTGGCTTCCCTTCTTCGCTGCCCACCATCCTCGCCGCTTCGGGTGTTAAGGGGTTCTCGACGCAAAAACTCACGTGGGGATCCTCGGCCAATGCCGGAGGGCCGGACTCGATCGAGAACACACCGGAGGGCACACCTTTTGACGTTGGTGTGTGGGTCGGACCTGATGGCGAAAGTGTGATGGCGGCGCTCAATCCCGGTTCGTACAGCGGCGGCATTTATACGGATCTGAGCAAGCCACTGCCTCCCTTCCCGCAGAATCCGGAGGCTGCGGTTCTCGACAAGCAGGAAGCCGATGCGCAGCAAACGATCGAGACGGCAGAGCACAACAACCAACCGATCGACCAGCAGGACGGGCTCAGGTATATCTTTCTGCGCGAACAGGCGGAGGGCTTGTCCGAGATGCAGAAGCAGGATGCGGACCGCCGATACCAGGGGGACTGGGCAGCGCGTGCGCTCAATAACGGCAAGGCCACCGGCGTCTACATGGATTACCACTACTATGGCACCGGTGACGTGGGCGGAGCACCGGACGAGGAGTCAGTGAAGCGGCTGGAAGCGATCGTGACGAAAGGGACGGTCGATCTGCCGCCCGGCGAAGATTTCTTCAGCCGGCGCGGGCCCTCCGGCCAACCTCCGGTGCAGGTCGGCGAAGGACCGGTCCATGTGATTTCCGCGACCGCCGATCAGATGTTCCGCGACATCACTCCGGCTCAGGAGGAGATGCTTCCCCGCTATACCGGCGAAATGGAACTCACGAATCACTCCGCAGGATCGTTGACTTCCGAGGGGTACCAGAAGAGGTGGATTCGCAAGGAGGAATTGCTGGCATCCGCCGCCGAGGAATCGTCGGTTGCTGCCTCCTGGCTGGGCGGCCGGAGTTATCCCATGGCTCGTCTGAACGCCGCGTGGACGCTGGCCATGGCCGCGCATTTTCACGATTTGGCCGCCGGAACCTCGACCCCCAAAGCCTATGAATTTGCGTGGAACGACGACGTGATTGCGATGAATCAGTTCGCCGACGTGCTGCGGAGCGCTGTCGAAGCGGTTTCCGCAGGCATGGATACCCAGGCGTCTGGAATCCCTGTCGTCGTTTTCAATGCGCTGAACATCGCTCGGGAAGATGTCGTCGAAGCCACAGTGACTTTCCCGGGTGGAATGCCGGCGGCGGTGCACGTGACCGGGCCGGACGGCAGGGAGCATCCTGCGCAGATCTCGGATGGCAAGGTGCTCTTCGAGGCCAGTGTTCCGCCCGTTGGCTACGCGGTCTACAGCATCGAGGCTGGCGCTGGCTCCGAGGCCGCATCCTCCGATCTGCATGTAACCGCCGATGAACTGGAGAACGCGCATTACCGCGTTCGTCTGGATGCCGGCGGCGATGTCGCAAGTATCTTCGACAAGGACCTTGGACGCGAACTGCTGGCCACCCCTGCGCGCCTTGCCATTTCCTACGACAATCCCACCCAGTGGCCGGCGTGGAATATGGACTGGGATCAGGAACAGGCGGCGCCCCGGCAATACGTCTCCGGTCCCGCGAAAATCCGTGTTGTTGAGAATGGCCCGGTGCGCGTTGCCATTGAAGTGAGCCGCGAGACGGCCGGGTCGAGGTTCGTGCAGACGATTCGCCTGGCTGCGGGGGACGCGGGAAAACGCGTCGAGTTTGCCAACGCGATCGACTGGAAAACGCGGGAATCTAACCTCAAGGCGGTCTTTCCCCTCACTGCATCGAACGAAATGGCAACCTACAACTGGGATGTGGGTACGATCGAGCGGCCCACGGCGCAGCCGAAGAAGTTTGAAGTGCCCTCGCACCAGTGGATTGATCTGACCGACGCGAGCGGCAAATTCGGCGCGACGATTCTGGCCGATTGCAAGAACGGATCCGACAAGCCAAACGACCACACCATCCGCCTGACTTTGATCCGGACTCCCGGCACAGCCGGAGGCTATCCCGACCAGGGCACGCAGGACATCGGCCACCACGAATTCGTCTACGGCATTGCCGGCCACGCCGACGGCTGGCGCGAGGCGCAGACCGACTGGCAGGGTGAACGGCTGAATGCGCCGCTGATTGCGTTTGAATCGGCGCGGCATCCTGGCGCCCTGGGCCGCAGCTTCTCGCTGGTCCGGATCAGCAATCCGCGCATTCGCATTATGGCTCTGAAGAAGGCGGAAGTCAGCGACGAGATCGTGCTGCGCATGGTGGAACTCGACGGAAGGCCGGAGAAGGATGTGCGTGTCTCGTTTGCGACGCCGATCGTCGGCGCGAGAGAAATCAATGGGCAGGAGCAGCCCCTGGGCCCCACAACGGTGAACGATGGCGCGCTCGTCACTTCTTTTGGCGCCTGGCAGCCGCGAACCTTTGCCCTGAAACTGCGCCCGGCGTCCCTCCGGATTGACGACGTTCGCTCTACGCCCGTCGATCTGCAATACGATCTGGCGGCTGCGACCGATCATGGCGATCCATCCAGTGCCGGTTTTGATGGCAAGGGCGATGCGCTGCCGGCGGAGATGCTGCCTCCACACATTGCCTTCAATGGAGTCGATTTTCATCTCGCCGAGGCAAAGACCGGTACGCCGGACGCAGTGATCGCAAAAGGTCAGACGATCCGCCTGCCGGCGGGCCACTACAATCGCGTCTATCTGCTGGCTGCGTCGACCGACGGCGATCAGAAGGCGTCTTTTCAGCTGGGTTCAACAACGACCGAGCTGAACGTGGAGGACTGGGGCGGGTTCATCGGCCAGTGGTACGACCGGGTGTGGAGCGCCAGCGGTGCAGACGACGATTACGGTCAGATGATCGGCCTCAAGCCCGCCTTTATCAAACGAGCCACCCTGGCCTGGTACTGCGACCACCATCACAACGCGGCGGGTGAGAATGTGGCGTACTCCTACTCGTATCTGTTCGCTTACGGATTGGACCTGCCCGCGGGCACAACCACATTGACCCTCCCTGACAACGACAAGATCCGGATTCTGGCGATTTCCCTGGCCGATGAGAATCCGGTCGTGAAGCCGGTGCAGCCGCTTTATGACGTGTTGCCCTTCCCGAACGCCCCGGCGTCGGATTTCTGGATGGCACCATCACCTTCTGCAGCCGCGGCCGGAATGGAGTAGAGGTTCGTCTCACGAACCGCACGCCGAACTCATTCGAGGCCCACAGGACTCGGCCTCCAATAGCCTCAACGAACCTGGTGGCTGAGAGCGCCGCGCCCCGATGGGCAACGCGATTCACAATCATTTGGTACCGCAGGCTTTCGCCGACAGGAGGAAGACTTCAAATGCCGTTGCCACAGGATGAACGCGTCGTTGCCCTCGCCCGCGACCTCTTACAGCAATTCGACCAGATTTTCGGTGTCCACCCCGGATTCCGCCCCGCCCACGCAAAGGGCCTGATGCTCACCGGCGTCTTTGAGCCCTCTCCCCTCGCGCGATCTCTCACAAGGGCGCCGCACGCCCTGCGCGAGTCGACCCCCATCACAGCCCGTTTCTCCAATTCCACGGGCCTTCCTCTCATCCCCGACACCGTTCCCGACGCCAATCCCCGCGGTCTGGCCATTCGCTTCAATCTCGCCGAGCACGTCCACACCGACATTGTGAGCCACTCCACCAACGGGTTTCCTGCTCGCGACGGCTACGAATTCCTCGCGTTACTCCGTGCCGCCGCGGCCAGCGGGCCCGACTTTGCCGCGCCCAAACCCATCGAACAGTTTCTCGGCTCTCATCCCGCCGCTCTGGCGTTTGTCCAGGCCCCCAAACCCTTCCCCTCCAGCCTTGCGCGTGAATCCTACTTCGCCGTCACCGCATTCGCATTCACCAATGCCGACGGACTGACCAGGTTTGGACGCTATCGAATCCTTCCTGCGCTCGGCGACGACTATCTCAGGACGGAGCAGATCCAACAACTCCCCGAAAACTACCACTACGACGAGGTCGTCCAACGTGTCACCAGCCAGCCGATCCGTTTCCGCATTGTCGTGCAGCTGGCCGATTCCTCCGACCCCGTCGATAACGCTACGGTACAGTGGCCCGAAGACCGCGAGCAGGTAGATTTCGGATCGCTCGAGCTGACCACTGTCATGCCGGACAGCTTAGCCCAGCAACAGCACATCATCTTCGATCCTATCCCCCGCGTCGACGGGATCAATCCCTCCGCCGATCCCCTGCTGGAGTTGCGCGCCGCCATCTACCTGCTCAGCGGCAGACGCCGCCGATCCGCCGCGCCGGCCGCCTGACCGCTCTCTATGAGTTGGCTTGCAGTCGTCAGGCGACCCATCGATTGCTCTGGCCATGGGGAGGATCGGCGCGGGACCTGGTTCACAGCGACGCATCCAAAATGCGACCAGGAAGACCGATTTGCCTTAGACGCGAGCGATCGGTTGATCGCGGGTGAGTCCGAGGTTCGCGTTGCAGAAATACTCGAAACGGATGCCGAAAGTACGGTGTGTTCGCTTCCAGATCTCGCGGAATCGCTCACTCCGCGCCCAGCGCATGAAGAGAATCGCCCAGCCGCGGTAGTCCGGATGTTGCCAGTAATCGTCGAGCCGAAGATCGAGGAAGACATCCTCCATGAGCTGAATAAGCTGAAGGCCGATGGCCAGTTCGGTATCGGAAATGACAGGAACGCCGCCGGCGGTTCTGGCCGGCGCCGCAGCCGTGACAGCCTGGCTGGTCGAGGCAATCAGTTCGTTCATGAAGGGATGGAGGCTCTGCTCGCCGCGGAAATGTTCCCAAAGGTTGTCAAGCGTCTTCGAATGACTCAGGAATCGGTCGCTGGAAAGGGCTGCGGGAGTAAGGACATCGAACATGCGGTCGCCGATGAGGATTGGATCGTCTCCGGGCAAATTGCCCTTGAAGGACGTGCGGACCATCTCCAGCCCCAGGCGGCGATAGCTTTCGAACTGGTCCTCCGAGTAGAACTGGTTCGCCGTCGATTCGTGAGGAAACGCCGGGTGCTGGCTGCGGTACTGGGCGACACTGACGTCTTCGTCACCACTGATTGAAGCTTTCAGATAGATGAGACGGCCGATTTCTCCCGTGCAGTACTGGATCGTCCCCACTGCGCAGTGAGCGAGGCTCAGGCCGCTCGCCTGGCGGCGGATAGAGTCCACATTGAGATCGATTTCCGCGCCGAAATCCGTGGCGCAGTTGCGGATCATTTTGCCGAGGCTGGGGAACTGGAGTTCGGGATCGCACTCCGCGTCGCAGGCGATGATGATCCGGCACCGCCGCCGTACCAATTCGTAAATGCCGAGGTTCTCGAAGTGTCCGCCATCGGAGACGTTGACGAAGTCGAGCTTCTCATCCGCATCGCCGAAGAGCTCCGCGAGCAGGTACTTGAGGCTGTTGGTGAGCCCATGACTCGTCCAGCTGTTCCTGCCCGGGTTGGGGAACCACCAGCCCAGACGCACATTGAACATCGTCAGCAGAAAGGCGACGAGAGATGAGGTGTTGTAACCCATGTTGGAGCTGACCGCGGCGCCGGACACAGCAACTGCCTGTCCGAGCTGTACGCCGTCAGCGAATTTGCCCTGGGCCGACCAGGTTGGCGCGTAGCCAACCTGTGACCGCGCGCTGCCACAACGCAGCGGCGTCAGCGTGAAAGAGGCGCCATGGCGCGTGTTGAGCTCCAGGTCCGAGCTGCCGGCCAGATTCAGCGAGCAGTTCAGAAGCGGGAACGGACCGCGGTAGGGGTCGCATTCGGCCGAACTCGCCAGGTCCTCACCCGGAGAATCGGTACGGAAACGCCAAAGCTCGATGTCGTCGCGAAAATCGAATTTGGTGAACGGATTCGGTTTGCGCGCTCCGGGCATCCAGCGTGTCGCCCCCAGATAACAGCGCACCAGCCGGTTGCGATAGAACTGGCTGAATCCGAAAATGTTGATCTCGAAGCGCGCCGAGAAGATCCAGCCCACGAGCGCCATCGCGCCCAGCGCCGCCCAGATGCGCCAGCCGGCGATGGTGCAGAACTCTTTCAACGGGTCCGAACCGATCACCGCAGAGCCCGTTCCGGACATCGCGAGCAGCAGAATGTAAAGCAGCGTTGAACCGAGCAGGAAACTGCCGAGGATGAAGAGAACGCCTGCAACCTTGGCCAGAGCCTCAAGCAGCTGCGATTTCGTTCCCTCGCCGTTGCCGGCGGTCTGGCTGCTCTTGCCCGCAAGCAGACCACCAACCACCGTCCCGATCCAGCCCACCACGGTTGCCCATGGAACGACGTGGTAGCCGCTCTGGTGAAACCAGCCGAAGAAGATCAGGACAACCTTCGGCCCGAAGAGCGCTACCCCGCAGACCACGACGCTGGCCCCGCCATAGATGGAAAGCCAGGTGCCGTAGCGCGTCCACCACTCCCGCTGCGCCTCGTTGGTGCTCTTACTACTCAAGCCAATGAGCAGCAGGATGACCAGCGCGAAGGCAAGAAGCGCCACGGGAGGACCAAAGACAAAGGCAACGCTGTTGGCGCCATCGCCATACTGCGACCAGGAACGGAAAGCGTGGAAGAGAGCGACGAGTTCGAGATAAAGGACGCCGGTGCAGGCGATGGTGATGGCGGCAACCCCGTCGATTCGTCTCCGCTGCAGGGTGATCGACGCCAGCAGCGCGATGCCCAGTGCAGACAAGGCCAGGAGCGGCCACCACGGTTTCCACGCCTGCCCCAGCATCTCGCCAAAGGAAGAAGCAGCATCGAGGCAGGGCCAGATTCCGGCGGTGTGCGGAGCGGCCGCCCAAAAGCGCGAGGCCAGCGCGGTGGTGCCGATCGATGCCGGCAGCACCGCGTACCACACGACCGAGCGTGTGCGGCCGAACCTTCCGCTCAGGGCGCTTCGCGTCCCCGGCAGGGCCGCCAGATAACGCAGGAGTGCGATCATAACGACGAGGGAGCAGGCCGACAGCAGTACGGAGTCGAGCCAGGGAACGCGGCCTGCCCAGAGAAACGCGCGCATGGTAGCCAGCGCGCTCAGCAGCAGGACGAAGAGCCACGCCAGGGCGCTGAGCTGAATGAGAATCGTATTGCGCAGCCAGGTATTGCCGATGTTGAGCGTGTCCGGGCTCAGGAGGCCGGTGCGCGGCGCAAGATAGTTGGAATACTTGCGAAGGTGTTCGATCGAAGGACTCCAGTCCGTAAGGCGGCCAAGCCAGTGAGCGCTGCGGCGCACGTTGCCGATCAGCCAGGAGCCGATAAATCCTCCGCCAGAAACCGTGGAAATGTAGTCGAAGTGGCGGAGGAGATCGAGTTCCTGCAGGCCCTGGAGCACGCCGAGATTCAGCGTGGCGCTGCGGATGCCTCCGCCGGAGAAGGCCAGTCCGATCAGATTTGCGGGGCGCCGCGAGCCCAGCAACCTGCGACTCCAGAGATGCTGGCCGTCTTCCCCGTCGGCGGCTTCGCTGGCCGCGCGGTTGATGCGGTCGGCTTCCTTGCGGGCTGCTGCCGCGACCGCAGAACCCGCCACGGTGGCGCGTTCGGCGAGTCCCGGTTCGGAGAGCGGTGCAAGATCGCCGCTCGTGGCCTGGGGAGCAAGCGTGGGATCTCGATAGTGCCGAACGCCTCGCTGCGCCTCGATTTCCTTCAGTTCCTCATCGAAAGCGGCGCGCCACGCCACAGTGGTTGACGGGCGGTCTTTCCAGTCGCGTCTTACCGCACTCGGTTTGCCTCGCCGCTGAACTGCGGTCCGGGGTTGCTGTTCGTGGACGTGATCTGTACTCCGATCGGCGAGTTCCTCAACGCGCTGTTTTGTCACTTCGACGGAGTTTTGAACCAGGTCGCAAACGTAATCGAAAACCGATCGAAGCGCTTCTTCGGCACGATTAAGCGCGTTCACTCGACCCATATCCCGGTCGAAGGTGGCGCGGAAGCGGATCAGGTGGATCCAGTTGTACTTCTGATAGGAGACGATCCCCTCGGAAGAAAGATCGGCGCGGAAAATCTTCGCGATCCAGTAAATGTCGGCCAGAGCCAGTCTGGCCGTGGCAGGATGGCCTGCCATCCAGCCTTCCGGCGGACGTTCGTCTACGACTTCCGCCTCCGGGCTCCGGTCGGTCTTCACGGCCGCCGTGGCGCGCTTCGAGAGGCTGAGATAGAAGTCGGCGCGCATGGTGGCCCATTCTGTAATGCCCTCCGCAATGTCCTCAAAGCGGCTCTTCAGTGCTCCGCTGGTCTCGGGCCGGAGACCGCGCAGCCACAGCTCGAAGGCTGTGGGTTCTTTCAGGTCGAGGAGAACCGGTCTTGTCTCAGGGTTCTCAAAACCGTCGAGGAAGCGTAGCGCGGCGTGTACCTTTCCCGTGTCGTCTGAACGTAGCATCTTCGCAAACTCTTCGAAAATGACCTCGGCGTCCGGAAGGGTGGTGAGGCGCGGAGGCGCGGCCAGCGCAGAGTTTGGCACATTGGCGTCTCCACAGGGCCTGGGACGAAGGCGAAAGGGATCGCCGATAGTCGATGCGATCTCCGGCCAGAACGGAACAAACCTGACGCCGAAGTAGTGGTAGGCATTCAGGTAGCGCAGAAAGGCTTCGGAGCGAAAGAGGAGCAGCAGCCTCTCCTGTGCCCCAGGGGGAAGGGGTTCATGCGGGAGGCCCAACTCGCGGCGAATCTCGCGCAGTGTGACGTCACCAAGCGCATCATCCAGCTTCTCCCGCCAGTCGATCATCTCCCATTCGTCCATGCCGCTGAAACCGGCTTCGTCATGAGGACGAAGGACCCGACGGAGACAGGCTTCGCGGTCTGCGTGTTCGCCCTCGAGGACCGGTTGTTCCCGGAAGTCGCTGCTGGAGATTCCCGTGAGGGTGAAGAAAATCTGCCACGGATCGGAATGCTCGGTTGCACTCATGATGGCCTCTTTCGCTAACTGGATTCCAGAATCACTATCTGGAATGAGTTACGACAGTATCTGAAACGGCGCAATCGGGTATTTGGTCATCCATTTAGCCCTCCAATCGAGGCACTGTCAACCGGCAAGGGCAAACGTAACCGGTCATGCGCGATCCGGCAGAGATCACCAACCTTCCGGACCGCGAGGCAAACTCCTTTTTGTAAGCTAGGACAAAGCGGACACTATCGGACATTTCGCATGTTGCGTCGAGGGCCGCGGCGCTGCAGTCCGCTGACTGAAGCTCACGTACGGGTCGAACCCATTTGCCGCCAAAAGACCTGCGGCATTGCCCAACCCGCCGTCAGGGCGCCGGATAAGCGGCGGCCGAAAACACGGGAATCAGCCGGTTCAGCTTCGGATTGTTCTTCTCGAAATCGTCGGGATAGTACCCAAGGTTCAGCGCGCCTTTATCCTGCAGCATGCGCATCTGCTTCGCGAACTGGTCCGCCGCAATCGGTTGTTTCGTCCGCCAGTCCACCGTCTGCATCTCGAACACCGTGTCGCGAATCCCGTTCTGCTGCGCAGCCACTCGGCGGTACAGCCGGTTCAGCCAGTCGTCCGGCTTCTTCGCGTTTTCCAGTTCCGGCATCGCCATCAGGGCAACCGTGTTGTAGCTCGACAGAAACGCCGGCAGGGACTGCGCGAACCAGTTTTCCGCGTCCGGATGCAGCACCGGTTCGGCAAACAGGTTCCGCACCGTCGACAGTTCAGGGCTCCAGTAGCGCACGCGCGCTGCCAGTTCATCCGTGAACGCAATCAGCGACTGCGTTCGGCGCGGCCCCGGCGGAGGCGCATTCGGGCCCAGCGCGTCCGTATCCCGCAGAATCGCGTCATCGCTGAAAAGGATTCCCGCCACCGGCGCCGCTCGTCCGAGGTCCGCGTAGATGTCACCGACGATCTTTCGCGTCTCGGGCAGATACGGGTTCAGCCGCACCGGACTTTCCGCGGAGACGCCTGGCTTCGGCTGGATTTCCAGCCGCACCTGCAGAGCCTTGTCCGGCAGTTGCCAGGCCAGCACCGGCATCCATGCGTAGACTTCCACGCCGCAGCGTGTTCGCAGCTGCCACGCCACGCGCGAAAACAAATCCGCGCGCATGGGCAGCTCACGATTCGGAAAATACAACTCGCTCGGCGCGCCTGTTCCGTCGGGATCCGCGTATGCCTGCAGCCAAACCTGGGTCGCGCCAATCTTCCGGATCCGATCCAGCAGCCTGCCCAGGTTCCGCTCCTGCTGCGCCGGGTTCGGATCGTACACGTAGTCAAGGTCGACCTGAACCGCGCGCACGTTGCTCGTCAGGTCCAGATGGTGCAGCGACCAGACGAGGTCGCTCACCGTGGGATTCTTTGTCATCACCAGCCGCGGAATCGCTTCCAGTCCGGTCACCCCGAACGGCCTGGCCGGAAACGTCACCGGCAGTCCCAGCGTGAAGGTTACCGGCATGCCCAGCGATGCCGCTATCGAATCCGCCTCCTGGGTATACGCCCCGTAGGGCCACATCACCGCCCGCGGCGCGCGTCCCAGCTGCGTCCTGATCTCCTCCGCGCTCCGCATCAGATCGGCGCGCAGACGCGCCGCATACTCCGCGTCCGTCTCGTAGTGCCCGGTCTTCGCGTTGTAGGCGTGCACCAGCACCGCCGGGATCACATTGTCCTGGGGATTCGCCACGGTTCCGTGGTGCTGGTCCCACGTGTGCGATGCGATCTCCACCAGCCCGCTGTCCTGCATTTCCCGCAACTCCGGCCACGTGGCGAAATCCGCGCGCGTAAACTGCCGAAATCCGAAATCCACCTTGCCGTCGGCGGGCAGATCGGTCCACGCCCCCACCACGGCCATGACGGCGTGATACTGATACGCCTTCAGCAGCGGAAAGACCCTGGTGTAGGCGCTCTGCAATCCGTCGTCGAAGGTCAGGAGCACTGGCTTGTCCGGCAGTTGCGCTCCCTTCGTCCGCGCATCGATGAGTTGCTGCAGGGTGATGACGTGATATCCATGCGCCCGCAACCAGTCGAAATGCGATGCCAGGTTGCGCGTACTGATCGCGTACTGATCCGCGTCGAGTTGCCGGCTCGTTCCCGCGCTGACTTCCAGCGCCGGCTCGGCGCTGCGACCGGCCGGGATCGGCGCGCCGCCCACATCGTCCCGCACATCGTGGTAGCACAGCACCACAACATTCGAGCTCTGCCCCCACGCCGAAAGGCCCGCGAGCATCAGCATTCCGGCCAGCGCGACCGCCTTCATTGCGCACCCCATGTCAGTCCGAAAGTCAGATCGGTATACGGTTCGTGGCTGCCGTCGTAGGGTTGGTTGTCCCACGCCATCTTCCCGAAGAATCCCAGCCGCCGGCTTACTTCCCAGTGCTGCGCATAGCTCGCGGAGAAGGCCGCACCGAACCCGTAATTCTGCTGCCAGTACGGCGCCGTGTTGATCGTCACTTCGTTCCGCATGCTGCGCTCGTAGCGCCGCCAGGTCGTCCATTTCAGAGTCGTCTGCGGCCCCAGGGAGAAATCCCGCGCTGGATTGAAGTAAAGCCGGTTCTCATTCTCGGAGTTCGACGAGGTCCATACCTGCGGAGCAATGTCGATCTGCAGCCGCGGCCGCGTCCATACACTCTGATCCCACCCCCCGGAGATTGCCGTCCTCTGGTTCCCGTCGGTGTACAGCTGCCTCTGCACCCCCGCGGTGATCGAGCGCAGCTCGCTCTGCCTCCATTCCACGGTCGCGCCGCCACTGCGCGCGTGAATGCCCGCCAGCTCGGCGATCAGCTGCACATCCGTTATGTCGTCTGTGTCTCCCTGCGCCCGAACCGTCCAGTGGTCCCCAACGTTCAGTTCTCCTCCGGCGCTGACCGCGGCCTGCGCTCCCGATGTGCCGCTGTCCCCATCCAGTTCCACCCAGGCGGACTGCCGATCGTAGTTGTAGCGCAGTCCGGCACCGGTGCGCGCCCGGTAGTCGTTGCCTTCTTGAAATGCACCCGTCTCTCCCAGCGCATGCCCATACAGTCTCCAGCGGCTGTCCATCAGTGGGCTGTAGAGGTGCGCCTCCGACTGTGACGAATTCCCCAGATACTGCCCGTTCGACCACTCATAGCCGCCCGATACGTCGGCCTGCCAGCCGTATTCCACCGCCCGGTCTGCCTGGAAGTGTTGCAGCGCCAGGCTGTTTCCTTCGCGGAGCAGCAAAGGCCCCAGCAATGCGCTCGCCTCATCGCGCCGTCCCGCACCTTCCAGAATCTCCGCGTCCTGCAGAACCGGAAGATCGTCTCCCTGCTCGAAGCTGTCCGCAATGCGCTCCTCGCGCATCGCCAGCAGTGGCCATCCCCGCGCCAAATACGTCATGGCCATCGCCCGCCCCACCGACGGATTGCCGGGCGCCTGCGCCAGCAACGGCGTCAGCCGCCGCTGCTCCTGGTCGGGCATGCCGGCAAATCCTCGCATCTCCGCCGCCTGGATGCCGAGATTCGTGTGCAGGCTGTTACTCTGGGGAACTTTGAGGCCCGCCGACCGGACCGCTGACGGCGCATCCTCATACGAGCTGTCGATCGTTCTGAAGCTCTCTGCGATATGCTCGCGCTCGAACTGGGCATACGCCAGGCTGCCCCGCAGATCGCCGTCGTTCGGCGAGCGCTCCACAAGAACCCGATACAGCGCCTCGGCCTCTTCCGGGTGGTGCAGCGCCAGATACGCCTGGGCAACCCGGCTCAGCGCGTAGTCCGGAACCGTCACCTTCATCGTCTGCAGCTGCTCCCACAATTGCACCACGTCCCGCATGCGATGAAGATCCGACAAGACCAGCAATCGATCGCTCTCGGCTTGTCTCCAGACCACGTCTCCGGCATGGGAGCGAGCGATGACGTCGTCCAGCTGAGCCAGAGCCCCGTCTCCTTCGGCCTTTCGCTGCGCCCATTTCTCGTCGCTCGAATCCACCCACCGCACCCGTTCGGCGCCTGCGGCTGCTTCCAGCCGGAGGTGTTTCTCCGCATCTGCCTGCCCGCAAAGCTGTTCGCCCAGCGTATTGCCGCCTGTTTCTGACACCGCTTCCGCCAGCTGGCACTTCAGAACCGGATTGTCCGCCGGTTCCTGCTCCATCTGTTGTTCGACCGTCTTCATCGCGCACGCGAAATCCCGCCGCCGCATGCACAGGTACGCTTCCCCGGTTTCCACGTCCCGCTCGCTGCCGTAGTCGCGCAGTAACGGTTGCATGAGCGTATTCGCCTCGCGATAGCGGCCCTGGTCCGTTAGGACCAGTGCAGCACCCAGGCGCGGCTGCCATCGCTCGGGAGAGGCGGTCTCTGCCCGGCGAAAAAGATCCAGAGCCAGATCGTAGCGATGGAGGTTGCGCGCCGAACGCGCCGCCGCCTCCAGTACCCCGGCATCATCCTTGGGCGTCCGCGACCGTTGGAACAGTTCCACTGCATACTCGTCGTTTCCCGCCCAGTTGGCCACGATCGTCGTATCCGCGAGAAGCCGCGCGTCGTCGGGATAACTCCGCACCAGCCCCTGCAGAATTGCCAGAGCGCCTTTGGCGTCGCCGCCTCTGGCCTGGGCTACAGCAGCTTCCCGTTCCGCCCGCGGGGCTGTCGCGGTTTCCGCACCCTGGGCTGCAGCCACAACCAGAAGCAGGACGAGCGCCGTCCACGGCGCCACCCGCATCGCCCGCCGCAGTTCCCTGCGACGAACCAGCTTCCTTCCAGCATGTGCGCGAACGGTCATGCGAGGTCCCGCCGGATATGCCAGGTCTGCACCTTCGGAGGTTTACGGAACATCGCCGGAAGGGTGTAAACGGAGGTGATGATCGCCATCATCATCCAGTACAGAAGCGGATAGAACACCGCATCCGGTGCCGACCACAGAATCTCCCGGTCGTAGCGCTGATCGACCCACGCGCCGATGATCAACTGCGCCAGGCAGGTCGTGGCGATCGCCATACCCCAGAAATTCGGGAACGGCGAGGCCCCCCGCGGGCTGTATCCCGACGCGATGCAGAGGAGCCAAAAGAGGGTCATCAGGACGAAGACGTACGACCACAGAATCGACCCGCAGGACTCGTAGTAAATCGGCCACATGCGCCGGAGCTTCCAGCTGAAGGGGATCGCCCGGTGCCGGATCAGAGCCTGAGCCAGACCCCGCGTCCAGCGCCGCCGCTGCTTCCACAGATCGCGAATATTCAGGGGGACCTGCATCCAGACCACCGCACGCGGCTCGTAGCGAATATCCCAGAACTGCATCTGCAGCCTCCAGGTCAGGTCCATGTCTTCGGTCGCCATGTGCGACGAGAATCCGCCGAGGTCGATCAGCGCCGTTCGCCGCACCGCGAAGATCGCCCCGGATACCGTGAGGATGCGACCCAGCACGCGCTGCGCCCGCCGCTGCATGGAAACGATCGAAGAAAACTCGATCGCCTGCAGATGCTGCAGCAGCGAGGTCCGGTTGCGAACCCTGGGATTCCCCGTTACGGCCGCCACCCGGGTTCCCAGAAAATGCGGAACCATATGCAGCAGCACATCGGGGGAAACGACGATGTCGCCATCGATGATCAGCAGGATTTCTCCGCGGCACATGGGCAGGGCGTCGTTCAGCCCCATCGCCTTGCCTTCATTGGTGGTTTTGTTAAGCAGCCGCACGCGCGGATCGTAGAGAAATTTTCTCGTCTCCTCCGCCGTTTTGTCGGGGGAGTTGTCGTTGACGATGATGACCTCGAAGTCGGGATAGTCCATGGCCAGAAGCGCGCTCAGCGTCTCCCGAATCGTGGCTTCCTCGGCGAAGCAGGGAACGATCACCGAGACAAATGGATACGGTCCTTCCATCCGCAGCGGCGCTTCTTCCTGCCGGCGGCGGAAGAACAGAGAAAGGGAAATCCACAGCCAGCTCATGAAGATCGGGTACGAACCGTAATACTGGAGCGCGATTGCGTAGATCGTGGAATGATCGATCGCTCTGTAGCAGGGCCAAAGGGACCTCAGCAGTTCTGCCATGGCGGCCGCTGTCCTAACCCTCTGGGGCCGCGGCGTAGAACTTGCAGTCCCCGTTGATGGAAACAACGATCTCCCTGCTCAGGAATGATCTGTCGTCCAGGAATAACCGACGTCCCAGATGGTCCTGCGAAAAGACCGGAGACGTGTACCGGGTCATGAGTCCGCGCCTGCCTTGTGTCGCGAGGCGTTTGTTGTGAGCGATCCAGAAGTGGATGCTGATATGAATGGCAATCAGGTTCGTCACGAGGATGAAGACAAACAGCAGCTGTTCCCTGCGCGGAGTCTCGTAGGAGACATGTACCCACTCGTACCCGAACAGCAGCCAGCCGCATCCGGCCGAGATGCGGCGGAGATAGCTGTAGAGCTGGGCTTTGCGCTCGCTCGTTCCCGGGCGGATCAGGCTTTCGTTGCCTGGGGCGCAGATTTCTCCGTGCGTCATGGGTGGTAAAACTCCGCTTTCGGTGGGTAACTTCCTGAATACTAGCGTGCGCACAGCAGTGCGCAAATGACGACCTGGTTCTGCCTCTGTCCCACCAAGGTGTGGACCCCGACCAGAAGTTGCAGAATGCTGTTGAATGTGCGCGGGATCACACAGGCCGCTGCGCGAACTGACGCAAACGCGAGAGCAACAGCCGAGCACCGCTGAGCCCGGAGCGCGTTCGGCACCAGGAAGCCGGACCCACGGGTCGAGGGCGCGCAGGTGCACTGGCTGCGGGTAACGCATCGCCCCGCTCCGGAGAGGCGATCAGGAACTTCGGTTCGTGGCTACCCGGCTATGCCGGCTCGAGCGGTCCCTGCCGGCGAATCCCGGGGAAATCGCTGCGGCGAGAAGGAACCGATGGCTTCGACTTCCTGCAGCTTCGCCGGTGCTGTTCCGTGCCCGGGGCCTGCTGCCGCAAAGGTCCTGGATCGGGGCCTGGAACCGGACAGATTTCAGCGGATGGCCGGGAGCGCGAGGCGGAAGAGCTCGGGGAAATTGTCGGGTACCCCCCTCCCCCTCCCCCCTGCGGGGCGTTGGCATGCATATATTTGATTCGACAGGAGGGGCGATTTTGGGACGTTGCGTATGAATTTGATTCTGAAATCGATGCGGGTATCCATTGTGGAATGAAATTGATGCGGGGTGGCTCAGGATGAGTGGCACGCATGTATTTGATTCCACAGTGGGATTGGTCGATGTGTATGAAAAGAGAGCCGGTAGCCTGTAGCCTGGAGCTGGGAGCCGGGAGCTGGGAGCCGGGGTCGGGATGGGCGTCGATAGGCATCGGTGCAAAGGAAAAGGCCGCTCGGCTGAGCGGCCTTTTTCTGTTCTATCTCCCTATCTTCAGGATAGCAGGTGCAGGGGGGAAAAGATGCCAACTTTGTTGAGGTCCGGCGGCGCGGAAGTGGTGCCGTATCAACGGCGATTACTTTGGATTTTTCGCTGGGGTCTTGACAGTTTTTGGGGCGGGCAGGACTTTTGGCGGGAGGTTGAAGATTGCGGAGGGCCGAACAAGCGGCCAGATCGGCAGACTGGATTATTCTGTGCCGGTGACTACCCCCGATCCCGACCATCACAATTTGCTGTTTGCGGGCGTTCGTGGTCCTTCGCCATGGTACTTCAGAGCGGATGCTCCCGCCGCCGGATTCCGATGGGAGGAGCAGGTTGGCGGCAAGATCCATCTTGTCAGCTCAGCTGGCGTGGTCGCGATGCGTATGGGTCACAAGGGTCGTCCGCCATCCGGAGACCAAACGCATCCCTGGTGAGGGAATACGGATGGCCCCATTCGAGTTAGACGACTCTCTTCGCCAGCTCACATCTGGAAAGCGACCGAGAAGTGATTATTGGCGCGAAGTTTAGTTCGAGACCTCTTCAGGATCGGCTCAGGCCACCCCGGCGAAACGTGGTTTCGCCAGGACCCCGGCTGCCCGCCCTCTCACCCTGGCGTGTCCTCGCGAGCGAGGAAACGCCACCGGGTTTTCGGGGGATGGCTTTGATCGGCACGGCTCAAGCCGTGCCCCTTCACGTTTTCGTACTTTGTTCCGAGCAGCGCGGCTGGTTGAGGCCGAAACAATGCGGACATTGCGAGGCCGAGGCTAAAGCCGGTAAGGTTGGGCCGCTGATTTCCCCGGCCTGAAGGCCGGGGCTTTCTCCGTCGTGCTGCTGCGCAGCATAGCCAATGCAGTGAGGCTGTCGGAATTGGGGCGTGTCACCGGCAACAGGGAATGTATGGATCATGTCCGAACGAGTTCGCGAACTGATGCGCAAGCTGCTGCCAGCCGTTGACTTCTCATCGGTGGGGAAAACTGCCGCTTTCCGCGGGATGCGCAACCCTCAGCGGATGACTTTGAGGGCGGCGCGGAAGAGTTCGTCGAAGTTGTCGCTGGGGGTTTTGTCCTTGTCGATGGCTGTCTCGATGGCTTTTTGCGCGGCGGGGCGCTGGTAGCCGAGGTTGACCAAAGCAGAGAGGACATCTTCGGCGGCGGGAGCGAGGGCGCGGTCGGAGGGCGCGGGAGCGGCGGCGAGGTCCTCGAGTTTTTCTTTGAGCTCGACAACGAGGCGTTCGGCGAGTTTTTTGCCGACGCCGGGGATGCGGGTGAGGGTGGCGTGGTCCTGGGCGCGGATGGCGGCGATGGTGCGCTCGGGGTTGAGTCCGCTGAGGATGGTGATGGCGAGTTTGGGGCCGACGCCGGAGACGGTGATGAGGCGCTCAAAGAGGCGCTTCTCATTGCGGTCGAGGAAGCCGTAGAGGGAGAGGGTGTCCTCGCGGACGTGGGTGTGGATGAAGAGGGAGACCTCGGCGCCTTCGGCGGGGAGGGAGGTGAAGGTGGGGATGGAGATGGTGACGTCATAGCCGACGCCGGCGGCGTCGACGATGGCCTGGCCGGGTTGTTTGGAGAAGAGGCGGCCGCGGAGGTGAGCGATCATTGCGGGCCCCGCGGGACAGAACCCCGGTTGCAATGCACAGAGCTCAGAAGGACGTAGAAGCCGGGCATCATTCTCGGATACAGATTAACCCGCCGGCGCCGGAGATGAGCTCCGCTGCCGCTATTGGGCGGATGCGCCGGGGTAGATGGCGATACGGTGGGTGCGCAGAGCGGCCTGGAGGAGAGCACCGCGCGATTCGCTGGTGAGGACCTGGGACTTGCCGATGGGCATGTGGCACTCGACGCAGCGGGTGCGGATGGCTTCGCCGAGCTGTTTGGAGCGCGGGCAGGCGTGGATGCTGTGGCACTGGAGGCAGTGCACGGAGAAGGCGTCGGCGCTTTCCTGGGTGGAGTGGACGTTGTGGCAGGTGGAGCAGGTGAGCTTGCCGCTGGTGAAGCATTTGCTGGCCATGAGCGCGCCGACCTGGTTGCCGTGGACGTCGACAGGGGCGTTGGCGGCCGGCTCGGTGATCTTCACGTATTTGGCGGCGACATCGCCGACGACGAAGGAAAGCGCGGGGGCGAGGGATTCACCGGCGCCGGCGTGGCAGAGGGCGCAGAGGTCGAGCTGGCGGTCGCGGGGGAGACGGGCGGGGTTGACGATGGCGATGTCGGGCGCGCCGGCAGGGGGCGGGCTGGCGCTGCGCTCGCGGGCCACGTGTTCGGCGCCGGGGCCGTGGCAGCGCTCGCAGCCGATGCCGAGGACGAGGGAGCCGGGCCGGTAGCGGTTGGCGGGCGGGGGGATGGCATCGAAGCGGGTGGCGTGGCATTCGAGACAGCGGGCGCCGACGGGACGATTGAAGTTGATCTGGCCGTCGATGTAGCCGGGGCTGTTGATCCACTGGTGCGAATAAGTCCAGTAGGAGACGGGGAGCTCGAAGAGCTGGTCGCCTTTCCAGTAGAGGTAGGTCTGGCCGTGGCGGCCGGAGCCGACGACGACGTCGAACTTCTGGGCTTCGCCGGTGAGGTGCTGAGGATCGCGGATGTCGACGGCGCTCTGGTAGAAGCCGTCGTCGGCATGGATCATGGCGTAGATGAGGTCGGGATTGGCGGTGCGCAGGACGTTTTTGCCGGGGGTGAAGTTGCCGAGGATGGATTTGTCGGAGGGTGGAGCGGAGTCGAGGTAGTGGGGGGTGGTGAAGTAGGTGTGGGCTTCGGTTTCATGGCAGGAGGCGCAGGCCTGATCACCGGCGTAGGCGGAGTCGGGGGGCGGGGTGGTGAGGGCGGATTGGGCCGGCGGCTGCGGGGATTCCTGGGAGACGGAGGCGAGCGCGGCGCAGCAGAGGATCGCGGTGGCGAGAGCCGTACGCCGGTTGATGATGGAGCGCCAGGTGCGGTTCAACGGAGCGAAAACCATCCCTCAGGGGCTGAAGCCCCCAACCATCGTGCCACATTCACGGCACGGCCGAAGCGGTGCCCTTGCAAAGCAGCCTGCAAAGCGGGGTCGACGGAGAGCCTTCATGGTTGGGTCCACTGGTCGACCCAGTCATTGACTGTTTTGTACCAGAGCCGGGAGTTCTGCGGCTTGAGAATCCAGTGGCCCTCGTCGGGGAAGTAGAGCATCTTCGAGGGGACTTTCATGCGCTGGAGGGTATCGAAGAGCTGATAGCCCTCGGAGACATCGAGGCGGTAGTCGAGCTGGGAGTGGATGACGAGGGTGGGGGTTTTGAAGTGGGTTGCGGCGAGCATGGGGGACCACTCGCGATAGAGGGCGCGGTTGGTCCAGGGGGCGCCGCGGAATTCCCACTCGTTGAACCAGAGCTCGTCGGTGGTGCCGTACGCGGACTCGGTGTTGAACATGCCGTCGTGGGAAACGATGCACTTAAAGCGGTCGGTGTGGCCGAGGATCCAGTCGGCCATGTAGCCGCCGTAGCTGGCGCCGAGGGCGCACTCGCGGGACTTGTCGATGAAGGGGTAGTGGGCTTCGGCGTAGTCGAGGCCGCGCATGAGGTCGATGAAGGGACGGCCACCCCAGTCGCCGTTGACGCGGTCGACGAAGGCCTGGCCGTAGCCGGTGGAGCCGCCGGGATTGATCATGACGACAACGTAGCCATTGGCGGCGAAGAGCTCGGGGTTCCAGCGATACGACCATGCGTCACCCCATGCACCCTGCGGTCCGCCGTGGATGAGGAACTTGACGGGATACTTTTTGTGCGGGTCGAAGTTGGGTGGCTTGAGGAGGAAGCCCTGGACCTGGACCTTGCCGATGCTGGGGAACCAGAAGGATTCCATGGCGGGGAGGTCGAGCTGGGCGAGGAGGGCGGAGTTGAGGTGGGTGAGTTGTGGCGGATCATACGTCGCCTGCGTTATGTCTTTCGCAGGGCCGCCCCGCAGCGGGGTCTGGAACTTGCGCACGTTGGACCCCATCTCCAGTGGATCAGCGATAGCAACCTCAGACGGGCGATCGACTCGCATCAGGTCGGCGATGATCACTTCCCGGCCATTTCGCAGGAGGGTATGAAGGTCGCTCCACTCCCCTCGAGTCTTGCCGAGGCGGTCAAGGTCGTCTCCAGTGATATTGGTCCAATAAATGGGCTCCTCGCCCTCCTCTCCCGCAGTGAATGCAAGATGCTGAGAGTCATCGACCCAGGTTTCTTCGTCGACCCAGCGGTCGAAGTTGGGGAGGAGTTCTTTGATCTGCTTCGTGCTGCGGTCGTAGAGGACGAGGCGGAAGCGGTCGCTTTCGTAGCCGGCGCGGCGCTGCATGCGCCAGGCGATCCATTTGCCGTCGGGGGAGTAGCGCGGGGTGAAGTCGCCGCCGGGACTGGTGGAGATTTTGTGCGGCTTCGCGCCCCACTCCGTCTTGCCATCGTCATTGAAGAGCTTCAGGGTGAAGATGTCGACGTTGGTGGAGAGGGCGGGATCGTCGACCTTCTTCTCTTCGAAGGCAATCTCTTTGCCGTCGGGGGAGAAGTCCCAGCCGTCGGGTTCGCCTAGGGAGAAGGGCGGGACGTCGTGCTCGTCGCCGGGGTTGAGGTCGTGGAAGGTGCCATCGTCGAGCGAGGCGAGGAAGAGGTGGCTGCGCTTGTCGTCGGTGAAGTGGTTCCAGTGGCGGTAGAGGAGGTGGGTGAAGATTCTTGCCTTGACCATCGACTGCTTTTCGGCGTCGTCGCGCTTGCGGTCGCAGGCGTCTTCTTCGAGGCCGGAGGGGGCAACGTCGGGGGACGGCCCGGCACTGCATTGGGGATCAACCGATGAGGTGAAGAGAAGATGTTTGCCGTCGGGGGACCAGGTGACGTTGTCGGCTTCGGTGGAGATGTGGGTGAACTCGCGGGGTTCGGAAATTGTGCCGGTGGCGGTATCAAAAGCGGCGAGCCAGATCTGCTGGCCGTCGCCGCGGTCGCTGAGGAAGGCGATCTGTTGGGTGTCGGGGGAGAAGCGGCCGCGGCTTTCGCCGGCGGCGGCTGCGGTGAGGGCGGTTTCCTGGCCGCCATTGACGGGGACGATCCAGAGGTGCGGGGTTTTGGTGTTCTTCGCGAGGTCGACGTCGGTGACGGTGAAGAGGACCCACTTGCCGTCGCGGGAGACGTCGATGTCGCCGAGGCGGCGCATCTGCATCATGTCCCCGAAGGTCATGGGACGTTTGGGGGAGGCGGGTGGGGGAACTGGAGTTGGCGTTTGTGCGATGGTGGCGCAGGCGGCGAGGAGGAGAGCGGCGGGGCAGAGGAAGGATTTCATGAAGGGGCCTCGGGAAGAGCAACGGATCATGGTACTGCAGGGGACAGCGGACAGAGCACGGAGGTCAGGGCACAGAGCACAGGGCACAGCGCGCAGGGCGTTAGGGCTCCGGGAACGGGTTCTTCCCGAAACGGGCCGTTGGTTTTGATCGCAGGTTACGCTCGCTGGAGAAGCGCGATGGAATCCTTTGACAAGCCGATTGCGAAGGATTGAGCTGCTTGCTGTGGGGTGAACCTGGCTGGGGGAAGAGACGGGCTGCCTTTCCGTGAGGAGCGGCTCAACGGCGCGGGCGGTGGGTTCTGCCAGCGGCGGGCAGAGGCGCCTGTTGCACAGGGGGCTGCCAGCCAGCGCAGGATTAGACCGTATTTGTCGGGGGATGGGCCATCGCCGGGGAGGCGGGAACGGTGTCGGGTTCGCCGGACAGCTCGGGCGGCGTTTCCGGGGCGCAGGCGGGGAGCTCGACGACGACGGCGGCTCCGCGGGGGAGCGCGTTGAGGGCGGCGATCTGGCCACCGTGTTCGCGAACGATGGAGTAGCAGATGCTGAGGCCGAGCCCGAGGCCCTCGCCCTGCTGGCGGGTGGAGTAGAAGGGGTCGAAGGCGCGGCCGGGATCGGCGAAGCCGGAACCGGTGTCGGTAAAGGTGATCTGCACGTTCGCACCGACGGGGCTGGCTTCGACGATGAGACGGCGCTCGATGCTTTCGGGAGACTCGTTCATCGATGCGATAGCGTTTTTGACGATCTGGAGAAAGACCTGGCGGATCTGATCACCGTCGGCTTTGACGAGCGGGAGGGCGGGAGGGATGCGCAGCTGGAGCTCGATGTGCGCGCCTTCGAGGTCGTGGCGGGCGAGCTTGTCGAGATCGCGGAGAAGCATGTCGACGGAGACGGGGCCGCGCAGGCCGGGGGTGGCTTTGCGGAAGCGGATAAGGCTTTCGATGATCTGCTTCATACGGCGCGCCTCGTTGAGGATCACCGTGGCGTGATCGTGGGTGGCTCCCTGGGCGTCGGAGATGAGTTCGGCATAGCCGGTGATGACGGTGAGCGGGTTATTGAGCTCGTGCGCGACGCCGGCGGCGAGCTGGCCGAGACCGGCGAGGCGCTCGGCCTGGAGCAGACGGCGGAGCAGAAGCTGATGCTCACGCGCGGTGCCGATGCGGGCAACGAGGAGTTCGAGGGGCAGGACATCTTCGGTGAGCAGGGGCTCTTCGGGGAAACGGAGGCCGGCGAGGAGGAGAGCGCCGAGAATCTCCTGATCGCGATCGCGGAAGGCAATGGCGTGGGTGGCGAGGAAATTCATCTGCTGCAGCTCGTCGCCGGGCTCCATGAGGGGGTTGAGGTCGAGGAGGACGAGGTGCCCCATGACGGGCGCATAGAGTTTTTCGCCGATGTCGCGAAGCTTGTCGTTGGTGGTGCGGCGGGCCATGGAGTCGATAGCGCCGGCGAGAGCGCCGTCGATGGCGGCGCTGCCGGCGAGGCGGAACCGGCCTTCGGGGCTGCGCACGACGATGGCGGTACGGCTGAAGCGGCTGGCGCCGGCGATGGCCTCGCAAATCTGGTCGTACTGCGTGTTGTTTTCCTCGAGGGGGACAGCCTCGAGGAAGATCTCGGTGTACTTCTCCATCTCCTGACGGGCACGGCGATCGCGGAGCTGGGCGCCTTTGTTGGAGGCGATTTCGTCTTCGAGGACGAGAACGATCATGCCGAAGGCGGCCACGACCTTGACGAGGTTGAGGGCGCGGATGAGAACGAGAGGGACCGCAGAGATGCCGACGATGGGAGCAAAGAGGACGGGCAGGGACCAGGCGGCGAGACCGCCAACGGTGAAGATGACGCCGGCCGTGAGGCGGCGGAAGGCGGCGGCGAAGAGGACGGCGGTGACGAGGAGAATGCCGCCCTGGGCCAGGGCGAGGACGCCGTCGTAACGCAGCTGCAGGGTGAGCCAGATGCCGAAGCCGCCCACGGCAACGACCATGGAGAGGCCGAGCCAGACAGGGAGCAGGTGTTTTTCGAGGCTCCAGCGCGCACCGAGAAGCAGCGCGGCAAAGACGCAGAGCAGAAGGATGTAGCGCATCGCCGGACCGGGCGCCGGGTCGATGGAAACGAGGACGGTGAAAGCGATGAGGGGTGCGGCGAGGGCGACGACGTAGAGGATGTGGAAGCGGCGGCTGAAATACTGCGGGGCCATGGAGCCGAGGAACATGATCCCGGCCATGAGGATGCAGACGCGGGAGACGGCAAGCCACCAGCCGACGCGGCCGAAGACTTCGATTTCCAGCTGAATGATGACGAACAGCCAGCCGGCCAGCCAAAGGAGCTGGCGATGGCGCGCGGTAGCGGTTTGGCCGGCGCGGATACGGAGCGGAGGCAGAGTACGGCGCTGGAGCCAGAGGGCACCGAAGACCGCGACCAGCACGAAAAGCAGGATCAGGGTTGGCGCCCTGTAGAGATCCATGAGGTGTATTGTCCGCCAGGTCGATGAAAATGCACAATTTGAACCTGCATTTCTGACGGTTCAGGGTTACCCTTCCGTGCAATGGAGTTTCATTGCGGGACCGGGAGGGGGGAAGAGAGCCGGGCCGGGGTGCTATTTTTGACGACCGGGGCGAGGGTGGCCGAACGGAGCGATCGTGCGTCTATTCTTAAGAGTGAAGCGTGACGGGTAGAGAGCAGAAAGAAGCGGGAGTGGTCGTGGCTATCGTTTCCGGACGGCGTCGTTTCGTAATGAGCGGGCTGGCGCTGCTGGCGCTGCTGGCGTTGCCCGGCGCCGTGCGGGCGCAGGTTTCGTACCAGTCGATGCCGCTGGACCAGGGATTCGGGCCGCTGGACACGACGCCGCCGGCGATTCCGGTGCAACAGATCATCACGGAGTTCACGGCAAAAGAAGCGGTGTTCCGCCATGCGCTGGACAACTACACGTGGACGCGGAGCGTGCGGGTGCAGACGATCGACGACGATGGGAACCCGGACGGGCAGTACTACCAGGTGGTCGACATTGCCTTCGACGCGGACGGTCATCGCACGGAGCGGGTGCTGGATGCGCCGGAGAGCACGCTGACGCGCGTGATGATGTCTCCGGCGGATTTCCAGGACATCGAAGAGCGGCTGCCGTTTGTGCTGACGACCGAAGATGCGCCGCAATACGACATCACCTATGTGGGCAAGCAGAGGATCGACGAGATCGAGACCTGGGTGTTCGATGTGAAGCCGAAGACGATCGAGAAGAAGCACCGGTATTTTCAGGGGCGGATCTGGGTGGACCAGAAGGATCATCAGATTGTGGTGACGAACGGGAAGAATGTTCCGGACGATCTGCGGCCGGGGCATGAGGATCTGTCGACGCCATTCGTGACGTATCGGCAGCTGGTGGATGGCAAGTACTGGTTCCCGGTGTACACGCATGGGGACGGCATTCTGCATTTTGCCGCGGGGCATGGGTATCTGAGCGATAACGTGCATCTGCGGGAGACGGTGAAGTACACGAACTACCACGAGTTCCACACGAGCATTCGCGTAATTTACCAAGGCCAGGACATCACGGGGAATCCGCAGAAGGGGCCGGCGGGGCAGACGCAGCCGGCGCAGGCGCCGTCGTCGGATCCGACGCAACCGGCGAAGCCGCAGTAGAGCCGCCCGGAGCCCGTAGCCGGCAGCGGTTGGGGTCGCTGTTCCCTGCGGTTATCGCCTGTTCCCTGTTGGATTTGGACATTCCGCTGCGAGGCTTTGCCCGGGGCTGGCGGCCCTGGTACGATAGAAGAGCTATCCCTGCCGGATTCCGCCGCACGAGACGCCGGACATCCGCATCTTCCTGGAGGACATTCTTTGCCCGCAGCCGAACGCTATCTCTTTACCTCGGAATCCGTCACCGAAGGACACCCCGATAAGATCGCCGACCAGGTTTCCGACGCGATTCTGGACGCCTGCCTGGAGCAGGACCCTTACAGCCGTGTGGCGTGCGAGACGCTGACCGCGACCGGGCTGGTGGTGATCGCCGGGGAAATTACGACACGCGCCTACGTGGATTTTCAGGCGCTGGTGCGCGGCGTGGTGACCGCGATCGGATACGACAACGCGGTTTACGGATTCGACTCGAACACCTGCGCGGTGATTTCGACGATCAACAAGCAATCGGGCGACATCGCCATGGGCGTGGATACCGGCGGGGCCGGCGACCAGGGCATGATGTTCGGCTACGCGACGAACGAGACGCCGGAGCTGATGCCGACGCCGATTTCGCTGGCGCACAAGCTGACGCGGCGGCTGTCGGAGGTGCGCAAGAACGGCAGGCTGCCGTATCTGCGGCCGGACGGCAAGAGCCAGGTGACGGTGGAGTACGACTCGAATCACAAGCCGGTGCGCATCGACGCGGTGGTGATTTCGACGCAGCACGCGGAGACGGTGAGCACCGAGGATCTGCGTGCGGACATTCTGAAGCACGTGATCCAGGCGGTTCTGCCGGCGGAACTGCTGGACGAAAACACGAAGTACCACATCAACCCGACGGGACGTTTCGTGATCGGCGGACCGATGGGCGACACGGGGCTGACGGGACGCAAGATCATCGTGGACACGTATGGCGGCATGGGCCGGCACGGCGGCGGCGCCTTCAGCGGGAAAGATCCGACGAAGGTGGACCGTTCGGCGGCGTACATGGCGCGGTACATCGCGAAGAATATCGTCGCGGCGGGCCTGGCGGAGCGCTGCGAGGTACAGCTGGCGTACGCGATCGGCGTGGCCGAGCCGGTGAGCGTGCTGGTGGAGACGTTTGGCACGAGCAAGCTGGACGAGAGCGCGCTGGTGGCGCTGGTGCGGAAGAATTTCCAGCTGACTCCGAAGGCGATCATCGAGGGGCTGAACCTGCGGCGGCCGATTTACCGGAAGACGGCGGCCTACGGGCACTTCGGGCGCGTGAACGAGCCGGAGTTCACGTGGGAGACGACGGACAAGGCGGCGGCGCTGAAGGAACAGGCCACGGCGAAAGCCGAGGCGGTCGCGGCGAAGTAGATTGCGGTTGGGAAAAAGGGCAGGCTATAAGGCCTGCCCTTTTTGCTTTCCGGGCTGCCGCCGTGAACCGGTCGCTAAGAGCTTGTCCCCTCCCCATCGTTTTCCGTTTCCTCCCACCGTGCCCCGCAGGAATAGCATGTCCAACTCTCGATTCCCCTGGGAAGCGGGATCGACAGCAGCGTAACGGACGCCAGAGCAGCTCTCCGATCGGAACCCAGAAACGAAATATCAATCGACCCGCATCGGGGACACCGCGGCTGAACGAAATCTTCCTTGCTGTCAAAAGGAATCGCGTCCGGAATGGGCTGATCCAGAACTTCGGCGGCCGCCTCGGCGTCGCTCGCTTCCACCTGCAGGCGAATGCCCCCGAGCAGGTTTGAGTACTGCCATTCCATGCGAGCAACATTCTCATCGCGAACCCACGCGGCGATACCTGCGGATTCGAGCAAAGAGCGTGCAACGATAGCCTCCGACAGGTCCCGATAGCGACGCACGGTGACTAGTTTCCGTGCGGCGGGCTCCGGAGTCTCGATCGGGTCCTCGATGACCGGTGGCTCAAGGTGGCGGTTGGCGAACTCGGTTCGCAGCGCTGTTTGTGCAGCGTTGGTCAGGGAGTCGTATTCCTGAGCAAGCTGCTGCAACTCAATCTCGCTCATGCCTGCGTATCGAGCTGCGAGATCTTCTGGTGCAGGTTTCATGCAGCCGAATGGTAGCAGACGGAGCGGCTACTCCACCGGCTCCAGATGCGCGGTGAAGTGCCGCAGGAACGGCGCTTCGTGGGTGAGGCGGAGGCCGCGGATCTTGTCGCGGTTGTTCCAGACTTCGAGGATGACTTCGACCAGGTAGTCGATGTGGCTTTGGGTGTAGACGCGGCGGGGGATGGCGAGGCGGACGAGATCCATCTGGGCGGCGGCGGCGAACATGAGGGTGCCGATCTCGACGGAACGGACGCCGCCTTCGAGGTAAAGCTCGGCGGCGAGGGCGACGCCGGGGAACTGCTGCAGCGGGATGTGGGGCAGGAAGGCACGGGCGTCGAGGTAGATGGCGTGGCCGCCGGGCGGTTGCACGATGGGGACGCCGGCGGCGGCGATGTGGTTGCCGAGGTAGGCGGTGGAGGCGATACGGTAGCGGAGGTAGTCTTCGGCGAGCGCTTCCTGGAGGCCAACGGCAATGGCTTCGAGGTCGCGACCGGCGAGGCCGCCGTAGGTGGGGTAGCCTTCGGTGAGGATGAGGAGGTCCTTTTCCTGCTGGGCGAGTTTGTCGTCGTTGGTGCAGAGGAAGCCGCCGATGTTGGCCATGCCGTCTTTCTTGGCGGACATGGTGCAGCCATCGCCATAGCGGAACATCTCCTGGGCGATCTGTTTGGGCGTTTTGCCGGCGTAGCCGGGCTCGCGGAGCCTGATGAACCAGGCATTCTCGGCAAAACGGCAGGCGTCGAAGTAAAGCGGGATGCCGTGGCGGCGGCAGACACTGCTGACCTGGCGGACGTTTTCCATGGAGACGGGCTGGCCGCCGCCGGAGTTATTCGTAACCGTGAGCATCACTAATGGAATACGGTCAGGACCGTGCTTCGCGATGAGGGCTTCGAGGGCGGCGACGTCCATGTTGCCTTTGAAGGGCGCGGCGAGAGAGGGCTGGCGGCCTTCGGCGGTGAGGAGGTCGACGGCTTCGGCGCCGGTGAATTCGACGTTGGCCCGGGTGGTATCGAAGTGGGTGTTGTTGGGGATGATTGAGCCTTTGCGACTGGCGACGCCGAAGAGGATGCGTTCGGCGGCGCGGCCCTGGTGGGTGGGGATGACGTGTTTGTAGCCGCAGATGTCCTGGATGGAGTCGCGGAAGCGGTCGAAGGAGCGGCTGCCGGCGTAGCTCTCGTCGCCTTCCATGATGGCGGCCCACTGATGGGTGGACATAGCGCCGGTGCCGGAGTCGGTGAGCAGGTCGATGAGGACATCGTCGGCGGGGAGGAGGAACATGTTGTAATACGCGGCGCGGAGGAGTTGTTCGCGCTGGGCGCGGCTGGTCCAGCGGATGGGCTCGACGGACTTGATACGGAAGGGCTCGATGATGGTGCGGATGGGCATGGTCTTTCGCCGACTGGGGGCGGCCCGTTGGGTGAATCCTGCGCGGCTGCCCTGCCTATAGTAGACCGAGACGGTGGATTGCAGGAGGGGTGAGGGCGCGTGCTGACGGCGGACGAACGCGAGGGGCTGCGGGTGGTTCTGGTGCGGAGCCGGAACCCACTGAATATCGGCGCGGCAGCGCGGGCGATGACGAACTTTGGATTCCGGCGGCTGCGGGTGGTGGAACCGTATGAGGCGGGGTTTCGCGAGGCACGGTCGGCGGTGGATGCGGAACCGGTACTGCAGGCGGCCGAGGAATGCGCGAGCGCGGCGGAGGCGGTGGCGGATTGCGCGCTGGTGGTGGGAACGGCGGAGGGTGGCGGACGAACGCCGGAAGAGCCACTGCGGCGCCTGGAGATTGCCGGAGCGGAGATGGTGCAGGCGCTGCGGGGCGGAGCGAAGGTTGCGGTGCTGTTTGGGTCGGAGAAGACGGGTTTGTCGAATGAGGATCTGAGCCGCTGCCAGCGCGTGTTACGCATTCCGACGGAATCCGAGCAGCCATCGATGAACCTGGGGCAGGCCGTGGCGGTGGTGCTGTACGAACTGGTGCGGCAGAGGGAGCCGGGGCCGGGATCGAACCCGGACGCGGCGGCGATGGCCAGCGCGGGGGATCGCGAGCGGCTGGTGGCCTTGCTGGCGGAAATGGTGGAGCGCAGCACGGGGGAGCGGGAGGCATCGGGACCGACTCCGGAGGAGCGTGTGCGGCGGCTGATCCGGCCCATGGTGCTGACGGAAGAAGACGCGCATGGGTGGATGGGGGTGGTGCGGCACGTGCTGTGGAAGCTGCGCGGCGAAGCGAGCGGGTCCGGAAGAAGGGACGGCGGCGATGGTGCTACATAAATTTCGAGTCGCGGAAGAGGATCATGCAGCCGGTGATGGTGAGGAGCAGGTAAGAAAGGCGATTGGCGGCGAGGATGGCGGGTTTGATGTCACCCTCGTAGCGAAGGAAATCGTACCAGTCGAAGACCCAGGACTTGAGGATGCGCGTGAAGAGATAGGAGGGGACGAGAAGGGTAGCAAAGATGGCGAGGGCGAAGAAGACGTCGCCGCGCGAGCCGGACCAGTCGGGATTGATTTTCTGCGATACCCAGAAGGGGACGAACTGCATGTTGAGGAAGACACCGGCCATGCCGCCGGGAAACCCGACCCAGGAATTGAGCACAGAGCAGAGGGCCCAGGCAATGGGGAAGCCGAGTCCGGTGGTGGCGGTATTGACGCTGGCGACGGCGATGAGAGTGCGGCGGAAATGGGTTTTGAGGCGGGCCTGGAGGTAGATGACCTCGATGATGATGACGAGGAGGAGGAAGAAGAGCATCGTGGGGCGGGTGACCGGCAGCATGGCGATGCCGGCGTCGGCGCGGGCGGTGGCCGGAAAGCAGGCGAGGGCGGCTGCAGCCGCCAGACATCCGGCAACACGGCGCCTGTTTTTCGGTACCATTGCCGGGATCATAACCATTGGGCTTCAGGGAGGAAATCGCACTTGGGTGTCAGTACTCGGATCGTTACGGGCGCGGCGGTGGCCGTGGTTCTGTCTGTGTTTGGAACGGGCGGGGGGGTATTCCCCGCGGCGGGACAGTCGAGGGGAGGGCCCCATGTGGACTGGCCGGCCTACAACGGCGGAGTGAACGGGGATCATTATTCGCCGCTGGCGCAGATCAACCGCGGCAACGTTGCGCGGTTGCAGGCGGTGTGGGAGTACGACACGGGAGAAAAGGGAAATCTGGAGACGAATCCGCTGATTGTGGGGCGGGTGCTGTACGCGTGCACGTTTTCCGGGAGGGTGATTGCGCTGGATGCGGCGACGGGGAACTTGCTGTGGACGTTCGATTCGAGCGTGGACAATCGGGACCGGACGATCGGCGGGGCTTCGCAACCGTCGCGCGGTCTGACGTACTGGACCGACGGAAAGAGGGCACGCATTTTTGCGGGGGTGATGAGTTATCTCTACGCGCTGGATGCGGCGACGGGAAAACCGATCGCGGATTTCGGGGACGACGGGCGAGTGGATCTGCGCAAGGGGTTGCGGCCGGATCTGGATGCAAGGTACGAGGAGCAGTCGATCGCGCTGACGACGCCGGGGGTGATCTACAAGGACCTGATCATCGTGGGAGGGCGCAATCCGGAGACACATCCGGCGCCGCCGGGGTTTATCCGGGCGTATGACGTGCGGACCGGTGCGCTGCGGTGGAGTTTCCACACGATTCCGCTGCCGGGAGAGTTTGGGTATGACACGTGGCCCCCGGATGCGTGGAAGGATGCAGGCGCGGCGAACAACTGGGCAGGGATGACGCTGGACGCGGCGCGGGGAATCGTCTACGTACCGACGGGATCGGCGGTGTTCGACTTTTACGGCGGCGACCGGATCGGGAACGATTTGTTTGCGGATACGCTGCTGGCGCTGGATGCAGCAACAGGCAAACGGCTGTGGGATTTCCAGGGCGTGCACCACGACGTCTGGGATCGGGATTTTCCGTCGCCGCCGGCGCTGGTGACGGTGGAGCGCGACCTGCGCCGGGTGGATGCGGTGGCGCAGACGACGAAGCAGGGCGTGGTGTATCTCTTCGATCGCGTGACGGGGACACCGCTGTTTCCCATCGAGGAGCACGCGTATCCGGCGAGCGATGTGCCGGGCGAGAAGACCTCGCCGACGCAGCCGATGCCGACGGAGCCGGCGCCGTTTGCGCGACAGCGGCTGACGGCGGAGATGCTGACGACGCGGACACCGGAGGCGCATGCATGGGCGCTGAAGACGTTCGACACGTTTCGCAGTGACGGGCAGTTCATCCCGTTTGGGGTGGATGGGCAGACGGTTGTTTTTCCTGGTTTCGACGGGGGGGCGGAGTGGGGCGGGCCGGCGGTGGATCCGGCGACGGGCGTGCTGTATGTGAATGCCAACGAGATGGCGTGGACGGGCGGGTTGACGCCGGAGAATCGGCACGCGGGGGGCGGGGCGCAGGTCTATCAGTCGCAGTGCGCGATTTGTCACGGCGCGAACCGGGCGGGATCGCCGCCGGCGTTTCCGTCGCTGGTGGATGTGACGCAGCGGCTGAGCAACGCGCAAATCAGCGACGTGATCCACCACGGCAAGGGGCGAATGCCGGGGCTGCCGAATCTGGGCGACGCGAAGATTGCGGAGCTGCTGGAGTTCCTGAAGTCGGGCGGGGCGGCGCCGGCCGAGCATGCGCCGGGGGAGATGAGCGGCGGGGCGGCAACACAGTACGCGTTCACGGGCTACCGGAAATTCCTCGATCCGGAGGGCTATCCGGCAATTGCGCCGCCGTGGGGAACGCTGAGCGCCATCGATCTGAACACGGGAAAGTATCTGTGGAGGATTCCGCTGGGGGATTATCCGGCGCTGGCGGCGCAGGGGATGACGAACACGGGGTCGGAGAACTACGGCGGTCCGATCCTGACAGCGGGCGGATTGCTGTTCATCGGCGCGACGTCGTACGACCGGATGTTTCGCGCGTTCGACAGCAGCACAGGAAAACTGCTTTGGGAAACAGAGCTGCCGTTCGCCGCGGGGGCGACGCCGGCAACGTATTCGGTGGATGGCCGACAGTACGTGGTGATTGCGGCGAGCGGCGGGCGCGATCCGAAGTCGCCGGTGGGCGGGGTGTACATCGCGTTTTCGCTGCCGTGAGGCGGCGGGAGCCGCAATCGGCCTGGCGGTGGCGGGGGCCAACTTGCTATGCTGACCAGGCATCACAAACCCAGTGTCCACCGAACTCAGGACCAATTTCCCCCCTGGAGCCGCCATGCACTTTCCACGGTTCTTCAGCGTTGCCGCGCGCGGACTGGCTGTCGCCGCGGCCGTTTCCCTGTTTGCGTTTTCGCCGGCGCTGCGTGCGCAGGAACCGGTACGGAATTCGGCGCAGAGCGCCGAGAGCCATCTGGTCGCGCCGGCGCAGCTGGATCAGCAGGTGCAGGCCGCGACCAGGACGCGGCAGAATGAAATTCAGGATCTGACGCAGTTCCTGTCGACGCCGCAGGCCGTGAAGGCAATGAAGGATGCGAAGGTCGACGCGGTGCAGGTGAAGACAGCGATTCCGACACTGTCGGATACGGAGCTGGCCGAGCTGTCGGCGCGGGCGGATCGCGCGCAGCACGATTTTGCCGCCGGCGCGATCAGCAACCAGACGCTGCTGATCATCATTCTGGTGCTGGTCGCCGTGATTCTGATTGCCGTGATTCACTGAGGTCGTGCGGCGATTCGTCTTCTTCGAGTTTCTGGCGGCCGCGGCGATGGCTGCGGCTCAGATGCCAATCACGCAGGCGATCTGGATCGATGTGCCGTTCGTGCACCAGCCGCGGGAAGGGTGCGGGGCTGCATCGCTGTCGATGGTGATGCAGTACTGGGCGCGGCAACAGGGGCGGCCGGCGAGTGCAGCGAGCAATGTGGAGGCGATTCAGCGGGAGCTGTATTCGCCGAAGGAACACGGGATCCGGGCGTCGTCGATGACCGGCTATTTACAGCAGCATGGATTCGAAGTGTTTGCGCTGAGCGGGCAGTGGAGCGATCTGGAAAGCGAGCTGCGGAAGGGGCGGCCGCTGATCGTGGCGCTGCGGCCCGAGGGCCAGCGGGAGCTGCACTATGTGGTGATCGACGGTATCGATCCGGGGCAGGGGCTGGTGACGATGAACGATCCGGCGGAGCGGAAGCTGCTGTCCGAGGAGCGTGCGGGATTCGAGAAGGACTGGAGCGCAACGGGAAACTGGATGCTGCTCGCGGTGCCCGCGCCGTCCTCACGCTGATTGCGGGTTTGCTGCTTGCTGCCTGTTGGGGCGGGGGCGCCGGGTGCGCGCAGGCGCAGTGTTTGCCCGCGGCGGAGGCGAACGGACCGGATGTGGAGGTGCAGCAGCTTTTTGCGCGGCAGCAATGGGCTGCGGTTGTGCGGGCGGCCGGGGCGATGCGCGCGCGCAGCGCCGATGCACAGTTCGATTACGGGATGGCGCTGGGGCACCTGGGACGACTGGCGGAGGCGCGTACGGCATTGCTGGACGGGGCAAGGGCGTGTCCTGAGCAGAAGCGATTTCCCATCGAGCTGGGCGGGGTGGCGTTCGAGCAGAAGAAGTATGCAGAGGCGGCGCACTGGCTGCGGCGGGGGCTGCGGATCGATCCGGGGGATGCGTACGCGAACAATTTTCTGGGGACGGTTTACTTTTTGTCGGGCAATCTCGACGCGGCCATCAAGTACTGGAACCGGGTGGGGAAGCCGGCGATTGCGGGGCTGGATTTCGATCCGCATCTGCAGGTGCATCGGCTGCTGCTGGATCGGGCGTTTGCGTTTTCGCCGGCGGCGGTGCTGCGGGAACCGCAGCTGAGCACCACCGAGACGCGGCTGGATGGGCTGGGGATTTTTCCAGGGTACAACCTGCATCTGAATGCGCGGAAGGATGGGAGCTTCGACGCGGTGTTTCGCGCGCAGGAGCGGGACGGGTTCGGGCCGAGCACGGCGGCGGCTGTGGTTTCCGCGCTGGGCGGACTGCCGTACGAGACGGTGTATCCGAGCTATAGCAACATCGGCCGGGCGGCGATGAATTTCGACTCCCTGGTGCGGTGGGATGCGCAGAAGCGGCGGGCGTGGGGCGCGTTGTCGGCGCCGCTGTATGGACGGCCGGAGTGGCGGTGGCAGGTTGCGACAGATTTGCGCGACGAGAACTGGGCGCTGCGGCGGTCGTTTACGGGGACGGCTCCGGTGCTGGGGTCGTTCCACCTGGAGCGGGAGGCAGTGAGGGCGAGGCTGACGTCGCTCGAGAGCGGATCGGTGCAGTGGAGTTTGGGCGCCGAGGCATCGCACAGGATCTTTCGCGATGTTGTGGCGGGTTCCATCTCCGGACCGGCGCTGACCGCGGCGCTGCTGACGCCGGGCTGGGAGCTGAACCCGGAGGCGTCGGTGCAGAGTGAGCTGATCCGGTTGCCGCAGGATCGCTTCACGGTGACGGGTGGAGGAACGTCGGAGCTGGCGCGGACGTTCAGCACGCCTTCGTATTTGTCGGACAAGCTGCAGGGTTGGGCGACGGCGCGATGGCTGCCGGGGATGGGGGACCGGTATGAGCTGCGGCAGGAAGTGCGGGCGGGGAAGATTTTCGGGACGGCGCCGGTGGACGACCTGTTTGTTCTGGGGATGGATCGCGACGACACCGATCTGTGGATGCGGGGGCATATTGCAACGCGGGATGGGCGGAAGGGCAGCTCGCCGGTGGGGGATGGGTATTTTCTGGCAAACACGGATGCGCTGCGGCGGGTGTACGGCAACGGTCTGGTGACCCTCCAGGCGGGACCACTTTTGGATGTGGGGAAGATGGTGGCGCCGACGGCGGGGCTTTCGACGGGGGAGTGGCTGGTGGATACGGGGGTGGAGGCGCGGGTGCGGGTGCTGCACACGGGCGTGGTGCTGAGCTGGGGACGGAATCTGCGGTCGGGGACGAATGCGTTCTGGGGGACGGCGGAGCCGTAACAGGGCACAGAGCTCAGGGTACAGAGCTCAGAGCGCAGGGGCTGCGCTCAGGGTTCGGCTTCGACCCAGCCGAAGGCACCCGGGAAGTGGTCGAAGTCGGGCGCTTTGTCGCGCTCCAAGTAGATGGAGAGGATGTCGAAACGGGTCCGGATGTCGCCGGGGGGAAGCTGGCGCAGGTAGTGGCGGGCGAGGCGGCGGAGGACGCGGCGCTTGCGGGCGTCGACGGCGACGTGGGCGGGGGCGATGTCGCGGGTAGTGCGGGTTTTGACCTCGATGAAGCAGAGGGCGTTCCCCTGCGATTGCGGAGACCAGGCGATCAGGTCGAGGTCGCCGGGCGCGCGAGAGGAGTGCCAGGCGCGGGCGACGACGACGTAGCCACGACGGAGGAGCCAGAAGAAGGCGGCGCGCTCGCCGTCGAGGCCGGTTTTGAGGTGTTCGGGGCGGTTCGGCTGGCGCCGGGCGGCACTGCGCTCGATGGCGTTAACGGCGGATTCGAGAAGATTGACGCGAAGCCGGAGGAGCACTGTCGAAATTGTCGGTTGGGGAAAGAGGCGAAGCAACGCACCGGGGTCATGCGGAGATGACGAAAGTTTAGGTCTCGGTTCGGCGAGGGCAGACGGTTACGAGCGGAGGAGCAGGAGCCAGACAGCGACGGCGATGCCAAAGAGCGCGAGCAGGAGGGCGAGGCAGACGGCAGTACGCGCTACCCGGCCGGGCATCCAGGCACCGGTGCGGAGTTCCTTCACAGTGCGCAGATGGCCGATAACGGCGGAAATGTTGACGGCGACGCCGAGGACGACGAGACCAACTCCGGAGTCAACGGAGAGGCCGGTGGAATGGGGAGGGGCGTGCTGCTGGCTCTGGAATTCGCGGAGGAAGAGCCCGAAGCGGGCGAGGGCGAAGCCGACGGCCATGAGGCCGAGGCCGGTGCGGATCTAGGCAAGGAAGGTGCGCTCGGCGGCGAAGTAGGTGCGCGGATCGTCCAGGTCGCCTGGCATGGGGGGATTGTAGCCCGAAGCGGGAAAGACGAAGGGCAGGCGGATTCGCCTGCCCCTGAGTCTTGTTAACGTTTCTGAAAATGGTTGCGTCTATTACAGAGGCTGCACGTCCGCTGCCTGCCAGCCCTTCGGCCCCTTGACGACGTTGAACTGAACGGCCTGGCCTTCCTGCAGACTCTTGAAGCCATTGGTGGAAATGGCAGAGTAATGCACAAAGACGTCCTCGCCGTTCTGGCGCGAGATGAAGCCGTAGCCCTTCGCGTCGTTAAACCACTTCACGGTACCTTGTTCCATTTGTTGCGTTTTCCTGATGATTGAATTGCGCTGGAGTGAATCGGAGCGAAACTGGCAGACCTGCAAATCCTGCTTTGTTGGGCGAGGCGAAAGACTGCGCTTGCCCGGTTCGGTTCTAACGCGAACCCAGTGTATCAGATTCCCCACCGAGGTTTAGGCTCGACACCGGACCGACGGAGGCCTGTCCGGGGGCGCGTCCGGGGTGAAAAAAGAGGCGGTCGGGTGGGCGGATCAGCCCATGGCCGGCTGGGCCAGCAGCTTGGGATTCGGTCCGTAGAGGTTGTTGCTGGGATCGCCTTCGATGGCCATGAGGACGAGGAGGATGATACCGCCGACGAGAGGCACGAAGGCGATGAGGATCCACCAGCCGCTCTTGTTGGTGTCGTGGAGGCGCCGGACGCTGACGGCGAGGCCGGGAATGAGTGCGGCCAGGGCGTAGACGACGCAGGCGGCCATGAGGATAAAGCCGATGCTGCGCTGGCCGGCGAAAAACATCGCCAAACCGCCCGCGTAGAGCACGAGGTAGACGACCATATTGAACAGGACGAACATCCAGTACTCTTTGCGGCGGGAGCGGCCGTTGAATTCGGCGTATTTCTGCCAGACCATCAGATACCATTCCATGTTCTTCTCTCCATTCCGGAATTTCGGGTCAGCGCGACTCACGGGGAAGGAGACAACGAAACGGGAGCGGGCGTGAAACCTGCAGTCGGTGGCCCAGGTGGGCGCCAGCATACACGATCCGGCATGGAGTACGGCAGAGTTATTTTGGGTTGTTTTCCGGGACGGGCGGGAGGCGAGGGAGGGGTGACGGCCGGGGCGGTGTTCCTGTGGTCACACCGCGCGCAGCCGGGCAAAGCGATCCGGCTAGTTCGGTATGGCCGCCGCCAAGGCGGCCTGCTGCGCATCGATCTGGGCCTGCTGGCTGGCTTCCTGGGCCTGCTCTATGGCCTGTTCGGCGTCGATCTGGCTCTGCTCCATCTGGATCTGCAGGGCGGCGATGCTGTCGTTCGGGTCAGCGGTCATTTGATCCATATTGATCTGAGCCTGCTGGCCGGCGATCTGGGCATCGGTCATCATTTGCTGCGCAGTCATCTGCGCCTGCTCGGTCGCGATCTGTGCCTGAGCGGCCCCTGCGGCGCCCGGATCCTCCTGAGCGAACGCGGCGCTGCCGACGACCAGGGGCAGTGCGGCGAGCAGAACCATGGCGGCTTTCATCGTTGATTTCATGGCGGACCTCCCGCTTGCTTCCCTTCTTCTCACCCCTGCCATTTCAAACCGCGCAGACCGGAAAAGGTCGCGGTTTTATGTTGGGGGGCGAAGGATGGACTCGCGGCACGGGGAAGATCGTGAGACAGAAACGGAGAGGCTGCGGAGGGTATCTCCGCAGCCTGCGACCACCTCGGCCGGGAACGCCGGTTTAGTTCTGGGGAATCTGCGACTGCAGCTGGCCGAGCTTGCCCTGGAGGACGCCCAGGACACCCTGCGCGTCCCCGAGGCCGGTCTGTTCAGCCTGAGACTGGACCTGGGTGACGGCGGTCTGGGCGTTGGATTTCAGCTGACCGGGGATGTCCTTCGGATCGGTGAGATCGACGGTGCCGACTCCGGAAGCGGCGCCTTTGGCCTGCTGGCCGAGGGCTTTGGCCTGCTGGCCGAGGAGACTGCCGAAGGTAGCCGCGCCGGCCACCGGCGCTGCGAGGGGCAACATCGCCAAGGCCACGAGGGAAACTGCGATGAACCGTGTCCGTGATTTCATGGGGTGCCTCCTTTTCCTGAACTTCAACTCTTTGCCCGGTTTGAACACAGAGACCGGTGAGAATGCGCATTAATTTTCTGTGACAGAATGATCCAGCGGAAAGCCGGAAGGCGGAGGCAGCCAGCCGGTGCGGTGCGTCGATCCGGGACCGGGGAGCGAAGCGGCAGGGCAGGTATATGCTGATGGTTTGCATGCAACCGAGCCTGACCCACGAGACGGAACTGCTGGCGGAGGCGCTCGACCGGCTGGAGAGCGAATTCGGCAGCCTGCCGAGGTATGCCGCGGAGGTTCCGGGAGAGGAACGGATGGCGGCCGTGCTGGGAGAGGCGGCGCTGCGGCTGGGCGATAACTATCCGTACTTTCATCCCCTGTATGCGGGACAAATGCTGAAGCCGCCGCATCCGGTGGCGCGAGCGGCCTATGCGCTGGCGATGCGGCTGAACCCGAACAACCACGCTCTGGATGGCGGGCGGGCGAGCTCGCGCATGGAGGTCGAGGCAGTCCGGGAGATTGCGGGGATGTTCGGGTGGACGGAGTTTCTGGGGCACCTGACCAGTGGCGGCACCTTTGCGAACCTGGAAGCGCTTTGGGTGGCGGGACAGATGGCACCGGGCCAGAAGGTGGTGGCGTCGGAGCAGGCGCACTACACCCACAGCCGAATCAGCGCGGTTTTGAAGCTGCCCTTTGCGGCGGTGGGGACGGACGATCACGGCCGGATCGACGTGGGCGCGCTGGAAGCGGCGCTGGAGAGAGGCGACGTCGGGACCGTTGTGGCGACGCTGGGGACGACCGCGGTGGGAGCGGTGGATCCGCTGGAGCAGATTCTGGCCCTACGGGAGAAACACGGCTTCCGGGTTCACGTGGACGCGGCGTATGGGGGATATTTCCGGCTGGCGTCGAATCTGGATGCCGAGGCGCGGCGGGCATTTGAGCGGATCGGGGAGGCGGACTCGATCGTGGTGGATCCGCACAAACATGGGCTGCAGCCGTACGGCTGCGGATGCATCCTGTTCCGGGATCCGACGATGGGGCGGTGGTACCGACACGATTCGCCGTATACCTACTTCACGTCCGCGGAGCTGCATCTGGGAGAGATCAGCCTGGAATGCTCGCGAGCGGGAGCATCGGCGGTGGCATTGTGGACGACGCAGCGTCTGTTGCCGCTGGTCCGCGGCGGCGAGTTTGCGCATGGACTGGAAAAAGGCAGAGAGGCGGCGCTCCGGCTGTATCGAGCGATCGCCGCCGATGGGCATTTTGTCGCGGGACCGATGCCGGAGCTGGACATCGTGACGTGGACGGTTCGAGCGCCGAGTGTGGAGGAGTCATCGCGGCGGGCGCAGGAAGTCTTCGATCGCGCCGCGCAGGAGGGGCTGCATCTGGCGCTGGCACATTTACCGGCGCGGTTCTTTGCGGGGGCGGAATGGGCGGATGGAGGAGGATCGGCGACAGTCACCTGCCTGCGTTCGGTGCTGATGAAGCCGGAGCATCTGGCCTGGGTGGAGGAAATCGGCGCGCGGCTGAGGAAAGCATTGTGAGAGTGCGGCGGGGGCTGGTCCGGGCGCGGGCGGACGCATGCGAGGCGTTGGCCCGGAGAATCTGCATATAGGACTTTTGTTTGCGGGTCGAATATCAGGAAAGGTGAAGCCTGCATGCTGGATGTAAACGGTATTAAGAAGGACCACGCGGAGCGGTTCGGAGCGGACCCCGCGGTCTATCTGGCTCCGGGCCGCGTGAACCTGATCGGCGAACATACGGACTATGCGGGCGGCTTTGTGATGCCGGCGGCGATCGATTTTGGGACGCTGGCGGCGATCAGTCCGCGCAGCGACGGGCAGGTTGTGATTCGTTCAGCGAATTTTGACGAGCAGGTGAGCCATCCGAGCGAAGGTCTGCCGAAGAAGGGCAATGGGCACTGGTCGGCTTATCCGCTGGGGGTGGTGACGACGCTGCGGGAAGCAGGATTTGCGGTACCGGCGTTCAGCCTGACGATCCACGGGGATGTGCCGGTTGCCGCGGGGCTGAGTTCTTCGGCGTCGATCGAAGTGGCGACGGCGCTGGCGGCGCTGAGCCGGACCGGAGCGAACCCGGAGCGGGAGGAAATTGCGCAGCTGTGCCAACGCGCGGAGAACGTCTACGTGGGGTCTTCCTGCGGCATCATGGATCAGTTCATCGCCTGCCGGGGCGCGGAGAATCACGCGCTGCTGCTGGACTGCCGGTCGCTCGAATACCGGCTGGCGCCAATTCCACCGACGGTGAGCATCGTGATCGCGAACACGATGGTACGGCACAGCGTGGCAGACGGGGAATATGGGATGCGGCGGCGCGAAGTGGAGGAAGGGACGGCCATCCTGCATGGGCATCGGCCGGAGATCGAGTTGCTGCGCGACGCGACGACGAGGGATCTGGAGGAGTGGGGAGGGGAGATGCCGGAGAAGGTGCTGCGGCGGTGCCGGCACATCATCACGGAGAATCTGCGGACGGTGGCGGCGGCCGATGCGCTGGCGGCGGGCAACATGAAGAAGCTGGGGGACCTGATGGCGGCGGCACACGCCAGCTATCGCGACGACTTCGAGGCCAGTTGCGAAGAGGCGGACATCATGGTGGAGGCGGCGCAGCGGCTGCCGGGCCTGATCGGCGCGCGGCTGACGGGCGGGGGCTTCGGCGGCTGCACGGTGAATCTGGTGTATGCCGATGAAGCTGCGGAGTTTGCGGCACGCCTGCAGGACGAGTACCGCACGCGCACGGGGATCGACGCGGAGATCTACCGCTGCCATGCGTCGGCCGCGGCGCACGCAGTTTGAGCAGGGAGGGCCAGGATGACAACGTTGCGCGAGTTTTATGTGGAACGGCGGCGAGCGGAGCTGCCGGTGTTTCTGAACGTGCTGCACGCTCTGCCGGCGGATCGCATGGACTACCAACCGCATGAGCGCTCGCCTTCTGCGCAACAGCTGGTCTGGACGCTGACTTCGGAACTGCGCGCCGGTGTGAGCGTTGTGCGGGAACATCGTGCGGAGTGGAGGACCGATCCGGCGCCGCCACTGGCCGAGATGATTGTTCTGTTCGAAGGGTGGGCGAAGGAGCTGGTGGAAGGGGTGGCGGCGATGGACGATGCGGCATGGGAGAGGCCGGCGCAGTTTTACTATGGCGGAAAGATGGTCTCCGAACAGGCGGGATCGGCATTTCTGTGGATGATCCACTTCGACGCGATCCATCACCGGGGTCAGCTGACGACATACCTGCGCCCGATGGGGAGCAGAGTGCCGGCCATCTACGGGCCGTCGGGGGACGAGCGTCCCGCGTAAAGGGATGATGCGAGACGCGGATGGTTCGTATTCCACAGACGGGCCATACCGATGGCTTTGACGGCGATGTAACAATCACAGGGGGCCTGGCGCGAGCTATGGACTCGCCGCAGAGATTGTTATTCTGAATGGCGAGCCTCTCGGACGAGGCCGGAGAAATCGTTTTAGCGATGCGATTTATCAACCGTACCCAGTACTTCTCCCCGGAAGAACCAGGCGAAGGCGGCGTTGTCGCCTACTTTTCGATGGAAATCGCCGTGGTTCCCGAATTTCCCACGTATAGCGGCGGCTTGGGTGTGCTTGCGGGAGACACGCTGCGCGCGGCGGCGGACATGGGGTTGCCGGTGGCAGCCGTTACGCTGGCGCATCGCAAGGGCTACCTCCGCCAGCATCTGGATCCGAACACGGGTCTGCAGACCGAGGAGCCGCAGCCGTGGTATCCGGAAAACGTTCTCGCCGCCGAGGATCCGGTGGTGACGGTCACCCTGGAAGGGCGACCGGTGGCCATTCGCGGCTGGCGGTATGACCTGGAGGGGGTGACGGGGCACCGGATCCCGATTTATTTCCTCGACACCGACCTGGAGCAGAACGACGCGCGCGACCGCACCATCACCGATTCGCTCTATGGCGGGGATGCGGACTACCGGCTGCGCCAGGAGGCGGTGCTGGGGATTGGCGGGGCTCGTCTGCTGCGGGCGCTGGAGTACGAGCCCTCGGTGTATCACATGAACGAGGGACACGCGGCGCTGCTGACGATCCCGGTTCTGGAGCAGGAACTGCACGGAGCGGGGCTGCAGACGGCGACGGAGCGCAATGTGGAGGCGGTTCGCCGACGCTGCGTGTTTACGACGCACACGCCGGTGCCGGCGGGGCACGACCGGTTCTCCGGGGAGCAGGCTTATCGCATCCTGGGCGCGGAACGCGCGGGGATGCTGGAGCGCTTTGGGTGCTTCCACGACGGCCTGCTGAACATGACGTACGTGGCACTGCGCTTCTCGCGCTTCGTCAACGGCGTGGCGATGCAGCACGGGAAGGTTTCGCGGCAGATGTTTCCCGAATACACGATCGACGCGATCACGAACGGGGTTCATGCGGGCACGTGGACAGCGCCGTCGGTGCAGGCGATCTTCGACAAGCACCTGCCGCGGTGGCGGCAGGATAACGTCACGCTGCGGTATGCGATCGACATTCCGGAGAACGAGATCGTGGAGGCGCATGCGGCCTCGAAGCAGGTGCTGATCGACACGGTGAAGGCGGCATCCGGGGTGGAGATGAAGCCGGAGGTCTTCACTCTGGGATTCGCGCGGCGGGCAGCGACGTACAAGCGCGCCGATCTGCTGTTTACCGACCCGGAGCGGCTGGTGAAGACCGCGGAGAAGTTCGGCGGCCTGCAGATTGTTTACGCGGGCAAGGCGCATCCCGCCGATGAGCCGGGCAAGGCGAAGATCCGGCGCGTGATCGAGCTGGCGCGGGACCTGCGCGGTACGCCGCTGCAGGTGGTGTACCTGGAGAACTACGAGTGGAAGCTGGGGGCAGTCCTGACGGGCGGCGTGGATCTGTGGCTGAATACGCCACGGCGGCCGTACGAGGCGTCCGGCACCAGCGGCATGAAGGCGGCGCTGAACGGCGTGCCGAGCCTGAGCATTCTGGACGGGTGGTGGATCGAGGGCTGGATCGAAGGGGTGACGGGCTGGGCGATCGACGATTACGACGAAGAGGCGGGCGAGGCGAAGTCGATGTACGAGCATCTGGAGAAGCTGATCCTGCCGCTGTATTACAGGGACCCCGGGCAGTGGCGGCGGATCATGCGGTCGACGATCGCGCTGAACGGGTCGTTCTTCAACACGCAGCGCATGCTGGAGCAGTACGTGATCAACGCGTACTTTCCGGAGAAGCGGGTGGAGAATCCGGCGGAGTCGCCGCAGCCGGATCTGGAGAACTCGGTGGCACGATAGGCCGTTTCAGAGGCACGACGGAGCGAGGCGAGGCCTGTATCGACGCTGATTCCCGAGCGTGGCGTGTGCACCGGCGATGCTATACTTGGCCTGAATTTCCTGCGCTCTCGTCCGATGGAGTGTGACGGACTGCGTTTCCGTTTTGCAGCGCTGTTCGCTCGGGTTTTCGTCCGGAGACCATGGGAGAGACTTCCTTGAACCAGCCTTCCCTCGAGCCGTTGACGCCGGCCGTGTCGCACCGGCCGCTGTGCGTCGATCTGGACGGGACGCTGGTGAAGAGCGATACGCTGCTGGATTCCTTGTTGCTGCTGGTACGGAGCCGACCCCTGGACGCACTGCGGTTTCCGCTGTGGCTGCTGCGCGGAAAAGCCGCCCTGAAGGGGGAAGTGGGAGCGCGGGTGGCGCTCGACGTGCGGCACCTGCCCTACAACCGCTCGGTGATGGCGTACCTGGAAACGGAGCGGGGTGAGGGACGCAAGCTGTATCTGGCGACGGGTGCGGATCAGGAGCTGGCGCGGCGCATTGCGGATCACCTGGGTCTGTTCGAGGGCGTACTGGCGAGCGACGGCAGGACGAATCTGACGGCCGGCAACAAACTGGAAGGCCTGCGCCGAACCTTCGGCGACGAGGGCTACGATTACATCGGCAACGCCGGGCCCGATCTGCCGCTGCTGCAGCATGCGGGAAGCGCGATGCTGGCGAATCCGACGCCGGCTCTGCGGACTCGTTTGCGCTCCCGCGGCGTGACGGTGGAGCGCGAGTTCCGGGATCGAAGCAGCCGGACGAAGGCGGTGCTGAAAGCGCTGCGGCTGCACCAGTGGGCGAAGAACATCCTGATCTTTGTACCCATGCTGCTGGCGCACGCGCTGCGCGCGGATTTGTTCGCCGAGACGGCGATTGCTTTCGTGAGCTTCAGCCTGTGCGCGTCAGCGACGTATATCGCCAACGATCTGCTGGACATCGAGTCAGACCGGCGGCATCCGCGGAAGCGCAACCGGCCTTTCGCGGCGGGCGATCTTCCGGTTCTGGCGGGCACGCTGATCAGCGCGTTATTGCTCGGCGGGGCCATCGCAATCGCCGCTACGCTGCTTCCGCCGGTTTTTCTGCTGTGGCTGTTTGTATACCTGGTGGGAACGCTGTCGTATTCGCTGGTGCTGAAGCGGGTTGTGCTGGTGGACGTGCTGGTGCTTTCCGGCCTCTATACGGTTCGTCTGCTGGCCGGGGCTTCGGCGACAGACGTACCCATTTCGCCGTGGCTGGCGGCGTTTTCGGTTTTCCTGTTCCTGAGCCTTGCGATGGTCAAGCGCTTCAGCGAGCTGCAGAACACGCGGGCGCGCGGCCAGGCAGTCGCGAACGGCCGTGGGTACCTGCTGGGCGACCTGGAGCAGCTGCGCAGCTTCGGCACGGCCAGCGCGTATGCTTCCGTCGTCGTCTTTTCGTTCTACATCGGCGAGTCGCGCAAGTCGGGGGTTCTCTACCAGCATCCAACCCGTTTGTGGCTAATAACACCCCTGATGATTTACTGGCTGAGCCGGGTGTGGCTGCTGGCCTCGCGCGGAGAGCTGGACGAAGACCCGGTTATTTTTGCCGTCACCGATCGCATCAGTCTGCTGACTGGTCTGGCGGTCGCGGTGATTGCGGCCATTGCAGCCCTGTAGCGCGGAGAAAGCGGCCCAGCGATGAACAAGACCGGCAGCCGGAGTGAAGCAGCTCTCAGCTTCGAATCCTGGGGGCGCTATCCGAAATTCCAGGCCGACGTGGTCCCGCTGCACTGGACCGGGGATTTTCCTCTGCGGAATGCTCCAGCGACGAAGCAGTTGCCGGTTGGCCTAGGGCGCAGCTACGGCGACGTCTGTCTGCTGGAAAACGGCACGCTGCTGGAGACCGCGGGCCTGGACCGGTTGTTGCATTTCGACGCGGCGACGGGGCTGCTGCGCTGCGAGTCCGGCGTCTCTCTGCAGCAAATCCTCGATTTCGGCGTACCGCGCGGCTACTTTCTGCCGGTGACGCCGGGGACGAAATACGTGACCGTGGGCGGAGCCATCGCCAACGACATTCACGGCAAGAATCATCATGTGGCCGGGACTTTCGGGCGGCATGTGCAGCGCTTCGAGCTGGTGCGGTCGGATGGAACGCGCTTTGTGTGCAGCCCAATCGAAAACCCGGAGTGGTTTGCGGCAACGATCGGGGGGATGGGGCTGACGGGGCTGATCACCTGGGTCGAGCTGCATTTGCGGCCGATTGTTTCGCGCAAGATCGAATACCGGGGCGAGAAGTTTCATGGCATCGATGAATTCTTCGCGCTGTCGCAGGCGGCGAAAAGCGAATACGCGGTGGCGTGGATCGACTGCGTTTCGACGGGGCGCAATTTTGCGCGCGGCATCTTCATGCAGGGGGATCACTCGGAGGCGCCGGGTCCCTTGACGAGGAGCAAAGAGCCAAAGCTGACGTTCCCCTTCAATCTGCCGGAATTTGCGCTGAACCGTTTCTCCATGGCTGCGTTTAACGCGCTCTACTTCCACAAGCAGATGGGGAAACAGAAGGTGGGGCCTGTCGACTACGAGCCATTTTTCTATCCGCTGGACGCGGTGCTGCGCTGGAACCGCATGTACGGCCGGCATGGGCTGCTGCAGTTCCAGAACGTGCTGCCGCATGAGAGCGGACGGGAGGGGATGATCGAGATCCTGAAAGCGATCACGCGGTCCGGCCTGGCGTCGTTCCTTGCGGTGATCAAGTTCTTCGGCGATGTGCCGTCGGTGGGGGTGATGTCGTTCCCCCGACCGGGGCCGATGCTGGCGCTGGATTTTCCCATTCGGCGCGAGGTCAGCTTCGATCTGGTGGACCGGCTGGCGCAAATCACGCTGGACTATGGCGGCCGGATGTACTCGGCGAAGGATGCGCGCATGACGGCGCAGCAATACCAGGCTTTTTATCCGCAGTGGCAGGAATTTGCGCGGTACGTCGATCCGGGGTTCGACTCAGCCTTCTGGCAGCGCGTGACGGGACGGAGGCCGCTCGTTGGCTGATCGCACTGTTGCAGGAACTCCGCCGCGCGTCCTGGCCCTGGGGGCGACGTCGGCGATCGCGCAGGCAACCCTGCGCCTGCTGGCGGAAAAGCAGGCGATCTTCTTTGCGGCAGCACGCAATGCGCAGAGGCTGGGCGCGGTTCGCGACGATCTGCTGACCCGGGGAGCCGGCGGCGTGACGGCGTTCGTTACGGATCTGGACAACACCGAGGCGCATCCGGCCATGCTGGCGCACGCGGTTGCGGCGCTGGGGGGCATCGACGTGGCGCTGATCGCTCACGGGGTCCTGGGGGATCAGGCGGAGGCAGAGAAGAGTTATGCGACGGCGGAGGCGATCCTGCGGACGAATTTTCTGTCGGCGGTCTCGCTGGTGACCTGGCTGGCGAACTATTTTGAGGCGGAGCGGCGCGGAACGATTGCGGTGATTTCCTCGGTGGCGGGCGATCGGGGGAGGAAGAGCAACTACGTGTACGGAGCGTCGAAGGGCGGCCTGGACATTTTCCTGGACGGCGTGCGGAACCGCATTGACCGGGCCGGGGTGCAGGTGCTGACCATCAAGCCGGGCTTTGTGGCGACACCGATGACGGCGCACCTGAAGAAGAATGCTCTGTTCGCCGATCCGGCGCGGGTAGGCAGGGACATCGTGCGGGCGATCGGGAAACGGAAGGACGTGATCTACACGCCGCCTTTCTGGGGCCCGATCATGCTGATGGTGCGCGGCATTCCTCGCCGGATCTTCAAGAAGATGAATCTGTAGTGAATGCGGGCCGCTGTGACAATTTGCATCGGGCACGGCGGAATTCGAGTCCAAGGGAAGGCGGGGCGGGCAAGACGAGGTCTTTTTGGGCGGTCCACACGTCTTCCTAAACGTAAAGCTGTTGTCACGCTCAAATTCCTTCCCAACAGGTAAAGGATGGATACTGTAAGAGGCGGGACTGGTGTCTCCGCGCTGCTGAAACCGACTTGTCTCTGGAATCCCGCACCCCGGCGTGGAACGTTCCGGGAAGCCGCAGGAGAAGCTGAAGCGATATGTGGATAGTCCGCCTCGCGCTGCGACGGCCTTATACGTTTGCCGTGGTTGCGCTCCTGCTGATGGTGCTCGGGCCGCTGGCAGTGATCAACATGCCGGTGGATATTTTTCCGAACATCGACATCCCGGTGGTGTCGATCATCTGGCAGTACGAGGGATTTTCGCCGGAGCAGATGGCGGAGCGCATCGTGGCGCTGAGCGAGCGCTCTCTGACCACGACGGTGAACGACATCGAGCACATCGAATCGATGTCGGTGAACAGCCGCTCGGTGATCAAGGTTTACTTTCAACCGGGAGTGAACATCGGCAACGCCGTCGCGCAGATCACGGCGATCGCGCAGACGCAGATTCGACAGCTGCCGCCGGGAACGACGCCGCCGCTGATCATCCAGTACAACGCTTCCAGCGTTCCGATCATTCAGCTGGGGCTCTCCGGCAAGGGGCTTTCGGAGATGCAGCTGAACGATCTGGCGCTGAACTTCATCCGCACGCAGCTGGTGACGGTGCCGGGTGCCGGCGTTCCGTATCCCTACGGGGGGAAGCAGCGGCAGGTGCAGGTGGATCTCAATCTCCCGGCGCTGCAGTCCAAGGGGCTCTCGCCGGCGGATGTGGTGAACGCCATCGGGGAGCAGAACCTGATTCTGCCGTCGGGGACGATCAAGATCGGCCAGTTTGAATATCAGCTGGAGACCAACAGCGCGCCGGACACGATTGCGGCGCTGAATAACCTGCCCATCAAACAGGTGAACGGGGCGATGGTTTACATCCGGGACGTAGCGCACGTGCGGAACGGATTTCCGCCACAGACCAACATCGTGCGTGTCGACGGGCAGCGGGCCTCGCTGCTGTCCGTGATGAAGACAGGCAACGCTTCGACCCTGAATATCGTGAAGGGAATCCTGGCCAAGGTCGACGGTCTGAAGTCGCAGCTGCCGCCGCAGCTGAAAATCACGCCGCTGGGGGACCAGTCAATCTTCGTGCGCAGCTCGATCGACGGGGTCGTGCACGAAGCGATCATCGCCGCCTGCCTGACGGCGGTGATGATTCTGATTTTCCTGGGCAGCTGGCGCAGCACGCTGATCATTGCGGTCTCGATTCCGCTTTCGATTCTCACTTCGCTGCTGGTACTGAGCGCGCTGGGCGAATCGATCAACATCATGACGCTGGGCGGGCTGGCGCTGGCGGTGGGGATTCTGGTCGACGACGCCACAGTGGAGATCGAAAACATCAATCGCAACCTGGAGCAGGGTAAGGCGATCGAACAGGCCATCCTCGACGGCGCGGCGCAGATTGCGGTTCCGGCGCTGGTGGCCACGATTTCGATCTGCATCGTCTTCGTGCCGATGTTCTTTCTGAGCGGCGTGGCGAAATACCTCTTTGTGCCGCTGGCCGAGGCCGTGGTCTTCGCGATGCTCGCGTCGTATCTGCTATCGCGAACCGTCGTTCCCACCATGGCGAAGTATCTGCTGCAGGAGCACGATGCGGCGGAGGGCGAGCGGAGGAGGAGGAGCCGGAATCCGTTCACAGTGTTTCAGCTGGCTTTCGAGAGCCGCTTCGAGAAGATCCGGCGCAGTTACCGCCGGCTGCTGGAGTTCTGCATCGCGCACTCTGCGGCCTTCATCGTGCTCTTCTTTGTGCTCAGCATGGGATCGGCTGCGCTGTTGTTTCCGTTTCTGGGCGAGGATTTTTTTCCCAACGTGGACGCCGGCCAGTTCAAGCTGCACGTGCGCGCGCGCACCGGAACGCGCATCGAGGACATGGCGGCGCTGTGCGACCGGATCGACAATACGATTCGCGAGGTGATTCCGAAGAACGAGCTGGTCACGATCATCGACAATATCGGCCTGCCCTACTCGGGGATCAACACCTCTTACTCGAATTCGGCGCCGGTGGGGCCGGCGGACGCCGACATTCAGGTTTCGCTGACGGAGCATCACCACCCGACCGAGCAGTACGTTGCGCGGCTGCGCGAGGAGCTGCCGCGGCGTTTTCCGGGCACCGAGTTCTACGCGCTGCCGGTGGACATGGTGACGCAGATTCTGAACTTCGGGCTGCCCTCACCCATCGACATTCAGATCGTGGGTCCGAACCAGGTGGGCAACCGTGAATTTGCCGAGCATCTGCTGAACCTGGTCAAGTACGTTCCGGGCGCCGCGGATATGCGCATTCAACAGGCCTTCGACAACCCGAACCTGACGGTCAATGTGAACCGGTCGATGGCGGAAAGCGCGGGATTCGCGCAACGGGATGTGATGCAGAGCCTGCTGGTGGCAACCAGCGGCAGTTTCCAGACTTCGCCGACGTACTATCTCGATCCGCAGAACGGCGTGGAATACAGCATCGCCGCGCAGTCGCCGCAATATGCGCTGGACACGCTGCAGGATTTGCGCAATATACCGGTCACCTCGGGCAGCGGCACCGCAGTGGGCGGAGATCCAGGGCCAACCCCGGCCGGCAGCGGCTCCTATGGCGCCGGCGCACCGCCGTCTTCGCCGGGGCCGGTCGGCGGGCAGCCGATTCAGATCCTGGGCAATTTGGCTTCCGTGGTGCCCGGGAATGAGCCGGCGATTGTGACGCATTACAACATCACGCCGGTGATCGATATCTACGGCAACGTGGTCGGCACCGATCTGGCCAGCGTGAGCCGGGGTATTCAGCAGAAGATCGATCAGCAAAAGAAGTACCTGCCGCGGGGATCGCACATTGTTGTGCGTGGCCAGGTGCAGACGATGCGGAGCTCGTTCCGGGGCCTGCTGGCGGGACTGGTCTTCTCGATCCTGCTGGTTTACCTGCTGATCGTGGTGAACTTCCAGTCGTGGCTCGATCCGTTCATCATTGTTTGCGCGCTGCCGGCGGCGATTTCCGGCATCATCTGGTTTCTGTTCGTCACGCATACGCGGCTCAGCGTTCCGGCGCTGACCGGCGCGATTATGTGCATGGGCGTGGCCACGTCGAATTCAATTCTGGTGATCAGCTTTGCGCGCGAGCAGCTGGAGGTCACGGTGGGCGACGCGGCGCTCTCGGCGCTCAACGCCGGGTTCGTGCGTTTCCGGCCGGTGCTGATGACGGCGCTGGCCATGATCCTCGGCATGATTCCCATGTCGCTCGGCCTGGGCTCGGGGGGCGAACAGAACGCGCCGCTGGGCCGCGCGGTGATCGGGGGGCTTCTGTTTGCCACGGTTTCGACGTTGTTTTTTGTGCCAACGATTTTCAGCGTGCTGCACGGACGCCGGGAACGGCGCCGCCGGGAACGCGAGACGCGCGAGCACGCGCACCGGCAGCAGATGCTGCAGCGGGGAGTGAACCCATGAACGAACCCAAACCCAGCCAGAACCCGCACGCTCCCGACACGCACGGCTATGTCGACGACCGTCCGCCGATATCGGGACGCAGGGCGCTGGCGGGACTGATTGTCCTGCTCATCCTCGCGGCGGTGGTCGCGGTGGCCGGCATTCTGCCACGCCTGCGGGCGGAAAAAACGCTGCAGGAGCGGACCAGCGAACTGGCGCTGGCCGATGTGACGGTGGAGAAACCGGAGCTGGGCGAGCCGACCGAGGAGCTGATCCTGCCGGGCAACATGTTCGCGTACGTCGATTCGCCCATCTACGCGCGGACCGACGGCTATCTGGAAAAGTGGTACTTCGACATCGGGGCGCGGGTGAAGAAGGGGCAGTTGCTGGCGACGATCGCGAGCCCGGAAGTGGATCAGCAACTGGCGCAGGCGAAGGCCGACCTGGCGACGGCGATCGCGAACGCCGCATACGCGAAGCAACAGGCGAGCCGCTACACCAGCCTGCTGGCGAACAATGCCGTGGCCACGCAGGACACGGAGAACTTCGTGACGCAGGCGGCGGCGACGAACACCGAGGTGAAATCGGCGCAGGCGAATGTGCAGCGGCTGGAGGAGCTGACCGGATTCGAGAAGGTCTACGCACCGTTTGACGGCGTGGTCACGGCGCGCGATGTGGACATCGGCACGCTGATCACGGGGGGGTCAGGCGGAACGGGCAGCAAAGAGATGTTCCACATGGACGACGAGCACGTCATGCGCGTTTACGTGAACGTGCCGCAGGTGGATTCGCCTTCGTGCACGCCGGGGACGCTCGCCGATCTGACCCTGGAGGAATATCCGGGCCGGCGTTTCCACGGCAAAGTAGTGCGCACAGCGCGGGCCATCGATCCGGCTTCGCGCACGCTGCTGGTCGAGGTGGATGTGCCGAATCCGCAGGGGCTGCTGGTACCGGGCGCCTATACCCAGGTTCACTTCCAGCTGAAGGTGGTCAAGCAGACGCTGATTCTTCCGGTGTCGGCGCTGCTCTTCCGCCAGGAGGGCCTGCGCGTGGTGACCGTGGTCCACAGCAATCGCGGCGAGGTGGCGAAGCTTCTGCCGGTGACGATCGCGCAGGACGATGGCCGCGTGGTGCAGATCATCGAGGGACTGGAGCCAAACGACGAGGTGGTGCAGAGTCCGCCGGACTCGATCATCGACGGGGAAAAAGTGCGCGTGGTTTCTCCGAACGAAGGAGGCGTGCCAGGAGTGCAACGTCCGGAAGAGGGCAGCCAGGGGCCGGAGGGCGGTGCATGAGGCGATTCCGCCCATGGACGCTGGCCGTGCCGGCGGCAGCGGTCCTGCTTGCGGGCTGTACGGTGGGTCCGAACTATCACCGTCCGGACGCCGCGACGGCGCCGGCGTGGAAGGAGAACGCGGTTCCTCCGCCGAACCCACCCAACGGAAGCTGGAAGCAGGCCGAGCCGAGCGATCAGGTGCTGCGCGGGCCGTGGTGGGACATGTATGGCGATCCGCAGCTCGGAGCGCTGGAAGCAAAGGTGGCGGTTTCGAACCAGACGCTGCGAGCGGCGATGGAGCAGTACTTCTCGGCGCGCGAGCAGGTGCGGGTAGCGCGGTCGCAGTATTCTCCGACGCTGTCGCTGGGTGCCGGGGCGTCACGGATTCGCAACTCCAACAATCAGCCGAACACGGTGCCGGGCTCCACGCATTACCAGTACAACGAGTACAGCATTGCCGGGCAGGCATTGTGGGAGCCGGATCTGTGGGGGCAGGTGCGGCGCACGGTGGAGCAGGCGCGGGCCAGCGCACAGGCGTCCGCAGCGCTGCTGGCGAATGTGGAGCTGAGCGTGCGCGCGGAGCTGGCGTCGGACTATTTCGAGATGCGCGGCCTCGACTCTCAGCAACAGCTGCTCGACAACACGGTGAAGTCGTATGAAGAGTATCTGCACCTGACGCAAATCCGTTTCAAAGGGGGCGTGGCGACGGAAGCGGACGTGGCCCAGGCACAGACGCAGCTGGAAACCACGCGCGCTCAGGCGATCGACGTCGGGGTGGCGCGCGCGCAGTACGAGCATGCGATTGCGACGCTGATCGGAACGCCGGCGTCGAGCTTCAGCCTGCCGCCGATGCCGCTGGACAACCAGATTCCGCAGATTCCCGTCGGGGTGCCTTCGCAGTTGCTGGAGAGGCGACCGGATATTGCCGCCGCCGAGCGCGAGGTGGACGCGGCGAACGCGCAGATCGGGATTGCGATTACGGCGTATTACCCGAACGTTGCCCTGTCGGGCACGGGCGGTTTTCTGAGCGGCAATCCGGGCACCCTGATCCAGGGGCCGAGCGAGATGTGGTCGCTGGGCGCCTCGGCGATGGAATTGCTGTTTGACGCCGGACGGCGGCACGCCATCACGCAGCAGGCGCGGGACTCTTACGAGCAGCAGGTGGCCAATTACCGGCAGACGGTGCTGTCGGCGTTCCAGGACGTAGAGGACAATCTGGCAGCGATTCGTATTCTCGATCAGGAGTCGGCGCAGCAGGAGCTGGCGGTCGCGGCGGCGGAGCGTTCGCTGAACATCAGCACCAATCGCTACAAGGGCGGGGTGACGACGTATCTGGAAGTGCTGACGGCGCAGACCGCGGAACTAACGAACCGGCGGACACAGGAGGATATTGCGACGCGGCAGTTTTTGGCGAGCGTGGGGTTAATTCGCGCGCTGGGGGGCGGCTGGAACACGAGCCAGCTCCCGAAATTGTAACGGCTGCGGTCCGCTTTTACGGATGCGTTGCGGAGGCCGAGGCGGCCGCTGCGGCGATCCAGTTGGCGGGGGTGGGTTGGGTGACGAAGGCCTCGGTGGCCGTTCCCTCGGCGATGCGGTAAATCGCAAACTGGCGCCAGGTTCTTCCGCGCAATTCGAAGAGGAGATCGGCGCGGCCGCTGCCCTGGGTGTCGACGGCGTCGACGAGCTGGTAGCGCGGCGAGACATCGAGGTCGGCGTCGCTGGTCACCTGCTGCAGGAGCACCTTCGGGTTGCCGTAGAAGTCGGGCGCCGCAATCAGAGTGACGTATTTTGCCGGGGCGCCTGCGGAGCGCGCGCTGAAGACCATGGTTGCACCGCCGCCAAAGCTGAGGCTGAAGGCCCGGAACTGCTCATCGGTGAGCATCGGCAACGGGGGCGGGGCCGGCTGGCGGGTTCTGCGATGGGCTGCTTTGGCCGGTGCCGCCGGGGCAGCGGGCGCCGGCGGCGCGATGGCCTTTTCGGCGATCTCCGCCAGCGCAGCCTTCATCTTGTTTTCGTCTTCAGGATTGGCCCAGGAAAAGGTCCACGATTCGGTGTCGGTGGTGCGGTTGTCCGAGACGCCGGCGATCTGATTCATATTGGCGGGAATGCCGAACAGCGCGTCGGGCTGATCGATCTTCTCCTGCTCCTCGGGAGCGGTGTATTCAAGACGGGGCCGGTCGGGGTCGATGGGGGGCCGGTTCGTGGGCGCCGCGGCGGACGCTTCGTTGCGCCGGTGGAAGGTCGGCCGGTCGGGATCAGTGTCAGCCTGGCTGGAAGAGGAGGGTGATCCGGAGGAGCCGGCGCCGGCATTGTTGTCCGATCCGGAATCGCCGCTGCCGGTGCGCGAGTGCAGGGTGGGGCGATCGGGATCGACGGGCGGCGCGCTCGGCTGCGATCCGCCGGACGGCGGTGCGCCGGCTGCAGACGCATTCTGGCTCTGGTCGTCCGCAGGCATATGCGCGAAATGGGGCTTGTCGGGATCGACGTCCCTGACGACATAGGTGTGGTTGCGCCGCGACGCCGGAACTTTCGGCCTGGGCGGCGGAGGGGCCAGATACTTGCCGACCCCGACCCACAGTCCGGCCAGGTCTTCGGCGTCGCTGACGTTGAAGAAGCCGTCGGGCCTGCCCGTGCTTTCCAGCTCGTACTGCGTCCCGGAAAGGACGGCCAGGGGGGCGGGCTGAGCGAGGTAGAGGCCGCCGGGCTGGTAATTCGTGCCGTCCCACACGGCGATGGGAACGAGGCGGCTTTCCTTGATTTTGCCGAGCTCGCCGGTGTACTCGAGGATGGCGGTGGCGCGCAGGTGGGTCCCGGCCTGCTGTTTGGAGTCGTCCACCCGGCCGACGTATTGCGCCCAGGTGGGGGCGACGCAGGCCGCAGCCAGCGCCGATGCCGCCAGCCAGCCCCAATATCCTGTCCGAACCCGTGACATAATCCTCGCCGCTACGAATTAATCTTAATCTTGCGCGGTGACGCGTGTCCGCACCCGCCGCAGAGGGGAAAAATGGAAATCAACGTCAAAGTTGCCGATTTCGCGCTTCAGGACGACTCCGAAACAACCGTGCATCTGAAAGATTTTGCCGGAAAACCGGTGGTCCTCTTCTTTTATCCCAGGGCCGATACGCCCGGCTGCACGATCGAAGCGTGCGGCTTTCGCGACCAGTTCAAAAAGATCCAGGCAACCGGCGCCGTGGTGCTGGGCATCTCGCGCGACACGCCCAAGGCGCAGAAGAAATTCCGCGAGAAGTACGACCTGCCGTATCCCCTCCTTGCTGATGTAGACGAAAAGGTTTGCAATCAGTTTGGCGTTCTGAAGGAAAAGAATATGTATGGGAAGAAAGTGATAGGGATCGAGCGGACGACGTTTCTGATCGGGCCGGACCAGCGGCTGCTGAAAATCTTCCCGAAGGTGACGCCGGAAGGGCACGCCGAGGAGGTGCTGGCGGTGCTGAAGGGGCTGAAGTCGAAGTAGATGGCGAAGGCCCGGATTCTGCCTCGCGCCTTCTACCTCGATCCGCCGGATGAGGTGGCGCGCAATCTGCTGGGCAAGGTGCTGGTGCGGCGCTACCCGGCCCGGTCGGGCAAGACGGAGCGGCTGGCGGGACGCATCGTCGAAGTGGAGGCGTACTGCGGGCTGGACGATCCCGCGGCGCATGCGTTTGCCGGCAGGACGGAGCGCAACGCGGTGCTTTTTGGGCCGCCGGGCTTCGCGTACGTCTACTTCATCTACGGCATGCATTTCTGCCTGAATTTTTCCTGCGAGCCGGAGGGCCAGCCCGGGGGCGTGCTGCTGCGTGCGCTGGAGCCGGTGGAGGGCCTGGACCGGATGGCGCGGCTGCGGGGGCTGGGGGCCGGAGCCAGCCCACGCCTGCTCACCTCGGGGCCGGGACGGCTCTGTGAGGCGCTGGGTATCGTCCGCGAGACGCACAACGGGATCGACGTTACCCGCGCGCAGACCGGCCTGCATGTGGAAGACGATGGATTCGCTCCCGAAGAGATCGCGGTCTCGCGGCGCATCGGGATACGCAAGGCGGCCGACCGGCCGCTGCGCTTCACGATTGCCGGTAACCGCTTCGTTTCGGGATGAAATCTTCGTCATGATTGAGACTCGCCGGGAGCGGTTCGCGTCCACAGTAAGATAATTTGCAGGCCAGGCTGTCGACCCCAGTTCCGCAGGAATTTGCCCTCATGCGCCCTCGGTTGTTCCTCACAGGAGTTCTCTTCCTCGCCCTCGCCGCACCCTTATTCAGCCAGGATGGCCCGCCGCAGGGCCAGCCTGCAGCGCCGGGCGCTCGCCCGCATCGCCCGCTGCCCAAGCCCATCAACCTGAAGGTGCTGCCGAAGAACATCGCGCCGGTGGAACTCATCAGGATCATGCGTGGCTACGCGGGCGCGCTGGGCGTGGAGTGCAATTTCTGTCACGCGATGAATCAGCAGACGCACAAGCTGGATTTTCCCTCCGATGCGAAGGAGGACAAGGGCATTGCGAGAACGATGATCGCGATGACGCGGACCATCAACGAGCAGTACATGTCGCAGGTGAACGACCCGGACGCGACGCCGGCCGACAAGCACGTGACCTGCGGCACCTGCCATCGCGGCCACTCCATGCCGGAGCATTTCGTCCCGCCGCCGGAAGAACATCATCATCCGCCGCCGGGCGCTCCTGCACAGCAACCGCCGCCGCAGTAGCGTCAGCGGGGCGGGATCAGCAGATTGTCGATGAGCCGGGCTGGACCAACGGCGGCAGCCACTGCGACCAGCGCGCCTGCCGTCACATCGGGGACATCCTCGAGCGTATCGGGATGGACAATGCTGAAGTAGTCGACGCGAATCTCCGGCTCGTCGGCGAGAACGGCCAGCCCCGCGTCGATGAGCGGAGCCCTGTCCACGATTCCGGCCGCGACCTTTGCTTCCACGCGGCGCAGGGCACGGTGCAGCACCAGCGCCTGCTGCCGCTGCTCGGGAGAGAGATAGCGGTTGCGGGAACTCATCGCCAGGCCGTCAGGCTCGCGCACCGTGGGGCAGACCACCACGTCCAGCGGGCAATGAAGATCGCGCACCATGCGGCGCAGGACAGCCACCTGGGCTGCGTCTTTCTGGCCGAAGAAGGCATGCCGGGGCTGCACGATATTGAAGAGCTTGGCGACGACCGTGGCGACGCCGACGAAATGGCCAGGCCGGGAAACGCCGTCGAGGCGATCGGAGATGCCGGTGACTTCGACGACCGTACTCGCGCCGGGCGGATAGATCTCCGCGGTTCCGGGGGCGAAGAGGACATCGACTTTTTCCTTCTCGAGGAGAGCGCAGTCGGCCTCGAAGGTGCGGGGATACTTTGCGAAGTCTTCATTCGGGCCGAACTGTGCGGGATTGACGAAGATCGTCACCACCACGGCGCTGCAATGGGCTCTGGCTGCGCGCACCAGAGAGAGATGCCCTTCGTGGAGCGCTCCCATGGTGGGCACCAGGCCGATGCAGGTTCTTTCCTCGCGCAGTTCTGCAACTGCCGCACGCATCTCGGCAATGGTTCTGGCGATGAGCACTTTGCTCTTCAGGCCTTGTCGCGCGGTGCGCCGCGATCGAGGGCGGCGGCCACTTCTCTGGGCAAATGATAGCTCTCTCCGTCGGCTGGGAACGAGTGGCTCTCTACATCCCGTCGAAAATCCCCGATCGCGTTGCGGAAAAGAGAGGCCGCGTCGCCATACTGGCGCACGAACTTTGCCGGCTGGGAGAAGCTGAGGTTGACGAGGTCGTGGAAGACAAGAATCTGCCCGTCGCAGCCGGGACCGGCGCCAATGCCGACGGTGGGAATGCCGACTTCGGCGGTGATGCGCGCGGCCACTTCGCGCGGGATGCCTTCGAGCACGAGCAACGCGGCGCCTGCCGATTCGAGGGCGTGGGCGTCGTGGAGCAAATCGCCGATGGCCGCAACCGACCTGCCCTGCACCTTGTAACCGCCCATGCGATGCACGGACTGAGGCGTGAGGCCGAGGTGGCCGATGACGGGAATCTCGGCTGCGCTGAGGCGCTCGACCAGTTCCACGCGGCTGGCGCCACCCTCGATCTTGACTGCCTGTGCACCGGCTTCTTTCACGAAGCGAACAGCGCTTTTCAGCCCGTCTTCGACGCTGAGGTGGTAAGAACCCCACGGCATGTCGGCGGCGACGATGGCGCGCCGGACCGCGCGACGGACCGCACGGGTGTGGTGGAGCATCTCGTCGACGGTGACGGGAAGGGTGGTGTCGTAGCCGAGGACGACCTGGGCGAGCGAGTCGCCGACGAGGATCAGGTCGATGCCTGCCTCGTCGACGAGGCGCGCGGTGGAGTAGTCGTAGGCAGTCAGGGCGGCGATCGGCTTGCCCGTCTGCTTCTTTTCCTGCAATGTCTGGAAGGTGACCGGGACTGGCGTGGGCGCCGATCCGTCCTGGGGGCGGAAATTAGTAAGGCTCATGTTCTCTCCAGTGCGGCTCCTCCCGCGTACAGAGGATGCCACCCGAACCAATTCCAGAGCATACGCCTGGGCAGGGGGAAAGACAATTGCAAGGGCAGGAAAGAGGAGCCAGGAAGGGAGGGGAGACACAAAAGAGGCCGGGGTCAGCAGCAGAGCGAAACGCAGAGCTTAGAGCAACAATCCCGGCCCAGTTCGGGTAGACGGAGGCCACGCAGAGAAAGTTTCAATGGCGGCTGCGCAATCGGGGCCGGGTTTTTCTACAACTTCACGGTCTTCAGATATTCCCGAAAGGCTGGCCCCAGGTCTTCTCGTTTCAGGGCGAAGTCCACCGTTGCTTTGAGCATCCCGAACTTGTCGCCGGCGTCGTAGCGAACGCCTTCGAAGCTGTAGCCATAGACTTTCTCGGTTTCGAGCAGCCCCTTAATGCCGTCGGTGAGCTGGAGCTCGCCGCCGGCGCCCAGGGGCGTATGTTCGAGGAGATCGAAAATCGCCGGCGTGAGGATATAGCGGCCGATGATGGCGTTCTTCGAGGGCGCATCCGGGGGCTTGGGTTTTTCCACAAGGCCGGAGACGTCGAAGAGCCGCGGATCGCCATTCACCTGTTTGCCGTCGAGCACGCCATACGCGGAGATGGCCGGACCTTCGATCACCTGGGTGGCGACGATGGAGGACTGGGTTTTGTCGAAGACGTCCATCATCTGCCTGAGGCAGGGGACCTGTGCATCGATGACGTCGTCGGGCAGGATAACGGCGAAGGGCTCATCGCCGACGAGGTCGCGGGCCATGAGGACGGCGTGGCCCAGACCGAGGGCCTCCTTCTGCCGCACGTAGGAGAGCCGCACCATGTGCGAGACCTGGCGGCTGACGGCGAGCAGATCGGTCTTGCCGCGCTTCTCCAGGGTGCACTCGAGTTCATAGCTGACGTCGAAGTGATCCTCGATGGCCGACTTGCCGCGACCGGTGACGATCACGATCTGGTCGCAGCCGGCGGCGAGGGCTTCTTCCACGCCGTACTGGATGATCGGTTTATCGACCAGCGCCAGCATTTCCTTGGGGATGGATTTTGTGGCCGGCAAAAATCGCGTGCCGAAGCCCGCTGCCGGAAAAATTGCCTTGCGTACCTTCGCCTGTTTCGACATTTCCTTAATTTAGATTCCCTCCTCGGGCAGGCCTGTAACACAAACCGGGCATTCTATCGCGAGAAAGCAGTAGGATGCGACCGTCCTTCACAATGTTGGCGAGTCGTCGCCGAGCAGGGCTCGGCGCACGATTTTGATGGGTGCGCCCCCCTGGCGCATGAAGTCGTCGTGGAAATTCTGGAGAGAGAAGTTCGCGCCCTCTTTTCTCCGGAGGTCAGACCGCAGCTTCATGATCTCGAGCTTGCCGAGGGTGTAGTAGAGGTAGGTCGGATCGGAGGTGCCGCGCTTCGTCTCCACTTCGGCGATGGCTCGGGACTGGTAGCCCTCGTTGACGAAGAAGTCCTCCGCCTGCTGCAGCGACATATTCTGCGTATGCATGCGAATGCCGACGATGAAGCGCGCGTCGCGCAGCAGAGCATCCTGCAGCTGGCCGAGGCGGATCAGGTGCGACTCGCGCTCGTCTTTGGCGCCCACGCCGGGCTGGTTATAGCCCTCGTCAAGCATCATCTGTTCGCAGTAGTGCGCCCACCCCTCGATGTTGGTGTTCGAACCGGTCAGCTTCCGCACGGCGCTCAGGTTGCCGTGGTTCACCCACAGGAACTGCACGTAGTGGCCGGGATACGCCTCGTGCACGGCGGTGCTGATGATGGTTCCGCGGTTGAAGGCCGCCATGTAGTCACTCACCTGCGCGGCGGACCAGCTCTTCTCCGGCAGCGTGACGTTGAAATACGCCGTGGTGGAGTGCCGCTCGTAGGGGCCGGGTGTGTCCATCGACGCCTGGGTGGTAGCGCGCATGAAGGGCGGCGTCTCTTCCAGCGTTGGCTGCACGGTCGAGGGGATGGTGATGATCTTCTTGGCGTCGATGAACGCAATCAGGCTGGTGAAAGTGTTGCGGAAGGCCTGCAGGAGCTGATCCGGCGCCGGGTGAATCGCGGCCAGCTCGGCCAGCGCTTCTTTGGGGGTTTTGTTGGGATCGATTTCCTTCGCGACGCGTTTGAACTCGGCCTGGTTTTTGTGCAGGTCATCGTAGCCGATCTGGAGAAGGCGATCGAGGGGCGTGTCCACCATCTCGTCATAGAGGAGCTTCTTGCGGAAGGTCTCCGCGCCAATACGGAAATCGCCATTGGACTTCGAGAGGAGATCGGTCTTCAGCCAGTGCTGGTAGCTCTCGAGCGCGGCGATCACCTGGGCGTTGGTTTTCCGGAATTCGGCGACGGTGGCCGGATCTTTCGCACCCATGAATGCGCTGGGCACATCGTGCTGGAAGAAGCTGACGATGCCGGGCAGCTGCTCCAGTGCAATTTCGGTGTAAACACGGGGTGGATTGGTGAGGTTCTGGCGGGCGGCTGTGAAAACCGCGGGCATCAGCTGTTCGCGGGCGACCAGAGATTTCAGCCGCTCATCCACCGGAGCAAAATCACGCTCCATCAGGACGAAGGCGCTGTTGGTGATGCCGCTGGAATAGGTGTCGGGATCCTTCTCCCAGGGGCGAATCGTCTCCAGCTCGAGCAGATTGCTGCGCACCTGGCAGCGCATGATGGCGAGATCGCCCTGCGTGCTTTCATCCAGACCGGTCTCCGGAAAATCGTCGAACTTCCACTCGAATTCCCGGAGGGCCGCGACCTCGGCGTCGATTCCGGCGCGGGTGTAGTCCTCCAGCTTCGTGTCGTACTGATGGAAGCCAACGGCGGTAGCGTTCGTGGGCCCGAAGCGGAACATCACGTCGGAGAAGTACTGATCCGCAAGGGCGCGGAACTGGGCGCCGGGGTCGGCGGCCTCAGGGCTCACTGCTTTTGTCATTGTCACCAGGCTGGCGGAGGTCAGGAGAATGACGGGGAGACTCTTCATCGCTGGGTCTTAGTATCTTCTATCTGGATCAATCGAGTCACCTGGGGTATCTGCGAGGCAACACCTATACTGGAACCATGCCCGCCACCTTTGCCCGATCCGCCGCGCTGCGGCAGCGCGCAGAAAAGCTGTTTCCCGGAGGCGTGAACTCGCCGGTTCGCGCCTTTCGCGCCGTAGGGGGCGAACCGCCTTTCGTGGTGCGCGGCGAAGGGGCGTATCTCTGGGATGCCGACGGCAACCGTTCCATCGACTATTTCGGCTCCTGGGGCCCAATGATTCTCGGTCATGCCTTTCCGCCGGCGGTCGAGGCGATCCAGAAAGCAGCGGCAAAGAGCGCCAGCTTCGGCGCTTCCACGGGCTCGGAGGCAGACCTGGCAGAGAAGGTTGTCGCCTGCTATCCGGCGATCGAGAAACTGCGTTTCGTCAGCTCAGGGACGGAGGCAACGATGTCAGCGATCCGGCTGGCGCGAGCCGCCACGGACCGGAAGATCATTGTGAAGTTCGAAGGCTGCTATCACGGCCACGCCGATGGACTGCTGGTGAAGGCCGGTTCGGGGGTGGCGACCTTCGGCATCCCCGGCTCGGCTGGAGTGCCGGAGGAGATTGCGCATCTCACGCTGGCTGTGCCGTACAACGACCTGGCTGCGGTCGAGGCTGCCTTCGCGGCGCATCGACGTGCGATTGCCGCTGTGATTGTGGAGCCGGTTGTCGGGAATGCCGGGTGTATTCCTCCGGCGGAGGGTTATCTGGACGGGTTGCGCACGATCACCGCACGCGAAGGAGCCCTGCTGATTGTGGACGAGGTGATGACCGGGTTTCGTGTTGCTTTGGGGGGCGCCTGCGAGCTGTATCGCCTCCATCCCGATCTGGTCACGCTGGGCAAGATTGTGGGCGGCGGGCTACCGGTTGGGGTGTTCGGCGGAAAGCGCGATCTGATGGATCAGCTTGCGCCGTTGGGGCCGGTGTACCAGGCGGGTACGCTGAGCGGTAACCCGCTGGCGATGGCCGCGGGGCTGGCGACTGTCGGTTATCTGCAGGAACACCGGGCGGAGGTCTATCCAAAACTTGAAAAGCTGAGCGCGGCGGTGGCGGAGGGGGTGGGGGCGGCAGCGGCGGTTGCAGGCGTTCCGCTCACGACCAACCGGTTCGGATCGATGTGGACCTGGTTCTTCGCGTCAGGCGCGGTCAGAAACTACGACGACGCAGCGCAATCCGATACGAGACGCTTTGCCGCCTTTCACCGGGCCATGATCGAGGCGGGGGTCTGGCTGCCGCCTTCGCAGTTCGAGGCTGCGTTCATGAGCGTGGCGCACTCCCCGGCCGACATCGAGCAGACGGTCGAGGCGGCCGGCCGGGCTTTCGCGGCGATCGCTTCGGGGAACTGATCGAGAGCAGGAGCGGTCGAGCGATTGGCTACCAGACGTGGAGGGTCAGGCCGGTGCTGGCCATGATGGGCGAGACGCCGGAGCCGGTGTAGATGTGGCCGTAGCCAACGTCGAGGATGCGCCAGTCGAGCCGGGGCAGAATGTGATGGGAAACGCCGGCATCCGCCTGCCACGCAGCTCCCCAGGCAGAGCCCAGGGATGTCCCGGAGCTATAGTATCCGCCGGTGTATCCTGCCCCGCCGCCAACTTCCAGCCATGCCCGGACGAAGGGCAGAGTCACGGCAAGACGGGGACCAACAACCGCGTCATACACATGAATATCGTCATTGCCGGGCAGGACCGTGGCACGGGCGACAAATCCCAGCACCTGTCCCTGGATGTAGGCACCGGCGCTGCCACCCCACACATAGCCCGCGCCCTGTCCGGTGCGAGCGCCGGAAACTTCGGCAAAGACGCTGCCACTGCGGGCGGCGCCGCCGATGCCGACATCCTGGGCGAGAACAGGGGTGGAGAGAAAGGCAGAAAGCAGGACCACTGAGAGCCACACGGAGGGGGTCTTCATCGGAGTTCTCCCGTCCCAGCTGCAAAAAGAGGCGCGCTTGTGCCTGCTGAGACGCTTTGGCACACGGAAAAGTTACCTGCGGGGTGTGAATGACTGCGAAATTCGCTCTGTCCAGCCGAAAAGCGCGCAGAATAGCGCCGGAAGGAGCGCGTATGGACATCACTCCCAGCACAATCTTCGTCGTTCTCATGTTTCCGCTGATCTTCGTGTTTTGTATTCTCTGGGCGACTCACGGGCACCCCTCGAATGCCGATAACGAGGATCTTTCCGTGGTGGCGAAGGATCACTGAGCGCACAGGCGCCCGGGATTGCTGAGCGGCCCGGCCAGCGCAGCGGATATTCTGCGAGGAGAGCCTATCTCTTTTCGTCTTCACGAGACAACGTAACTCCGGTCTGAAGACTCTCTGCTTACTGGAGTCACTGCAATGGGCGGAACCCCGAACACCGTGGGCCTTATTCTGCTGTTCGTCGTTGTCTTCCTGGTTTGCATCCTGTGGGCGACGCATGGCCATACGGCCGATGCCGACAGCGAGGAGCAGGACGTCGGTACGCCGGGAAAAATGACGTGAGCCGAGCCGGGCGCGACTGCTACTCGGCGGCTGGCTGTTTGCCGGGGAGGAACGCACGCGTCACCAGGGACACGCCGAAGCTGACGAGCAGGCACTTGATCAGCAACCGGGGCTCATAACGCCAGGCCAGCGCCGCGAGGCAAACGGAGAAAATGACCGGAAACGCCTCGGCCACCAGGCTGGTGAGCCATTGCGGGCGTGTGGCGGATGCGGGAAGCCGCGAGCGCAGCGACGGCATGAGGCGGGGAACCTGCTTTTTGTATTCGAGATACGTCTCGCCGGCCTGGCGCGCCAGGAACGCCTCTTCGCCGAGGATGAGGCGGAAATAGAAGACGGCGAGCAAGACCAGGAAAACCGCGGCGCCCGAGGGGGGCATCAGGATGGCGATGCTCAGGGCCAGCAGATACGACCCAAGATACAGGGGGTTGCGCACGTAACGATAGGGCCCGGAGGCCATCACATGTTCGCCGTGCATGGCGGCGGAATGGACCACCCCCGCGCTGAGCCAGGCCGTACCCCAGACGCGCAGGACGGCGCCGGCCACACAGAACGCAATCGCCAGCCATGTGACGACCAGGGAGGCGATATCCAGGCGCACAGCGGCCCAGCGTGCCAGCAGTGTCGGGATCGCCAGCCAGGTCGTGGTCGGGGGCGGCGGGCCCTGGTTTGACAGCCACATCCAGGGCGCCCAGAAGCCGAGAGAGTACAGCAACAAGATGATGATGAGCCGGAAGCGGAATTCAAACTGCGTCGCCTTCATGGCGTTCTCGTTCCCAGGGCGTCTTTCAGCCGGCCGTGCGCCTGCGCCAGGCGCGCTTCGGCATCGGTGCGGCTGAGGCCGAGTTTTTGCATGACGACCGCAGTTTTGACGGCTTCGGCTTTCGCCAGCAGATGCGCCGCCTCGTCGTAGCTGAGACCAGCGATCGCAGCGATGATCCGGGCCGCGCGGTCGGCGAGCTTCGTATTGGTCGGCTGGACGTTGACCATCAGGTTGCCGTAGACGTAGCCGAGCCGCACCAGCGCACCGGTCGAGAGCATGTTCAACACCAGCTTGGTCGCGGTGCCGGCTTTCATGCGCGTCGAGCCGGTAACGACTTCCGGACCGGTCTCCGGCACGACGGCGATCCGGGCCGCCTGCGCTACGGGTGAGCCTGCGACGCAGGTCAGTCCGATACTGAGCGCACCCAGGCGCTGCGCATGCTCCATGCCGCCGAGCACATACGGAGTGCGCCCGCTGGCGGCGATCCCGACCAGCGCATCGCCTGCGCCGAAGTCGTGCTCCTCGAGGTCGCGTGCACCGAGGTCGGGGTTGTCTTCGGCGCGTTCGATGGAGCGCCGCAGCGCGACGTCGCCGCCGGCGATGATTCCCTGCACCAGTTCGGGCGGCGTGTTGTAGGTCGGCGGGCACTCCGATGCATCGAGCACCCCGAGCCGCCCGGAAGTCCCCGCGCCGAGATAGAAGAGACGCCCGCCGGCCTCCATGCGCGGAACAATCGCGTCGATTGCGGCGGCAATCTGCGGCAAAACGCGCCCGACCGCGGCCACGGCTTCCCGATCGGCGGCGTGGAGGATGCGCACCAACTCCAGTGTCGAGACTTCGTCGATGCGCTCCGACGCGGGGTTGCGGGCTTCGGTGGGCAGGTTGGCCAAGTCAGACATTGAGAACGATGGTAACGCGCCGCGCTCTCAGGAAATCTCTTGATTGGGTGCCGCACAGCAAGGCCCCGGCAGAAGCTCCCGCCCCCTCACACAGGAGATCGGAAAGAGGAATTGATTCTCAGTCCGGATGGATGGTCATATCCTCATTGCCCAAGCCTGAAAGCCACGTTAACCTGAGTCTCCGCCTCGATCGGCTCTCCATCAAGCGTGTACGGCGTAAAGCGCCAGGTTTTTACGGAATCGACGGACGTTTGCTGGAGGGCAGCCGGGCCGCCAATGACTTCGACATCGTGGACCGCACCATCCGTCCCGATGACCAGGAAGAGGGTGACCGTGCCCTGAACACGCTGATACTTCGCCTCCTCGGGATATTCAGGCAGTTTGCCCGAAATTCGATTCCCGACCTTGATATGCCCGCTCATCGAATGCTCCCATGGTGAGGCAGCAATGGCATTCGTGGGCGGCGTAAGCTCGTCCCGCAGCGCCGGCTGAAGCGGTCCGAGCTGATCCAGATGAACCTGGATCGCCGGCATATCGACACGGTAGATGCGCAACCCGCGCGCCAGATATTGACCCTGGAACCGAACAAGCGCATCGAAAATTGTCTGCATCGCTGCAGTTCCCTCGATGCGAACCGCCGGCAGGCTACCCACGAAGCAATATTTCCCAACAGGGGGTCCCGGCTGCGGAGACCGCGATGTGGCGGAGACACACTCGATGGCCACGCCATTATCCTTCTCCTGGCTGCGAGCCAGCCACATTTTGGCGAGTACCTCCTGATCGGGCAGCGGCTTCGTGAACATCTGCGCCACAACGCTGTAACCCCAGGATGGCCACGCACTGTCGCCCGAGATAAAATCGCCGCGACTGGTAGCCCACCGGGTCTGCTGAAACCCGGGACCGCTGAGTTCTGTTTTGAATTCGTCGGGTCCAGCCCACCACTCTTCCCACGTCCCCTGTTCCTTCACCTTGCTTTTGGCGTCCAGCGTCTGCCATGTGGCGCGAACGTGCCACGGCTGCAGGTTCGCTCCGTGAAGCCCATTCACGCCCGACGCAAGTTGCAGCAGCGCAGCCGGGTCGCTGGGCAGCGACTGTGCCGGCGCGGCATCCTGCCCTGGCGCGATTGCGGAGAATGCGGCCGAAAGAGCCAGGATGCATGTGAGCGAGCGAATCGGCTTCATGACAGCGTTTCCCTGGAGTTGAAGTTGCAGGGTGGTACTGGCGAGCGTCATGGGGCAGCTTGAACGCCGCACCAATCTATCGCGAACCTGCGCCGCTATCAACCCCAGTTCTTCGCGGATGCTCGCGGTTCTCCAATCCGCAGCTTCTCCAGCCTGGCCCGAGCATCCTCCGCCGTCCGCACTGCGCACTCCCATAACACGACGACGCGCCAGCCGAGACGCCGGAGAGCCGCCTGGTTGCGGCGATCGCGCGCGACGTTGCCACCGCGTTTGACAGCCCAGAAGTCCGCGCGGGTAGCCGGAACCACCGATCCATATTTGCAACGGTGACAGTGCCAGAAGCAGCCGTGCACGAAGATCGCGGTGTGGAACTTTGGCAGCACGATGTCCGGACGGCCGGGCAGGTCTTTGCGATGAAG
>DATJNE010000071.1:0-8895 GCA_035508305.1 Acidobacteriaceae bacterium | reverse complement strand
CCGGAGACGACGCGGGCGCTGCTGGCGCGGACGGGCGTGCAGGAGGCGATGATCCTTTCGACCTGCAACCGCGTGGAGCTGCTGGTGGCGCACAACGGACTGGAGCCGAAGCTGCCGGAATTCCTGGCCGAGCAGTTTTCGCTGGATCGCAGCGTGCTGGAACCGCATTTGTATCGCTACCAGGATGAGGAGGCGGTGCGGCACATGTTCCGGGTGGCGGCGAGCCTCGATTCGATGGTGGTGGGAGAGGCGCAGATTCTGGGGCAGGTGAAACAGTCGTGGAATCTGGCGCGCGAGATGGGAGCGGTAAAGGGTCCACTGGACAAGCTGCTGCAGGGTGCGTTCACGGCGGCGAAGCGGGTGCGGACGGAGACCGAAATCGGGTCGTCGTCGGTTTCGATTGCGTCGGTGGCAGTGGATCTGGCGCGGCGAATTTTCGGATCGCTCGAGGGGAAGAAGATTCTGATTGTCGGCGCCGGCAAGATGAGCGAGCTGGCGGCGCGGCATCTGATGCAGAACGGCGCGGACTCGATTCTGGTGGCGAATCGCACATACGAACGCGCGGTGCGGCTGGCCGAACTGTTTCTGGGGCGGGCGATCCGGTTTGAAGAGCTGGATGCGCGGGCGCAGGAGGCCGACATCATCATTACGTCGACGGGCGCGGGGAAAGCGATCATCGGGGTCGCACAGGCGCAGTCGATCCTGCATCGGCGGAAAGGGCACCCAGTGTTCGTGATCGACATCGCAGTGCCTCGGGATGTGGATCCGCAGGTGAACCGTCTGGAAGGGATGTTTCTGTACGACATCGACGATCTGCAGCAGGTGGCGGCATCGAACCGTGTGGATCGCGGGCATGAAGCCGAGAAGGCCGAAGCGATCATTGTCGAGGAAACGGAGCGGTTCCGGCGGCGGATTCGGACGATCGACATTGCTCCGGTGCTGGTGGATGCGCAGGAAACCGCGGAGGGGTTGCGGCAGGCGGAGCTCTATCGACAGCGTGCTTTGCTGCAGTCGCTGACGCCGGAGCAGCAGGAAGCTGTTGAGGCGCTGACGCGCGGGCTGATGAACAAGTTCATGCATATCCCGCTGCAGGCGATGAAAGCAGCGGCGCGCGAGGGGGATGCGGCGGCGCTGGAGACGATCCGGGGAATGTTCGACTACGGGCACAAGGCGACGCCGGCCAGGGAGCCTGAGGGCGTCTCGGAGCCGGAGCCCGACAAGCCGGGTAAGATGTAGCCGGTGGTGACACGGCTTGGCTGAACTCGGATCCCGCATGACGAATCTCAACGACAAAACAAGAACTGGGACGGCGAAGGGTGCACTACGCATCGGGTCGCGCGGGTCGAAGCTGGCGCTGTGGCAGGCAAACCATATTGCGGATCGGCTGCGCGGCGCCGGGCGCGACGTCGCGATTGAAATCATCAAGACGCTGGGCGACGCGATGCAGCACGTTCCGTTTGCTGAGGTGGGCGGGACGGAGCGCGACGCGAAGGGGATGTTCACCAAGGAGATCGAAGAGGCGCTGCACGACGGGCGCATCGATCTGGCCGTGCACAGTCTGAAGGATCTGCCGACGGAGCTGGCTGCGCCGTTCACGATCGCGGCGATTCCGGAGCGGGTGGATCCGCGGGACGCGTTTGTGTCGGTACAATACGAGAGCTTCGAGGCGCTGCCGCGCGGGGCGCGCATCGGAACGAGCAGTTTGCGGCGGCAGGCGCAGCTGAAGGCGCAGCGGCCGGATCTGACCTGTGTGGAGTTTCGCGGGAATGTCGATACGCGCCTGCGCAAGCTGGCGGAGGGGCAGGTGGATGCCATCATTCTGGCGAGCGCGGGACTGGAGCGTCTGGGGCTGACGGCGCATCGGCGAGAATGTTTTTCGCCGCTGGTTTTGTGCCCGGCGGCGGGGCAGGGCGCACTCGCGATCGAGGCGCGTACGGGCGACGAGCGAACGCTGGCGGCGCTGGCGTTTCTGGATGATGAGGCCACGCACTATGCCGTGACCGTGGAACGCGCGGCGCTGGCCGGGCTCGGCGGCGGGTGCCAGGTGCCGATCGGCATCCATTGCTTCGCGGGCGATGCAGGCTACAGCGTGGTGGCGGCCGTGGCGGCGCTGGATGGGTCGGAGGTGCTGCGCGTCGCGCTCGACCGGCAGAGGGATTTGCTCCCCGACGCGCTGGGGCGGAAGGTGGCGGCGGAGCTGCTGGAGCGTGGAGCGGCGAGACTGCTGGGGACGGGAGTGCCGGAGAAGCCGGGAGCCACCCCGGTTGGAGCGGCATGAGCGATCTTCCGCTTCTTGGGCGGAGGATCCTGGTGACGCGGGCGCGGCATCAGGCGGGCCAATTATCGGACAGATTGAGGGTACTGGGTGCGGAGATCGTCGAGATTCCGGCGATTGAGATTGTGCCGCCGGAGTCGTACGCCAATCTGGATTGCGCGCTCAGGAATTTGTCGCAGTCTCCGTCCTATTACGGCTGGCTGATTGTGACCAGTGGAAACGGGGTGCAGGCGCTGGCGGGGCGAATGCGGGAGCTGGGCATCGGAGCAGCGGACCTTGCAGGAGCGAAGGTCGCGGCGGTGGGATCGGCGACGGCGCGGGCGCTGGAAGCGGCAGGGCTGGCAGTGATGCTGACGCCGAAGGAGTACGTGGCGGAATCGCTGGTGGAGGTACTGGGCGATCATATTCGGGGGCAGCGGGTGTTACTGGTGCGGGCGGCGATCGCGCGGGATGTGATTCCGGACGAACTGCGGGCCCGCGGGGCAACCGTGGATGTGGTGGACGCATACCGGACGGAAGTTCCGGAGGAATCTGTCACAGCGGTGCGCACGATTTTTGGAGCGAACGGTGGTGAAGTGGCAGCAGCTACGCTTACCAGCCCCTCGACGGTTACAAACCTCCTGAAGCTGCTCAGTGAAGCAGGGATCGGAAGGCCGAAGGCGATGAAGGCTGTGTCGATCGGACCGGTTACGAGCAAGACGCTTCGCGAGAATGGATGGGAACCGGCGGCGGAGGCGGATCCGCACGACCTTGGCGGGCTGGTGGCGGCAGTTGTGCGGGCGCTGAGCCAGTAGGATGACTCGGCCGGCGAGAGCCCTGGCGCTCCGCTCAGGATGAGAAACTACTGGACCGGGACGGAGAAGTGGCCGCCGCGGATGGACGCGACTTCAGGGTCGGGCTTCTTTCCGGGCGGGGTTGGGAGTGGTTTGCCGCCCAGGGCGTCGGGGTCTTCAGGGTTCGACCAGAGGGCCCCGACCTCGATCGGCTTTGGCTGTTCAGCGACGAGGTTGTGGTTAAGGCGGCGCTGCTTGTCGACGTAGGCCTCGATGACGCGCGCTGCGATCGGCGCGGCTGCATCGGCTCCCCAGCCGCCATGCTCCCGGAGAACCACTACGGCGATATCGGGATTGCGGCGGGGTGCCAAACCTACGAACCAGGCGTTGGCGCGCTCGTTGCCGGTGCCGAGGCTCTTGACGCCGGCGCTGTGATTGACGACCTCGGCTGTACCGGTTTTCCCGGCAAAATCGATACCGACCAGTTGCGAACGCGCGGCAGTACCCCCCGGGCCGTTAACCGTGTTGTACATGCCTTCGGTGATGATTTCCCAGGTGGAGGGCGATTCCTCGATGGTAGCGTCGCCGGAGCCGGGGTAGTTTTCGAGGATTTGCTGGTACATCTCGGGGCTGAGCTCGCTGGGGAAGACGACATGCGGGCGTTTCAGTACGCCGCCGGAGGCGATGCCAGCGATGGCGCGCACCAACTGGATGGGCGTGACCGCAACGGCGCCCTGACCGATGCCGACCGAGACGGTTTCGCCGGCGTACCACTTTTCGTGGAAGGTTCGCAGCTTCCATTCCGTCGAGGGCATGATTCCGGTCGCTTCATCGGGGAGGTCGATTCCGGTTTTTTCTCCGATGCCGACGGAGTGGGCGTAATGCGCGATGGTGTCAATGCCGAGGCGGACTGCGAGTTCATAGAAATACGTGTCGCAGGACCACGGGATGGCGTGCTCGATGTCGACTTCGCCATGGTGTTTGTCGCAGGCAAAGAAGTGACCATAGAGGGTCGCGCCGCCGGTGCAGTCGACTTTGAAGGTCTGGGCGACGTTTTCCTGGAGACCCGCGAGGGACATGATGATTTTGAATGTGGAGCCCGGGGCGAGCTGCGCCTGGATCGCCTTATCCATGAGTGGATGGTTGGGGTCGGTGATGAGCTTGTCCCAGTCGCTGCGACTGATTTTAACCGCGAAGTCGTTGGGATCGAAGATGGGGCGGCTGACCAGGGCAAGGACCTCGCCGGTGTGGGGATCGATGGCGACGACGGCGCCATTGCGGTCGCCGAGTGCGTTCTCCGCCGCCCGCTGGATATCGAGATCAATAGTGAGGCGCAGGCTCTGACCGGGTTTGGCCGGCTCGATGCCGAGGCGGCCGATCTCGCGGCCATGGCTGTCGACGGCCACATCTTCTGAGCCGTCTTCCCCGCGCAGGATGCCGTCGTAGGAGGCTTCGATGCCTGATCGGCCGACGACGTCGCCGGGCTCATACATGGCATAGCGCGGGTCGTTCAGCATCTCTTCGCTCACCTCGCCAACGTAGCCGATCAACTGGGCGGCGAATCCGTCACGGGGATAAAGGCGGCGCTGCTCCTGAATGGTGTCGAGTTCGGGAAGTTCGTCTTTGTGGGCTTCGATGAACTCTTCCTCGTCGGGGGTGATGTCCTGTTTAAGGGGTAACGGCTGGTATTTAGGAGCGTAGCGATACTTCTTCAGGATGGCGTCGATCTGATCGATCGTGAGATGAAGGCCGCGGGCGATGAGGGGCAGGTCGGGAGTAATGTCGTGGCCCTGCTCGCGAACGAGAAAGCAGGAGACAGAGGGATAGTTGTCGACAATGAGGCGACCTTCGCGGTCGAAGATCTTGCCGCGGGGCGCGAGGATGGGTACCTTGCGGATGCGATTGGCTTCCGCGAGGGCGTGGTAGTTCTGGCCACCGACGACCTGAAGCCGCCACAGGCCGAAGACCAGAATCGCCATGACAGCCGCAATAACGTACTGGATGACGGCGAGGCGAACAGCGGGCAGCTTTTCTTCGCGGTTGAGCACGACCGAGGGAGACTCCCGGGCCCGCAGCTTGCCGGAAAAACGGGCCATCCTTTTTGCGAAAGGGGTGATATAAGGATAGCGCGAAGAAGAGGCGGCGGGAGCAGCGGTGACATTTTCGTTGTAGATTCCTGCGCGCACACGTTACAACTTTGGGCATGGCCGGACGCAGGAAAGCAGCGGCAAAAAAAGTGGGACAGGGAAGGGACGGATCCGGAGAGACGGCAAAAGGGGAATTCCTGCCGCCGAGACCGATCAGTCTGCGGACGCTGGGGGACTATCTGGACCTGTCACCGGCGACGATTTCACTGGTTCTGAACAACGCGCCAGGGGTGCGGTCAATTCCGCAGGAGACGCGGGACCGGGTGATCGCGGCCGCGAAGAAATTCGAGTACAGGCCGAGTTTCTTTGCCCGGTCGCTGCGCCGGAGGCAGAGCTTCTCCGTCGGCGTACTGGTGCCGGAGCTGAGCGACGGCTACTCGGTGCTGGTGATGAGCGGCATCGAAGAAGTATTGATCGAGGAGGGGTATTTCTACCTGACGGCGAGCCATCGACGGAAAGCGGACCTGATCGAGGAATATCCGGGACTGCTCATGGACCGGTCGGTGGAGGGGTTTGTGGCCATCGACACGGCGCTGCAACACAGCCTGCCGTTGCCGGTGGTGGCGGTGGCTGCGCACAGGCCCTTGCCGGGAGTGACCCGGATCGTGCTGGATCACGCGCGAGCGGCGGAATTGACGCTGCGGCACCTCTATCAGCTGGGCCATCGACAGATCGGGTTCATGCGGGGCCAAACGTTCAGCTCGGACTCGGACGATCGCTGGAAGAGCCTGATGGGAGTGGCGAGGGATCTGGGAATCGAAGTGCATCCGGATCTCGTGGTGCAGCTGGAAGAGAATCTGTCGTCGCCGGAACTGGGATACCCTGTGGTGCCGAAGCTGCTGGCGGCAAAGCGGCCCTTTACAGCACTGGTCTCGTACAACGACATCGCAGCAATCGGGGCAATCCGGTCGCTGCGCGATTACGGGTTGCGCGTGCCGGACGACGTCTCAGTGATCGGCTTTGACGATATTCAGGGGGCGGCTTATCACACCCCGAGCCTGACGACGATCCGGCAGCCGCTCAGTAGTATGGGCAACACGGCGGCACGCATGCTGCTCCAGCGCATCCGCGGACTGAAGGACTTTCCGGAACGCGTATCGATTGTGCCGGAGCTGATCATCCGGGAGTCAACGCTGCCGCCGAATCCAGCGCGGATGAAGAGGAAGTAGGGCAGGTTCGGGTCCCGGGGTGCACGGTAAAGAGACCCTGGCCGAGCCAGAATCGCCGTTCTCGATGATCGTCAGACGCGCTCCTCGATTTTCCCTCTTATGTTTCGGATTCGTCGTGTGCGGCATGGTGACCGTGCTGCCGGGGCCTCTGTTGCCAGCGATGGCGGCGCGATGGGGACTACGCGACTTGCAGTCGGGAACATTTTTTGCAGCGGAATTTCTGGCCTCGACCGTGGGGTCGATCTTTTCGCCGCACTGGCTGCGGCGGAATCTGCCCCTCGGGTATGGGTCGATGACCTGCGGTGTTCTGTTGCTGATCGCGGCGGAACAGGCGCCGCAAGCATCGGTGGGTCACGCGCTGGCGCTGACGGCTTTTGCGCTGGTTGGCTTGGGGATCGGGCTTTCAGTGACGGCCACGAACCTGACGGTTGCGCAGGCAACGGAGTCCGACGCGGGCGCCGCAGAGCGAGCGCGCAGGATCTCCATCGTGAATCTTTGGTGGGGATTAGGCGCGGTGGCCTGCCCGTGGCTGATTGCCGCAGCGGAACAGCGGGAGTTGCTGCCATGGCTGCTGCTGGCGCTGGCACTGGGAGCGGCGGGGATGTTTGGGGGGTTGGCGCCGCAGTGGCGTGAGCCGGAGTTTGCGGCGGCCGGCGGCGCACCGCGGGCTCCGCTGGCCTCCGAGGCAGGGGTCTTGGTGTTCTTCGCGGTGTTTCTCTTCCTTTACGTGGGCGTGGAGACGGTCGTGAGCGGCTGGATCACAACCTATGCTCACCGGTTCAGCGGCTTGACGGTGGCGCGGGCGAGCGTGATGGTGTCCGTTTTCTGGTTGGCACTGCTGGCCGGGCGGTGGTTGGGCTCCGCTGCTCTTCAGGCAATCGCGGAACGCCTGGTGCTGCTGCCGGCCCTCGTGTTATCGCTGATCGGGGTAATGGCGATGGTGCTTGCGCATTCAACGGCAGTGGTGCTGGCTGCAGTGGCGGTGGCAGGGGCGGGTTTTGGGCCGGTTTTTCCCATTGGGGTGTCACGAATGCTGGGGCGCTTGCGAGATCACCGTAATACAGGCTGGGTTTTTGCGGTGACGGCGAGCGGAGGAGCGGTACTACCGTGGCTGACGGGCTTGGTCTCGACCGAGACTGGGTCGCTTCGGGTCGGTTTCGCGGTGGCGGTGGGGGCGGTGGCGGTGCTGCTGGGGCTGGCGGCAGCGGAAAATGGGGTGCTCGGCCGGGGAAAGCGACCGCAGAGCGGAGTTTCAATTACGGAATGACGTTAGTACCCGTAGAATCAATGGTGTCCGGCGACCTGTTCGGCGGAAAATCTGTCTTTGATTACAGATTTGTTGTTATGGTAAACAATATCGGCTGCAAAGAAAGCGCAAGGTGCGGTTGGGAATCTCGAGTAGCCGTTAGAACGCGATGTTTATGGCTTGTTGGGGTTGCGGGTTCCTGAAGATGACCTGGGGGAAATAGTATGCTGCCAGAACAATGGGAGATCTTTAAGCGCGCTGCCCGCCGGGAAAAGATGGACAAAATCCCGATGGCGCTGATTGTGGACAGCCCCTGGGTTCCGGGATATCTCGGGATCAGCCACATGGACTACTTCCTCGATCCGGAGTTGTGGTTCCAGTCGAACCTGAAAATCATGAAGGAGTTCCCGGACATCATCTTCATTCCGTCGTGGTGGATGGAGTACGGGATGGCGGCGGAGCCCTCGGTGCTGGGAGCGAAGATCAAGTTCTGGCAGGACAATACGCCCAGCGAGTACGCCACGCTGTATCGCCTGGAAGACATCGAGAAGTTTCCGGAATACGAAGTGGAGGCAGATGCCTTTGCGGGGCTGACGCTGCACCGGATCAAAATGGCACGGCAGCGGATCTCTGACGCGGGTTACATCCTGCCCATGGTGACGTCGCGCGGACCGCTGTGCACGGCGGGATTTGTGCGCGGCACGACGGAGTTCATGATCGATCTGGTGGAGAACCCGGAAGGGGCGCACAAGTTGATCGATCTGTGCACGCGGGTAATCATCGACTGGCTGAAGGCGCAGCAGAAGGTGATGGGGGATTCGGTTGAGAGCATTTTCATTCTCGACGATATTGTCGGGTTCGTGAACGAGGAGCATTACCTGGAATTCGCGCATCCTTACCTGAAGAGAATCTGCGACGCCTTCCCGAAGGACTGGGTGAAGGTGTATCACAACGACGCCGAAGTGGATGCATGTCTGGATCATCTGCCGGACACGGGATTCAATGTGCTGAACTGGGGCAAGCAGCGGCACATCACTGAGGTGAAGCGGCGCGTAGGCGAGAGGATGTGCCTGATGGGGAATGTGAATCCGCTGGAGATCGGCGTGCGCGGGACTCCGGAAGAAGTGAAGGACGAGACGCTGGAGGTGCTGGAAGGGTCGGGCGGCGAGGGAATCATTCTTTCAGTGGGTGGCGGCACGAGTCCAGGGATGCCGCGGGAAAACATCCTGGCGATGCTGGAAGCTCTGAACGAATTCAACGCGAAGCGCGCGGTGGGCGCGGTGGC
>DATJNE010000070.1:0-6833 GCA_035508305.1 Acidobacteriaceae bacterium | reverse complement strand
GCCGTCCACCGTCAGCGTCGCGCCGTTGACGAACCCACTTTCTTCGCCATCCGCCAGAAACGCAATCGCTCTGGCCACGTCCTCGGGCCGCGCGAACCTCCCCATCGGCACTCGCTGCGTGACGTCCGCATCCGTATAGCTTCCGCCCTTCTGATCCGCCGCGTCCATCTCCGTCTTCACCCAGCCCGGGCACACCGCGTTCACGCGGACGCCGCGCCCGCCCCACTCCGCGGCCATGGTTCTTGTGAGTCCCACCAGTCCATGCTTGGACGCGTTGTACGCCGCACGGTCCGACACCGCCACTAGCCCTGCAATCGATGCCACATTCACAATCGAGCCGCTCCTTGCCTCCAGCATGCTCCGGCCAAAGGCCCGCGCCAGCAGAAAGGGAGCCACCAGGTTGACCTCCATTACGCGTCGATATTCAGCAGCCGTCGTTTCTTCCGCCGCGCGAATCAGGCTGATCCCCGCGTTGTTCACCAGCACATCCACCCGCCTGAACACCGCCACCACCCCTCGGGCAAAGGTCTCGACTGTTTCCTCCTGCGTGATATCGCCCACAAACCCGAGCGCCTTGCCACCCTTCGTCTCGATCGCCTCCGCCGTCGCCTTCGGTTCGTTCAAATCGATGATCGCCACCCTCCATCCCCGCTCCGCGAGCACCTCCGAGGTTCGCCGCCCGATTCCCTGGGCCCCGCCCGTCACCACCGCCACCCGTGCGTTGCTCGCCATGCCCCACGCCTCCTGTTGCAGAGGAACCGCTTCTGCTCCCGATTGCGGTCCTCTGCCTATTATCCTGAAGGGTTCGACCACCGGTATCGATTGCCGCCAGGGAGCTCATGTCATGGATATCAAGCGCAGTGGTTCGCAGCCGTCGCGCCCCGGTCCCGCAGACTACTTCAGCGGCTCGGTGCGCATCGACCCTCTCTTCGAAGCACCGGATCCGGCGCGCGTGGCCGGCGCTCACGTCACCTTCGAGCCTGGGGCTCGCACGGCGTGGCACACCCATCCTCTCGGCCAGACCCTCATCATCACCTCCGGCCTGGGCCGTGCGCAACGCTGGGGTGGCCCCGTGGAGGACCTTCATCCGGGCGATGTTGTCTGGTTCGCGCCGGGGGAAAAGCACTGGCACGGCGCGGCTCCAGGAATCGCGATGACCCACATCGCGATCCAGGAGAAACTCGATGGGAAGACGGTCGACTGGCTGGAGCACGTCGCTGCAGATTAATGTCGCAACGTGCGTGCTCCGGCTTTCACCTGACCATGCGGCTCGCCGGCCCTATCAACATCCGCCGGCATCTTCGTCCCGGGAACGTTACGAGAAGCGCTGCATCCCGGGCGGCAGGTCCCGTGTTCCCAGCGCTAAAGTCGCCGGTGCTTTCCGGATGGGCCGCGAGGCCGAAGCCGGCGCGCTCATCACTTCCTTCCAGGCGTCCTGGAATTTCGCCATCTCGCCGCGCGTCCCCACCGTAATTCGAACGTAGGTCGGCCAAACCGGCCAGGTGCGCCCGATGAAGACGTTCTTCGCTGCCATCGCCGCGATGACCTCTTTCCCGGGCCGCCCGGTGTCCACCATGAAGCAGTTCGTCTGCGAAGGGATGAACTTGTAGTTGTTCGCCGCCAGCCAGGAGAAGGTCTCGTTGCGGATGTCAGTGTTGATTTTGCGCCGCTCCGGAACCAGCTCCGGGACCTGCAGGCTGCAGGTGGCCGCAGCCACCGCCAGGATCGGCATCGAATTCATGCCGTACGTCTGAATTTTCGCCAGCAAATCCGGACGCCCAATGGCAAAGCCGCAGCGCAGGCCCGCCATGCCATAGATCTTGGAGAAGGTGCGCAGCACAATCAGATCCTTATCCGCCTTCACCAGATCGATCGAGGGCGTCGCATCGGAGAAGTGGATGTACGCCTCGTCCACCAGCAGGATCGATCCCTTCGGCTTGTTGGCCAGCGCGTATTCAATGTCGGCCCGGCTCGTAATGGTTCCCGTCGGGTTGTTGGGGTTGCAGATGTACAGCACCCCCGCATTGGCATCCGCCGCCACCATCGCTTTCGCGTCGTGCGAATAGTCCTTCGCGAGCGGAACCTTCACGATGCTGGCTCCGCTGTATTTCGCCGCATACATGGGCGCTTCATAGCTGGGGTCAGCGATCACCAGGCTGCGCTCCTTCGACGTGAAGGCCAGCACGGTGTAGTGCAATGGCTCGCTCGATCCGGCGTAGGCGAGGATGTAGTCCGGCTTCAGCCCTTCGGCGGCAGCAAACGTGTCCACCAGCTTTTGCGTGAGCTCGAAGTCATACCGTCCGCCTTCAGGCAGAAGACTGGTCATGACCGAGCAGGCGCCGCTGCACGGTCCCAGCGGATTCTCGTTCGCGTCGATGCGCACCGCTCCGGGCGGAAATTCCCGAGCCATGCGACGGCGCTGCGCCAGCGCCAGCTGGGGTTCGGTCAGAATCGGCACAGCGGCTGCAGCCGTTGCGGCAGCGGCTAAACCAAAGAAGCTACGGCGGGATAGATTCGTGGTCACCTTCGCCTCCTGAATTGATTTACGAGCCCGATTACTTCCCCGGATGTGCACGTGCGTGGCTGTGGCTGCTGACCGCGACGACTTCGATCTCGACCAGAGCCCCCGGCAACGCGAGAGCTGCTACCTGCATGGCGCTGCGCGCCGGCTTATTGGGCTGATCCTTTGTACCAAAATATTGCGAGTATCCCTTCATGAAACCGGCGAAATCCATCTTCCCGCCCTGCGCCGGGTCGCCGGCCAGGTACGCGTGCATCAGCACCACATCGCTCAGGGTCAGGTGCTGTTCCTCGAGCGCCTTCCTGATGTTCTCCAGGGCGTGTACGGTCTGCGTCTCGGTATCTCCGGGCGGTCCTTTGGCCACCGAGGAATCGAGCATGCCGCTCAGGTAGAGAGTGTCTCCCACCCAAACGCCCTCTGCAATCGGGAAGTTCGAATTTGGCAGGGGAATCCGCGTAACGCTGCTCTGCGCGAGGGCTGCACCGGTCCAACACAGTGCAACGGCAACCATTCCGATCCATCTGCAGTTACGCCGCAAGGTTTCCTCCATTCTCAATCCTGGTTCCCAGCTGACGGATGACGCGATAGGAAGACAGCGCTGCGCCCTCCTGCCAGCCAACCAGATGGCTGGTGTGGTCTCCGGCAAAGTAGACCCTGCGGTCGGGAACGAGGAGAACATCCAGCGACCCGGGGCCGGTGTGGCCGAATCCGCTGATCCACGATCCAAGGTTGTAGGGAATCTGGCCCCAGCTGATGTACACCGGTTTGGTCAGATCCTTGCCGTGTCCCGGATGCAGCAGCTCAATCGCCTGGCGCGACGCATCCAGCTTCGCCTGCACATTCGGCAGCCTGCCGAAAGCGGTTCCGTTTTCGACCGAATAGCCGCCAATCACGACACCGCGATCGGAAAACATCCGCGCACTCGGGTACCAGACGACATTGACGGTCTGCTGGAGGTAGGAAAGGCCGCCATAAATGGCGTTCTCCTTTTCCCAGAAGCGAGGAGCTTCCCAGGCGATCTTGTAAGCGGAATCGTAGTGGCTGTCGTCGATCGCCCGGCGAACGGCGGCACTGAAGTCCGCGTCCAGCGTTCGCACAATCGTCAGGGGCATCGCACAGATGCAATAGTCGGCGGTGACGGTCTGGTCTGCACCGCTGGCGCGATCGCGATAGACGACTGTCACCCCGGTCGCCGACTGCCGAATGCTGCGCACAACGGCTCCCGACCGCACCACGCTTCCCAGTTTCTTCTCGAATGCCGCGGGAATCCGATCCATGCCGCCCACCGGCTGAAACATGGTCGGCTGCCAGTCGATCACTTCTTCGGCCATCATGCTTTGCCAGAGGTCGGCATCGAGCAGAGCGTGCATGGGCAGGGGGTCGATGGGCTCGGGCATCGCCTTGCCCGCTCCAGGAGGAACCTTATAGCCGGAGCGCTCCGTGCCCCTGAAAAGGAGATCGGGCTGCAGATCGCCGTAGGTCCTGAGGAACGCGATCATGCGTTCGCGATCGTCCGCAGTGATCTGCTCGTCGAGGGCGCCTTTGCGGATGCACTTCGCGAGCAGCTCGGAGACGTGTCCACGGGTATCGTTCACAACACGCCGCTCCGTCACCGGTGCTCCGCCGTTCAGCTGATTGGACTGCATCAGCGCGCCGCGCGAGGAATTCACTTCGACCTCCAGCGCGACCCCCAGCTCATGACAGTAGCCCAGCATGGTGCGATGAATGGAGGGCAGACGCGCCGGTCCGGCATTGAAGTAGTTGCCTTCGTCGAAGGAGCAGGACTGGCGCAGCCCCGACATGAACTCGACCTCGCTGCCGCCGCGAATCGTCCAGTTGCGGCCGCCGCAGCGTTCGCGCGCTTCGAGGACGGTACATCGATAGCCGGCTTTGCCCAGCTCATACGCCGCCACGAGGCCGGCGATGCCCGCTCCGAGGATGACGACCGTTGTGCCTTTTCCGTCGATCAGGCGGAGTGTACTCGACTCCGCCGAGGCTTCCGGAATGGCCAGCAGTCCCAGGGACTGCATCATCACAAAAGCGGCGCTGTAGCCGCCCGCCTGACCTACACGCATCAGAAACTGACGTCTGGTAAAACCCATACCTGCCTGCTGTCCTTTTGTCAGGGGAACGCGATCATTGTGCCACAGCCTGCCCTCTTTCAAAAAAAGGCCCGTGGCCGGAGACAGAGCCACGGGCTTCAGGGAGGCTAAAACAATATCTTGAGCGCCAGCTGCGTATTGAACGGCTCGCCGGCGCCGATCCCCGGTGCGCCGTTGAAGCTGCCAATCGTGGTAAACAGCGTCAGCGTGTTGTCGTAGGTGTAGGAGGGGTTGAAATTTCCCGTCAGTGGCGGGGCGTAGTTGGTGCGGTTGAAGAGGTTGAACATCTCGACACGGAACTGCGTCGAGACCCGTTCGCCGATGTGGTTGTTCTTAAAGACCGAGAAATCGACATCGTTGTAGCCCGGCCCGTAGTAGGCATTCCGGCGCGAATCGCCCCAGGTTCCCGCCGCCGCGTCGACAAACGCCGCCTGATTCAGCCAGACCCCGCCCACCGATTCCTGGCGGCCGCCCGCGTACGGATCGACGCCGGGAACAATGTCGGCCCGCTGATTGCCGTCGTCCGTCCCCGACGTGTCGCTGGAGCTGTACACGGAAAACGGCAAACCTCCGTGGAAGGTCATCAGGCTGTTCAGCTGCCAGCCATGGGTCAGCCCTTTCCACTTCGCAGTTCCGGGTATGTCGTACGAGATCAGGCCGACAAAGATGTTATGCATGTCGAAGTCGCTGTTCCCGTAGTCGCCCATGAAGTTGGTGCTGTCCTGGGGTAGGGCGCCGCGATACGCAGTGACTTCATCCAGGCTGTGCGACCAGGTGTAGGCCGCCTGCGCCGTGATCCCGTGCACGTTGGCAACGCGCAGCGTGGCCTGCAGCGAGTTGTAGTTCGAGGTGCCGATGCTGCGCACTTCATTGATGAAGGTGTAGTCAGGAAACTCAGCATAGTAGGGACGCGTCGCGTTCTGTTGCGCTTCGGTCGCGTAAATCCCCGGCGCGGCCTGATTGATATCGAGGATCGAGAGCAGATGGCGTCCCTCGCTGCCGACGTAACCGATCTGCGCGATCACGTTATTGGCGAGCGTTTGTTCCACCTGCAGGTTGTAGTTCATATCGTGTGAGGGGACAAAGTTCTTTGCGATCGAGAAGATGCTGTTCGACGGAGTTGACGAAGTGAAGGGGTCTACGCCGGACTGGATCGTGTAGTCGCTGGCGGTTGCCGTTGTTACCGGAGCCGGCCCGCCGGGGTTTCCTTCAACACCGTTGGGAGCGCCGTTCCCCGGCCGATTGTCGAGGAAGGGGTTCAGGTTCGGCGTGTCGAAGTAGAGGCCGGCGCCGGCGCGAACGACGGTCTTCGGCGAAGCCTGATAGGAGATTCCCACTCGCGGGCTGAAGTTCAGATAGGTTGGATCGTATAGTGAACTGATCTGGACTCCCTGGAAGACCACGCCGCCCAGGTCCGGTCGAAAGACCGACAGGTTCTTCGCGGAGTTGTGCAGAGGACCCTCATAGTCCCAGCGCAGACCGTAGTTGACGTTCAGTTTCGTCGCCACTTGCCAGGAATCCTGTCCGAAGACGTCGAAGGTATTCACAAAGACCTGGCGGTCGGGATCGCCGAGCGCGATCGAGGACGTGTGGACATCCCCGGCGAGAAAATCAGCGAGCGAATTGACCAGTGGGCCGTTGGTTGCGCCGTAGGCAGCAATGCCGCCCCAGCTGTCGCCGGAACCATCCGGGCCCTGCGATCCATCGAAGGTGAAACTGCCCAGTGCGTGCCGGTGATAGAACTCGTCGAGCTGCGCCTGACGAAATTCACCGCCGAATTTGAACTGGTGCCTGCCCACCGTCCAGGCGAGGTCTTCCGTGAGGTGCCCGGTGATGTCGTTGCGTCCCTCGGGAGGCGTCTCGCCCACTGGATCGAAGCCGGTGATCTGGATGTTCGGCGCCCCGGGAAGACTGGATCCGGTCACCAGGCCCAGGCTCGCGGCGTCAAAGCTGTTGTTGAAATCATTGAAGACCTGGTTGAAGTAGTTCACTCCGGCCAGCAGCTGGTTGGTGACCGATGGGGCGAACACGTGGTTGTATACCAGCGCGTAGTTCTGGACGTGAATCGGTGCGACCTCGTAGTACCACTTCAGCGACGAGCCGACGGGCGCCACCTGGTTGCCCTGGCCGGCGAACCAATGCGCAGAGAGGCTGTTCCTGTCGTTGATGGTGTAGTCGACCTTCGCCAGCCCGTTGTAGCTGTAGCCGTA
>DATJNE010000069.1:0-15221 GCA_035508305.1 Acidobacteriaceae bacterium | reverse complement strand
ACCGACGACACGGCAACGGTGGTCTTCGATCCCTCGGCCACCCAGGAGAAGCCGAAGTATGTGTGGGACCTGGCGTTCGACGCCCAGGGGCGGCTCTATGTGGCGACCGGCGCGCCGGCCGCTGTGTACCGGGTGAATGCTGGGGCGAAGCCGGAGCTGTTCTACCGCAGCGACGAGGAGCACATTCGCACGCTGGCCTTCGACAAGCAGGGGAACCTGATTGCGGGCTCCGACGGGACCGGGCTGGTCTACCGGATCGATCCGGCGGGGAAGGCGTTTGTGCTGTACGACTCGCCCAAGAAGGAGATCACCTCGGTGGTGGTAGCGCCGGACGGGACGATCTATGCCGCGGGCGTCGGCGAGAAGGGGCGCAACACGCTGCCGCCGCTGCCGGTGACCGGGCAGGCCACGATCACGGCCACGATCACGATTGTGACGCCGGGGTCGGTGCAGGCGTTCAGCGGCAACACGCTGATCCCGGACGGTTCGGAGCTGTACGAGATTCCCCATGGCAGCGGGCCGCCGCAGAGGATCTGGTCGGGCAAGGACGACATCCTGTACTCGCTGCAGTGGACGCCGGACGGGGTACTGGCGGCGACGGGGAATCGCGGCAGGATTTACCGGATTCACGACGACGGGACGTGGGCCGATGTCGCACATCTGGAGGCGTCGCAGGTGACGGGCTTTGCGGATTCGCCGAAGGGGCTCTACGTGAGCACGGCGAACTCGGGCAAGCTGTTCCTGCTGAGCCACGGCGAGGCGCCGGAGGGCACCTACACGAGCGAGGTGTTCGACGTCGGCGCCTTCGCGCAGTGGGGACGCGCGGAGGTGGAGCTGGGATCGACGCCGCCGTCGGCGGTGGAGATGGATGCGCGCGCGGGGAACATCGAGAATCCGGAGCGCGCGTGGAGCGACTGGAAGCCGTTCACGCCCAACCAGGGTGCGGTGGGGATCGGGTCGTCGCGGTTCATGCAGTGGAAGCTGGTGGAACATCCGGGCGCGCAGGTGGGCGCGGTGGCGATCAATTATCTGCCGGTGAACATGCCGCCGGTGGTGGATGAGATTGTGGTCGCGCCGGGAGCGCGGGCGAACGCGATCTCCTCGCAGCCTGGGCAGCCGCAGCCAGTCACGATCAACTTTTCGCCCACGCAGAATCAGGGGGTGAGCTTCGGGCCGGAGCCGGGCAGGGAACCGCTCTCGGCGGTGCGGGATCGCGACGCGGTGACCGTGCGCTGGGCGGCCCATGACGACAACGGCGACCGGCTCACGTTCGCGCTGTATTATCGCGGCGAGGGCGAGCACAACTGGGAGTTCCTGAAGGATCACATCACGGAGCGGTTCTACAGCTTCGACGCCAACCTGCTGCCCGACGGGCCCTATCGCGTCAAGGTGGTGGCCAGCGACGCGCGCTCGCACAATCCCGGCGAAGGACTGACGGGCGAGAAGGTGAGCGACGAGTTCGTGATCGACACAACGCCGCCGGTGGTATCGGGACTCGAGGCGCATCTGGTGAACGGGAAGATTCACGTGGCGCTCACGGCGACCGATGCGACCTCGCCGGTGACGCATGCGCAGTTCTCGGTGGACGCGGGGCGGTGGCAGTACATTGCCCCGGTGGGCAACCTGGGCGATTCGCTCACGGAGCGCTTCGATTTCGATGCGCCGCTGCCGGAGCGGCGGCCGGATGCGCAGCCGCCGGTCGATCCGAGCGAGCATGTGATCGCGGTGCGTGTCTACGACCGCTACGACAACGTGGTGACGGTGAAAGCGGTGGTGAGGTGAAGCTGGCAGCCGGCAGCCGGCGGCTGGAAGCTGACGCATGAGGTTTGAGTTCTTCGTAGCGGCGCGGTATCTCCGGGCCAAACGCCGCCAGGCGGTGATCGGGGTCATTACCTGGATCTCGATTGCGGGCGTGGCGGTGGGTGTGGCGTCGCTGATTCTGGCGCTGGCCATCACCAACGGGACGCGGCGCGATCTGCAGGACCGCCTGCTCAGCTCGACCTCGCACGTGGATCTGATGCGAACGATGAGCGACGGCATCCGCGACTGGCGGCCGCTGCTGGAGCGGCTGAAGAAGCTGCCCCATGTGGTGGCGGCCGCGCCCGGCCTGTATGAACCGGTCCTGATCTCGCGCAATGGCGCCCGCGCCGGGGGCGCGATGCTGAAGGGGATCGTCCCGTCGGAGGAACGCACCGTCTCCGACATGCTGAACAGCATCACCGAGGGCAGCATTGCTCCGCTGAGCCGGCCCGCCAATACCGAGGATGCCTACGGAGAGGCCACCCCGCCGATCGTCATCGGCAGCGATCTGGCGGACTCGATCGGAGCCGGCCTGAACGATGTGGTCATGGTGACCAGCCCGCAGGGGGACCTGACGCCGTACGGGATCATTCCGCGCTACCAGCGGTTTCGCGTAGCGGGGATTTTTCACTCTGGGTTCTATCAATACGATTCGAGCTTGGGGTTCATCCGGCTGGCGGACGCGCAGAAGCTCTTCGGCGAGCCGGATTTGATTTCGATCATCTCGTTCCGCGTGGACGACCTGTACAGGGCCAACGTGATCGGCGACGAGATCGAGAAGGCAGCCGGGCCGGGCTTCACGACCACGAACTGGATGGAGCAGAATCGCGAGCTCTTCCGCGCGCTGAAGCTGGAGCAGATCGTGACCTTCATCGTGATCGGACTGATCGTGTGCGTGGCGGCGCTGAATATTCTCATCGCGCTCACCATGATGGTGATGGAGAAGACGAAGGACATCGCGGTGCTGCTCTCGATGGGCGTGCAGCCCGGCCAGGTACGGCGCATCTTCCTGTTGCAGGGGCTGCTCATCAGCATCATCGGGACGGCGATCGGGCTGGTGCTGGGGTACGTGCTGGCGTGGGCGGGCGGGCATTATCGCTTCATCCATCTTTCGGCGGATGTGTATTCGCTGGACTACCTGCCGTTTGCGCCGCGCCTGATCCACGGCGTGTGGGTGACGGGGTTGTCGCTGGGAGTCTCGCTGCTGGCGACGCTCTATCCGTCGGGATCGGCGGCAAGAGTGCTGCCGGCCGAAGCGCTGCGGTACGAGTGAGCGGTTACGGGCGAATCACAGGTCGGCGGCGCAGCGACGATGACATCCCCGCTCTGCAGCCCGCATCCTACTGGTCGTACCCGGTCCTGAGAATCAACCCAAAGTGCCGGCGGAGGGACGCAGCACCATGAAGCGAAAGTTTGCCTGTGCTGGTTTCCTCCTGCTGCTGGCCGCGCCCCTCGCTTCCGCCTTCTCCTTTCTCACCCATGAGACGATCATCGACGTCGCCTGGGAGAACGGCATCAAGCCGGTGCTGCTGGCGAAGTATCCCGACACCACGCCCGCGGAGCTGCGCACGGCGCATGCCTACGCTTACGGCGGGTCGGTGATCCAGGATGCCGGCTACTACCCCTTCGGGCATCCGCCGTTCAGCGACCTGGCGCATTACGTCCGCACCGGCGACTTCGTCACCAACCTGATCCGGCAGTCGCACAACGTGAACGAGCTGGCGTTTGCTCTGGGGGCGCTGTCGCACTATGTCGGCGACACGATCGGGCATCGCGAGGCCGTTAATCCGGCCGTCGCGCTCGAGTTCCCGAATCTGGAGCAGGAGTACGGGCCGATCGTCACGTATGAAGAATCGCCGCACGCGCATGTGCGGACGGAGTGGGCATTCGACATCGATCAGCTCAGCCATGCGCGCTTCGCGCCGGCGGCGTATCTGCGGCATGTGGGCTTCAGAGTGCCGCACGGGTTGCTGGAGCGGGCCTTCTACGCGACCTATGGGCTGCCGCTGCACAAAGTGGTGGGCGACGAGTCGCGTTCCATTGCCACGTACAGCTGGTCGGTGCGCCAGTTCCTGCCGCGCATTTCCTATGCGGAGGTGCTGCTGCACCGGAAGAGCTTTCCGCCCGACGAGGACCTGCCCGGGTTTCAGACTTTCGCGGCGCGGTTGAAGGACGCGGCGGTGCGCAATCGGTGGGAAGCGTATCGCAAGCACAAGCCGAGCTTCCAGACGCGGATGGTGGCCTTGCTGATCATGATCCTGCCCCGGGTCGGGGTCCTGTCCGATCTGGCCATTCGCGGTCCGAGCCGGGATTCGGAGGAGAAGTATGTGGAGGCGGTGAACGCGGCCATCGACCGCTACCAGCAGCTTCTCGGCGAGCTGGCGCAACAGGGGCAGGATGGTTTCTCCGTGCCCGATCTCGACTTGGATACGGGTTATCCCAGCCGGCCGGGGACCTATCGGCTGATGGATGAGACGTATGCGTCGCTGCTGAAGGAAGTGACGCGGGAGACGGCGATGCCGCCGCTGGGCCTGCGGCAGAACATCCTGGCGTTTTACTCGAACCCGAATGCGCCGATCGTGACGAAGCGGCACCCGAAGCAGTGGGCCGAAGTGCAGCAGGAGCTGGAAGTGCTGCGCACGATGCCGGCGACGCGGATTCCGAATGCGAAGTGAAGAGGGAACCGGGATGAGCAGGCAAGGGAGGCAGGAGACGGGAGGGAGGAGGACGTGGCGACCTCTTTTTCCTTTCTGTCTCCCTGCTTCTGTGTCAGTCAGTTGACGGATCCCTCTTCGCTGATCTCCGTTTCGCGCTCCATGGGGCGCTGCGGCGTGTATTCTGACCCCTGACATGAAGCGTGTTCTGACGGCAATTGTTCTGATTCCTCTGGTTGTAGCGGTGATCTACGTGTCGCCGCGATGGCCCATTGCGCTGATGGGTCTGATCTTCGTTGTTGCGGGACTGGCGTTGTGGGAGTATCTGGGGCTGGCGAATGCGATCGGCGCCAGGACGCCGCGCGTGGTGGTGATCGTCTGCCTGGCCGCGCTGCTGGCGGCGGTCTTTCGCCGTCCCGATCTGATGACGCCGATGATCGGGGCCATGTCGCTCGCGCTTCTGGTGGTGTGCGCCTTTCGCTCGCCGCTGGAGCGGGTGCTGCCCGACACGGCCTATTCTGTATTCGGGCTGCTGTATATCGGCTTGTCGATGTCGACGTTGTATCTGCTTTCTGCCGAGGACAACGGGCCGTCTCTGCTGCTGTTTCTGCTGCTGGTGATCTGGGCGGGCGACATTATCGCGCTCTATGTGGGGCGGGCGTTTGGGCGGTGGACGCTGGCGCCGCGGCTAAGCCCGAACAAGACGTGGGAAGGTGCGATGGCGTCGGTAGGGGCGAGCGTGGGGATCGCGGTGCTGCTGGTGTGGCTGGGTGGCATGCTGACGGCGCGGTCGATCGAGTATCTTTCCTATCCGGGCAGTTATGCGCACTGGATCTGGCTGGCGGTGCTGCTGAACATCGCCGGGCAGGTGGGCGATCTGGCGGAGTCGGCGATCAAGCGGGCCGCGGGCGTAAAGGATTCCGGACATCTGTTGCCGGGCCACGGAGGCATGCTGGACCGCATCGACGCGCTGCTGCTGGCCGCGCCGGTGCTGTGGTACGCTCAGTTAGCCCAGCAGTCGTTTTGAGGGCAGCGTGAAGCTGTCGGCGATGAGACGGTCAGCGATGCGGCGGTTAGCCATCATGCGGTCAGCAGTCAGCGATCGGCGAGTTTCTTCCACTTGAAACACGTTGCCATCCTTGGATCGACCGGCTCGATTGGGCGCAGCACCCTCGACATTCTTTCGAACTACCCGGAGCGGTTCGCCGTAGCCTCGCTGGCGGCGGGGCGCAACGTGGAGGCTGCGTACGAACAGTGCGTGCGCTGGCGTCCGCGAGTGGCTTCGCTGGCGACGGAGGAGCTGGCGAGCGAGCTGGCATTGCGGCTGCGCCAGGCCGGTGTCGGCACCGAAGTGGTGTGGGGCAGCGCAGGCACCGTGCGGGTAGCCACGCTGCCAGAGGTCGACTTCGTGGTGTCGGCGATTGTGGGCGTGGCCGGGCTGGAGGCAACCTACGCCGCCGTCGAGGCCGGCAAGACGATCGGGCTGGCGAACAAGGAGGCGATGGTCGCGGCGGGCGAGATCCTGACGGCGGCCGCGCGGGCCAGGAAGGTGGCGCTGCTGCCCATCGATTCGGAGCACAACGCGATTCATCAATGCATGCGCGCCGGGGAGCGGCGCGAGGTGCGGCAGATCTGGCTGACGGCGTCGGGCGGACCGTTCCGCACGCTGCCGGCGAGCGAGTTCGCGAGGATTACGGTGGAGCAGGCGCTGCATCATCCCACCTGGGTGATGGGGCAGCGCATCACCATCGATTCGGCGACCCTGCTGAACAAGGGGCTGGAGATCATCGAGGCCTGCCGGCTGTTCGACCTGCCGCCCTCGCAGATCAAAGTGACGGTGCATCCACAGTCAACGGTGCACTCCCTGGTAGAGTTCGTGGACGGGAGCCTGCTGGCGCAGATTTCGGTGACGGATATGCGGCTGCCCATCCTGTACGCGCTGAGCTACCCGGAGCGGGTCGAGTCGGATTTGCGCTTCGACATGGCGACGCTGTCGGATCTGCATTTCGAGCCGCCCGATCCGGAGCGGTTCCCGTGCCTGCGGCTGGCCTATGAGGCCGCGGAAAAGGGCGGGGCGCACGCGATCGCACTGAACGCCGCGGACGAGGTGGCGGTGGAGGCCTTCCTCGAAGGGGTGATTCCGTTTCCGGGGATTCCAGATACAATAGAGCAGGTACTCCAGACAACCCCGGAGAGACATCCGGCGACCATAGAAGAGGTGCTTGCGCTGGACGGGCAGGCGCGCGAACTGGCGCGGGAGGTTGTAGCGGGACGCGAAGCGTTTCGCCGTTGCTGAGTCGAGGGGGCTCGGGTATTCTGCCGAAGTTTGCAGGGGTTTCGCCGAAAACAACAATATGCCTTTTGCCGTAGTCGCAACCGTTTCGTTCCTGATTGTGCTTGGGATCATGGTGCTGGTGCATGAGTTTGGGCACTTTGCTGTGGCCAAGCTGTGCGGCGTGCGCGTGGAGGTGTTTTCGCTGGGCTTCGGCACGCGGCTGTTCGGCGTCAAGTACGGCGATACGGACTACCGGATCAGCGCGCTGCCGCTGGGCGGCTACGTGAAGATGGCAGGCGAGACGCCGGGGGCGGAGACCACCGGCGATCCGGCGGAGTTCAGCTCGCGGCCGCGCTGGCAGCGGGTTTTGATCGCGGTCGCCGGGCCGGTCGCCAACTTCATTCTGGCGTTTGTGCTGATGGCCGGCTTCTACACGATGCACAACGAGGTGGAACAGTATCTGGCGGAGCCGGCGGTGCTGGACGTGGTGCCGCCGAATTCGCCCGCGGGCCGCGCCGGGTTGCAGACGGGCGACCACATCGTTCGCTTTGACGACAGGAAGAATCCGACGTGGGAAACGCTCACGGATCGGGCGGTGCTGGACGTGAACACAACGGTGCCGATCACCGTGCAGCGCATCGTGAACGGGCAGACGAAGGAGTTCAGCACAGCGCTGCTGCTGGGGGACCCGACGCACGGTCAGGACTTCGACATTGAGACGCTGGGCCTGCTGCCGAAAGAACAGAACGGCCCGGTCATGATTCAGGATGTGGTGCCGGGCAATCCGGCGGCGAAGGCAGGACTGAAGGCCGGCGACGGCCTGGTTTCTGTGAACGGGCAGCCGGTGCACAGCGTGGCCGCAGTCATCGCGGTTCTGGACGAGGGAGGAAGCAAGCCGGCGAATCTCGTGGTGCAGCGCGACGGGAAACAATTCAGCGTGACCGTCCAGCCGGTGTGGACGGACTACACCACCGGAGAAGCCTCCGGCTATCGTCTGGGATTTGTACCCGCGCCGCCGCCCTTCAAAGTGGAGCAACTGCCGCTGCCGAAGGCGATCCAGCGGTCGATCAGCTACAACCTGCACTACTCCGGGCTGATCCTTGACATTCTGCATCGCATGTTTACGCGCCACGGCGAGGTGATGCAGCAGCTGAGCGGGCCGATCGGGATGGCGCGCATGACCGGCGAGGCCGCCGAGATGCATGGGTGGCAGCCGATCATCGGGCTGACAGCGCTCATCAGCCTGAACCTGGGGATCATGAATCTGCTGCCGATTCCGATTCTCGACGGCGGGATGATTCTGCTGCTGTGCATCGAAGGGCTGCTGCGGCGCGATCTGAAGCAGGAGTTCAAGGAGCGCGTCTACCAGGTCGCCTTCGTGGTGCTGATTCTGTTCTTCGCGATCATCATGGTCAACGACGTCTCGAAGCTGAATTTTTTTCAGCATCTGAAGCCATAAGACAGGGAAGAGAGTGCAGGGCACAGAAGGTGCGGTTTTGAAGGGCCTGCCCATCGGCGGGCCTTTTGGTTTCTGAGAGACTCTTTGTGCGTCGCGATCAGAGGGCCAGTGGAGGCGGCTGGTAGCCGAAAGCGCTGTCAACGGCTGCGGCAACCTCGAGGACCAGCTCGTCCGCGAACGGGCGGCCGGCGATTTGCACGCCGATGGGAAGGCCTTCGCGCGAGCGGGTGACCGGCACCACCGCGGCTGGTCCGCCCAGCAGATTGAACCACTGCGTGAAGCGCATGGCATCGAGATAGGCAACGGTTTGGCCTTCGACGCTCCAGCTGCGCTCGAAGGGGCGGAACGCGGGGATGGAGCAGACGGGGCACAGAAGGATGGGGAAGGCGCGCATCTCGTCGAGGAGGCAGGAGCGGATCTTGTCGGATTCGACCCAGGCGTCGAGGAGCGCCTCGGCGGTGAGCGGCGCGGCGGCGCGGGCGAGCGAGAGGAAGTCGCGGAAGGTGGGGCTGAGTTCGCGTTCGCGTTTGCGGATGGTGGGCGCGTAGAGCATCGCTCCGCACTGAATGAAGAAGGTGAACCAGAGCTGGCGTGCTGCTTCAAGGGAAGCGGGGCGGAAAGGCGTGACGGTGAAGCCCTGCTCGCGCAGCGCCTGGGCCGCCTGCTGGAGGGCGGCGCGGGTTTCGGGAGTGACCGGAACGAGGCCGTCGTCCTCGAAATAGCCGATGGGAACGCGCCTGGCCTCCTCGCGCGTGGCTGGGCGCAACGGAACCGGCGTGCTGTTGGGGTCGATGGGATCGGGTCCGGCGAGAATTTCAAAGAGCAAACGCAGGTCGCCGACGGTCCGAGCCATGGGGCCGATGGAGCCCAGGAAAGCGAACGGACCGAGGCACGGCGGCAGATGGCCGCGGCTCGGGAAGCGTCCTGCGGTGGGCTTGAGCGCACAGATGCCGGTAAAGTGCGCGGGCTCGCGGACCGATCCGCCGCTGTCGCTGCCGAGACCGGCCGCGGAGAGGCCTGCGGCGATGGCTGCGGATTCGCCGCCGCTGGATCCACCTGCGGTGCAGTCGAGGTCCCAGGGATTGCGTGTGCTGCCGTAAAGGAGGTTTTCGGTCTCGTAGGCCATGAGGAACTCAGGGCAGTTGGTGGTGCCGAGAACGACGGCGCCGGCAGCAAGAAGACGATCGACGAGGACGGCGTTTGAATCGGGGACGGAGCCCCGGTGGAGCGTGCTGCCGATTTCGCAGCGGCAGCCGGCGACGGCGATGGAGGATTTGACGGTGACGCAGAGACCGGAGAGCGGGCCGGCGCGGCGATCACGAGCCTGCTCGCGCACGCGGTCGGGATCGAAGTCGACGAGAGCGTTCAGCCGGGGATTGAGGCGCTCGATCTGCGCGATGTGGGCGTCCGCGAGCTCGGGGGCCGAGATTTTTTGCCGCTGAAGAAGTTGCAGCTGCTCGGTGGCGGGCAAAAGCGTGAGCGACATGGCGAATCGAAGGCTGATTATAATCTGGCGCAGTGAGCAGCGACTTTCCCGCCATCCTGCAGTGTTCCGGCCTTCGTTCGTGGGCGCAGATCCTGGGCCGCAGCAAGGCCGAATCCAGACCGATCCCGATTCCGCGCGCTGCCGGGCGACGGGTGCTGGTGACCGGCGCGGGCGGTTTCATCGGATCGGAGATGGCGCGGCGGTTTGCGGCTTCGGGCGCGCAGCGCGTCGTGCTGTTGGAGATTGCCGAGCCGGCGCTGTTTGATCTCGACCGCGAGATGGCGGCGCGGGGGAACGGCGAACGGACGGTTGCTGTGCTGGGCGACGTCTGCGATCGCTCCTTGCTGGCGGCGCTGTTCGAAGAGCATCGCCCGGAGATCGTGCTGCACGCCGCCGCTCTGAAACACGTGCCGCTGATGGAGAGGAATCCGCGGGCCGCGGTGGAGACGAATGCGCTGGGCACCTGGCGCCTCGCACAGGTTGCCACAGAATTCGGTGTGGCGCGGATGATCCTGGTATCGACCGACAAGGCGGTCGCGCCGCACAGCATCATGGGCGCGTCGAAGCGGATCGCGGAGGCGGCGATGCTGGGCCATCCGGGATCCGCGGCGGTGCGCCTGGTGAATGTGATCGGATCGCCGGGCAGCGTGGCCCCGTTGTTTGCGGAACAGATCGCGCAGGGCGGGCCGGTGACGGTCACGCATCCCGAGGCGCGGCGGTTCTTCCTCACGCTCGATGAAGTGGCGGCGCTGCTGGCCGAAGCGGTCGAGACGGAAACAGCGCACGGCGTGCTGGTGCCGGATTCCGGCGAGCCGGTGGTGATTGCGGATCTTGCGCGACGGATGATGGCGGCCAGCGGCCGGGATGTGTCAGTGGCCTTCACCGCGCCGCGGCCTGGAGACAAGCTGGAGGAGGCGCTGGTGGCGGCGGAGGAATACTGCGAGGGTCCCGCAACCGCCGGCTTGTATCGCGTGGCGAGCCGGACGGGTTTCGATTTCGCGCGCCGCGTACAGTCGCTCGAAAGCGCCGTCGCCGAACGCGATCTTCCCCTGATGTTGCGGCTGGTCGAGGAAATGGTTCCGGATTATCGGCCCAGCGCCGTTCTGCGCAATGCGGTATCCGCGACAGCGAGCGCGCGATGAAGCGCCGCATTGCGGTGGTGACGACATCGCGGGCGGATTACAGCCATTTGTACTGGCCACTGCGACTTTTGTCGGAGCATCCGGATGTCGATCTGCAGCTGATCGCGATGGCTTCGCATCTTTCGCCGGAGTTTGGCGCGACGTTGCGGGAAATCGAAAGGGACGGGTTTGCGATTGCGGTGCGCAGTGAAACGCTGCTGAGCTCGGACAGCGATGTCGGCATGGCGAAGAGCATCGGCGTGGCCGTGCTGTCGCTGGCGGACGCGCTGGGCGCGATGCGGCCGGACCTGCTGCTGCTGATCGCGGATCGTTACGAGATGCTGGCGCCGGCCTCCGTGGCATTGGCGTTGCGGATCCCCATCGCGCATATCGAGGGCGGCGAGATCAGCGAAGGAGCGATCGACGACGCGGTGCGCAACGCGCTGACGAAGATGAGCCACATCCATTTCACTTCCACTGAGAACGCGCGGGCGCGGGTGATTGCGATGGGCGAAGAGCCGTGGCGGGTGCATCGTGCCGGCGCACCCTCGCTCGATCATCTGCGGCGGAGCCGACTGCTGACGCGTGAGCAAGTGAAGGCTGCGTGCGGGGTGGATCTGCGCGTCCCGGCGCTGCTGGTGGCCTGTCATCCGGTGACGCTGGAGACGGATACGACGTGCGAGGCAGAGGCACTGTTCGCCGCGCTGGACGAGGTTGCGGAGCAGGGCTCGGGGCGGGGGACGACGCAGATTCTCTTCTGCTACCCGAATGCGGATGCGGGGAGCCGGTGGCTGATGGAGCGAACCCGGGAATTCGTGGCGCGGCACGCGACGGCGAAGATCTTCGTGAATCTCGATGCGCCGACGTACTGGAGCCTGCTGCGAAATGTCGCAGTGATGGTGGGAAATTCGTCGAGCGGGATCATGGAGACCGCGTCGTTCGCGCTGCCGACGGTCAACGTTGGCCTGCGGCAGAAAGGGCGCGAGCGGGCCCGGAACGTGCTGGATGCGGCAGCGGAGAAGGATGCCATTCTGGCGCGGATCGCGGAGGCGCGCAGTGCGGCGTTTCGTGCATCGCTGGAGGGCATGACCAATCCTTACGGCGACGGGCACGCGGCGGAACGCATCGTGCAGGAGCTGACGACGTGTCCGCTGGGGCGGGAGCTGCTGGTCAAGAGACAGGGCACAGGTTTCGGATCGCAGGGCTCAGATGAGACGGAAGCGGGAAGCTGGAAGAAGGAAGAAAAGTGAACCGCTCCGCGATTCCTCTGTCGGCGCCCGACATTACGGAGGCGGAAATTGAGGCGGTCACGGCAGTGCTGCGCACCCCGCGACTGAGCCTGGGACCGAAACTCGCCGAATTTGAAACAGCGATGGCGACGTATATCGCCGTGCCGCACGCGGTGGGCGTCAGCTCGGGGACGGCGGGGCTGCACCTGGCGCTGCTGGCGCTGGGAGTGGGACCGGGCGATGAGGTCATCGTACCGTCGTTCACCTTCATCGCGGTAGCGAACGCGGTGCGCTGCGTGGGGGCGACGCCGGTTTTCGCCGACATCGACGCCGGGACGCTGAATCTGGCGCCGGGCAGCGTGGAGGAGGCGATCACGCCGCGGACGCGGGCGATGATCGTGGTGCACACCTTTGGGCGGCCGGCCGAGATTCCGGCGCTGATGGACCTTGCCGCGCGGCACAGGCTCGCCGTGATCGAAGATGCGTGCGAGGCGATCGGCACGGAGATCGAGGGACGGCGCGCGGGAAGCTTCGGCGATGCCGGGGTGTTCGCGTTTTACCCCAACAAGCAGATCACGACCGGCGAAGGCGGCATGGTGGTGACGCGGCGACAGGATGTGGCGCGGCGGGTAGCTGCCTTACGTAACCATGGGCGCTACGAATCGCCGGATGCGAAGAACCAGAACCCGGAATCCTCCGATTCGTGGTTTGCGCATGCCGAGCTGGGATTCAACTACCGGCTTGCGGAGATGCAGTGTGCCCTGGGACTGGCGCAGCTGAAACGCATCGATGCCATCCTGGCGCGGCGGGAGGCCATTGCAAGGCGCTATTGCGCGCGGCTGGCCGGAGATCCGGATCTGGTGCTGCCGGCGACCGACGTTCCGGGGCAGCGGCTGAGCTGGTTTGTGTTCGTGGTGCGGCTGACGGACCGCTTCTGCCGCGCCGGTCGGGACAGAGTGACGCGGGAACTGGCGGCGCAGGGGATTGCAACGGGACGATACTTTGCGCCGATCCATCTGCAGCCGGCGTATTCGCCGCGGCGCGACCTGAATCTGCCGGTGACAGAAGCCGTGGCGGCGCGAACCCTGGCCCTGCCTTTCTTCAATCGCCTTACGGACGAGCAGATGGAACGCGTCTGCGCTGCTCTGCGGCGTGCTTTGCAGACGCAGAGCGGATGAGCCGATGATTTCGGGAATCGGCCGCATCATCCCCTGAACGAGCCATCGCGGTTTCATGGGCGAATGCTAGGATGAGGCCATGCCGGGCAGCCGGAAGAAAACGGCGAAGCGGCCAGTTGCCGCTCCAGCGAGGCCGCGTGTACGCGCCTCCGGCACTCCGCGCGATCTTGTCATCCTGACCGGCCTCTCCGGATCGGGGAAGGCATCGGCGCTGAAGGCCTTCGAGGATCTCGGTTTCTACGCCGTGGACAATATGCCGGTGCTGCTCATGCAGCATTTCGCGGAACTGGTGGCGCATTCGCGCGACATCCGGCGGGCTGCGCTGGTAGTGGATGTGCGCGAGGGGCAAAGCCTGGAGAAATTTCCCGCGATTCTGCGCGAAATCCGCCGCACGCTGCCAACAACGGTGCTGTTTCTTGAGGCGTCGAAGGCGGCGCTGCTGGCGCGCTACTCGGAGACGCGGCGCCCGCACCCCCTGGGGCGGGAGCAGCGCGTGACGCGTTTGCTGCAGGAGGAGCGGAGGCTGCTGGAGCCGATCCGCAGCGTGGCCGATGTGGTGATCGACACGACAAAGTTCAACGTGCACGAGCTGCGGGCGTACATCCAGAACAAATTCGTGCGCGAGAGCGACGGGAAAAACCTGCTGATCTCCTCGATCAGCTTCGGGTACAAGAAGGGCGTGCCGCTCGATGCGGATCTGGTGTTCGATGTGCGCTTCCTGCCCAATCCGCATTTTGTCCCGGAGTTCCGCAACCTCACGGGGAAGGATCCGAAAGTCGAAAACTACATCATCGGCTTTCCCCAGACGCGCGAATTTCTGGATCGGATCACGGAGCTGCTGCTCTTCCTGCTCCCGCACTACATCAACGAAGGCAAGAGCTATCTCACCCTGGCGTTCGGCTGTACAGGCGGCCAGCACCGGTCGGTGATGATTGCCGAAGAGGTGGCGCTTCGCCTGGCCCGGCACGGCTACGGCGTGAAGACCGCGCATCGCGACATCCCGCGATAGCAGCCTGCGACCGCGGGCCTGGAACTCAGGCGGCGTGCTGCGAAATCGACAGCACGTTGCCGTCGGGATCCTTGAACCAGGCAACCTTGTCGCCGCCGGGAAAGGTGCAGACACCGTCGGCATCCTGGCCCATATTGGGGTAGTGTTCGAAAACAACGCCGCGCTGCGTGCGTTCCTTCATCGTCGCGGCAATGTCGCGGGCCTCCCAGCCGAGCACGGTGTTCTGCGCCGGAGTAAAGCTCGGCACCTTGCCAATGCGGAGCATGACGCCGCTCAGATCGAAGACGAGCGCGAAGCCGTCGTCACGCAGAAACTTCAAACCGAGCCGGTCACGATAGAAGGCGATGGCCGCCTCCGGATTCTGCGTGAGGAGAAAGGTCACGACGTTGTCCATGCGAACCTCCGCGTGCGGACATGGTACACGCCGCAGGGCATGAGATTCGTACCGGTTTTTCCTCGCCGTCCGGGTCTCGGGTGCGGTTGACGGACAACCTAAAATAGAAGAAGGACTATGGCGGAATTTACCCATCTGCATCTGCATACGGATTACTCGCTGCTGGACGGCGCCTGCGACGTGGAGAAGCTGGTGCAGCGCGTCGCGAGCATCGGGCAGAAGTCGGTCGCGATCACCGATCACGGCAATATCTATGGGGCGGTGCACTTCTTTGAAGCGGCGAAGAAGCACAACGTCCACCCGATCCTGGGGTGCGAGCTGTACATCTGCAAGAAGGAAGATCATCGCGAAGACCCGCAGGGCGATGATTACAACCACCTGCTGGTGCTGGCGGAAAACGAGGAGGGCTACAGGAACCTGATCCGGCTCACGTCGGAGGCGAGCCTGCATGGCTTCTACCGGCGGCCGCGCGTAAGCAAGAAATATCTGGCGGAGAATTGCAAAGGCTTGATTGGATTCTCCGGCTGCCTGAGCGGAGAACTGTGCGAGTCGCTGGAGCGCGGCGACTACTCCGCGGCGGTTTCTGTTGCGCAGCAATACCAGGATATTTTCGGCA
>DATJNE010000068.1:0-11673 GCA_035508305.1 Acidobacteriaceae bacterium | reverse complement strand
CCCGCTCGCAGTCCTCTGGTTCGCCACGCAAACACGCCTGCTCTTCGACGGCATCCACTCCGAGTACACCGCCATCCCCTTCGCCGGCGATCCCCATGTTCGCATCCATTACTACGCCGGTGGATCCGGTTCGCCCGTCGTTCTCGTGCACGGTCTCGGCGGACGCGCCGAGGATTGGGCGAACCTCATGCCCCAGCTGGTCCGCGATCACCATCGCGTCTACGCTCTCGATCTGCCCGGCTACGGCCGCTCCGCCTGGCCAGCCAACGCCGCGTACTCCATCCCCGAGCTCTCCGCCGCCGTCGAAGCCTTCCTCGATAACCGCCGCCTCGCGCGCACCGATCTCGCCGGCTGGTCCATGGGGGGATGGATCGCGATGCGGGTTGCCCTCGACGAACCGCAGCTCATCCGCCGCCTCGTCATCTTCGACAGCGCCGGCACGCGCTTCAACCTGAACTGGGACCCATCGCTCTTCGAGCCCGATACGCCGGCCAAACTCTCCGCTCTCGACAATCTCCTCATGCCCGGTCCCGCACCGCACGTCCCCGCTTTCGTTCAGCGCGCGATTTTCCGCTTCGTCCGTAAACACGGCTGGGTGGTGCGGCGCAACATGGACTCCATGTTGACCGGGGAAAACCTTCTCAACGGACAGCTCGGGCAGTTGCGAATGCCCATGCTCATCGTCTGGGGAAAAGAAGACCACCTGATTCCGGTGTCGGTCGGCACCGCCATCCACGCCGCCGTTCCCCAGTCGGAGTTTGTCGTCGTCGACGGTTGCGGCCACCTCGCGCCGGGCGAATGCGCCGCCCAGATTGGCCCCGTCTTCAAGGGTTTCCTCGACGAGCGCTCGCCGATCGGCGGCCAGCGGGCGGAGATCCTGAAGAAACCGTAGGAAGCTGGAAGCAGGAAGCAGGAAGCGGGTGGCTACCGGCTGCCGAAGAGCCGCGTCGAATAGCTGCATCTTCCGAGGTGAACGATGCTGGCTTCGCCGCGAACCGCCTTCGCGCTCATCATCCTGCTCGGTTCTTCTGCTATCGTCTCCGCTCCCCAGCCCGAGCCCGCTCCGAGTTCCTGCTGCACCATGGTCGAGCAGGCCATGGCCGCCGCGAGTGCGATCAAGGCCGGGATGACGCGGGCCGACGTGGAGAAGAAATTCAGGCTGGACGGCGGCATCAGCAGCGCGTATGTCGCCAACTACGTTTTTCGCGAGTGTCCAACAATCAAGATTGAAGTTGGTTTCGAGCGCATGGACGACAAAGGCCGGATCATCACGGGTGGCCCGAGCGACATGGTGAAATATGTTTCTCGTCCGTTCCTCGATTATCCAGTCATGGACTGAAGGGGGCGTTTTCAGCCGCGAGCCTATCGGCTACCCGCGCTAGCGGCTCTCGTGCATCTGCTGCTGCAGCTGGTCGCAGAACGTGCGGTACTTGCGCACGTAGCGAAAATCCGCAAACAACGTTCCTGCGGCGAGCAGCAGCCACACGAGCAGAATCCGCCGGCTCCGTTTGTCGGGAAACCGTCCCATCTGGCGAAAGCAGATCGAGATGACGAAGGCCGCCAGCGTCGCCAGCACCGTCAGCGGAGCCAGAGTATTGCAGTCCACTCCTCCAGGACGCCGCATCAGCCATGCCGACGCCGCCGCCGCGATCAGCGCAATCGCAGCGGTAACGTAGATGCGCGACTTCTTCGGCTGTCTCTGAGCCCTGAGCTCGGAGCTCGGCACCCTGTGGTTCAGAATCCGCCCTTTCCGATGTCCATGCTCGCGGGTACGGGATTCCGCGCGTCGATATACGACGCGGTGGTCTTGTCGAGGATTCCCTTCGCGGCCAGGACGAACTCGACAGCGTCGCGCGCGTCCGCGTGTCCGCCCTTGCTCTCCATCTGCGCGGCATGGTCTGCCGTAGTCCCGCTGGGCGCCGGAGCAGGGAAGAGCCAGATGCCGCCGTCGGTGAGGACCCCATCCACATCAAAAATGATCAGCTGGATTTTGCGCGCCCGTTCCCCGGCGCTCAGCAAAGAACCTTCCGTCATATCCCGCATTGTACGAGTCCCAGTAACCCGTAACCCGTTCTCCATGACCCTGTTCAACCCGGGTGCCTGGTCGTGTTCCGCCCCCGCCCGCGGGCGTGAGCCCCGTCACGGCCCTGGCCGTACCGCGCGATAAAATCGAAAGATGCGTTGTTTTCCCCTGCCGGGAGTGAGCCGGGCATGAAACGCCTCTGGCGTCTGCTCTTCTACGCACGCCGCTACGCGCTGCAGGCTCTATCGGCTGTCCTCCTCGCCGCCAGCGTCGGTCTGCTCGATGCCTTCCGCGTCCTGCTCATCGGCCCCATCTTCGATAATGTTCTCCACCCCGGCGCCGCCAGCCGTGCCAACAAAACCCCGCTGCTCGGCTCTATCGGAGCCCGCTGGCACATCAACATCACGCCTCAGGTCCTGGTCCCGTCCTTCCTGCACATTAAGAACGACTGGGGCGTGATCGCCTTTGCGTTCGTCGCCGCCACGCTGCTGAAGGGCATCTGCGACTACACCGGCACCTACCTCGCGAATTACGCAGGCTTCGGCATGATCACCGACATGCGCGACGACCTCTATGAGGCGATCCTGCGCCGCTCGGTCTCCTTCTTCCAGAAACATACGACGGGCACGCTGCTCTCGGCCCTGATCAACGACATCGAGCGCGTGCAGTACGCAACCTCGACCATCCTCTCCGATTTTCTGCAGCAGGCCTGCACGCTCGCCTGCATGGTGGTGATCGTCATCGCCCTCGGCGGCCGTCTGGCCTGGGTGCTCCCCGTCTTTGGGGTCGTGGCCGCGTGGTCCATCATCCGGATCGGGCGCGATGTGCGCCGCACCACGCGCCGCGGCCAGGACAAGCTGGCCGACATCCAGAACATCCTCCACGAGACCATCACCGGCAATCGCATCGTGAAGGCGTTCAACATGGAGTTCTGGGAACTGCTGCGCTTCCGCCAGGCGGCCAGGCGCCTCTTCCGCGCCAATCTCCGCTCGGTGCGCGCCCAGGCCATCACCTCGCCTCTGATGGATTTCATCGGCGCCGTCGCCATCGCCGCGCTGCTCTGGGTGGGGCGCAACGAAATCGGTCACGGAGCCATGGCGGAGGGCACCTTCTTCGCCTTCATCGTCGCGCTCTTCAAGATGTACGATCCTATCCGCCGTTTCGGGACGTATTACAACAACTTCCAGCAGGCCGCCGGCGCCTCCTCCGCCATCTTCGACTTTATGGACGATCAGGACGAAGTCTGCGAAGCGAAGCACCCCACGACTCTGAAAGGCTTCAGAGACAGCATCGTCCTCGAGAATGTCAGCTTCCACTACCGCGAAGGCGAGCGCGAAGGGCCGCCGGTCGTCCTCAACGACATCAACCTTGTCATCCCTCGCGGCGAAGTCGTCGCGCTGGTGGGGCCGAGCGGAGCAGGGAAGTCCACCCTCGTCAACCTCATTCCCCGCTTCTTCGACGTGACCGGCGGGCGCATCCTCGTCGACGGCGTCGATGTCCGCCAGGCCAGCCTCGCTTCCCTGCGCGCCCAGATCGGCAAAGTCACCCAGGAAACCATCCTCTTCAATGACACCGTCCGCAACAACATTGCTTACGGCCAGCCCGACGTGCCCTTTGCCCGCGTTGTCGAAGCTGCGAAGAACGCCCTCGCCCACGATTTCATCGAGCACATGCCCGACGGCTACGACACCGTCATCGGCGAAAAAGGTTTTCGCCTGTCAGGTGGCGAACGGCAGCGGCTTGCGATTGCCCGGGCCATTCTCAAGAATGCCCCGGTCCTCATCCTGGACGAGGCCACTTCCGCTCTCGACACGGAAAGCGAAGCCCTGGTTCAGGCAGCGCTGGCGAACCTCATGGCCTGCCGTACCGTCATTGTCATTGCCCATCGCCTCTCCACCATCCGTCGCGCCAACCGCATCGTCGTTCTCGAACACGGCTGCATCACCGCCACCGGCTCGCACGAGGAATTGCTCCAGACTTCGCCCACCTACCAGAAGCTTTACCGTCTCCAGTTCATCGATCTCGCCGATGCCAACGGCGGCGGCAACCCGATCGGCGGCAATGAGCCCGAGAGCCCCGACAGCGGCCTCACCCTCGAGGAGACTGTTCCCGCCGGATCCGCTCTCACAGGTAAGATCAACCGATGAGCCAGGCGAAGCAGCCGGTTTATTCCATGACGGGATTTGCCCGCGTTGCGGGCCGCGTCTCCGAGACCCTGGGTTTTTCCGTCAGCCTCAAAAGCGTCAATCACCGCTTCCTTGACCTTCATATGCGTCTGCCCAATGGCTCCGAGGGGATCGAGATTCATCTCCGCCGCATTCTCAAGGAGAAGCTCCGCCGCGGCCACGTCGAAGTCACTCTGAGCCTCGAGCGCACGCAGAAAGCCGAAGCGGGCTACGACCATGCCCTGGTGTCCGCCTATATCGAAGCTTTCCGGGCCGCCGCCGCCGAACATCGTCTCGCCGCCGAACCGGACCTGAACTCCGTCTTCCGCCTTCCCGGCGTCCTGCTCTCCGAGTCCCGCAGCAGCGAAGACGAACTGAAGGCTCTGGAAGACGCCGTCCTGCGGGAAACCGATGCGCTCATCGTCGCCCTGCAGGCGATGCGCGCTCAGGAAGGAGCTGTGCTTGCCGGCGAACTCTGCGCCGGGATGCAGCGTCTGCGCTCGCTGGTTGACGAAGCGGCCACCCTCCGCGAAAAAGTCCAGCAGGCTTACTTCGAGCGCCTGAGCCAGCGCATGAAAACCATGCTCGACGGCGGCTTCGATCAGGACCGCATCCTTCAGGAAGCCGCGCTCATTACCGAGCGCAGCGACGTCGAAGAGGAAGTCACCCGCCTGCGCACGCACATCGATCATTTTGTCGGTCTCCTCGATCAGGGCGGGGAAGTGGGCAAGAAGCTCGACTTCCTGCTCCAGGAGATGAACCGCGAGGCCAATACGCTGCTGTCCAAGATCAGCGGCGTGGCCGGCAACGGCACGCGCATTACGGAAGCGGGCCTCGGCATGAAGTCGGAGATTGAAAAGGCTCGCGAGCAGGTGCAGAACCTGGAGTAGGACCCGTAGTCGATTTCACAGCACAAGGAATCAGGCAGGCTTGTCGGACATTCTCTTCATCATTTCGGCGCCGTCCGGATCGGGCAAGTCGACCATCGTCAACCAGATTCGCTCGCTGGTCAGCGGCCTGGAGTTTTCCGTCTCCTGGACCACACGCGGCCCGCGCGGCTCCGAAGTTGACTCCCGCGAGTACCACTTCACCACCCGCGAGCACTTCGAACAGATGATCCGCAACGGCGAGTTCCTGGAGTATGCCGACGTCTTCGGCAACTACTACGGCACCGCAAAGGCGACCCTGGAGGAAGCTTTCGCCCGCGGCCGCGATCTGCTCCTCGACATCGACGTGCAGGGCGCCGCTCAGGTGCGGGCTCAATGTCCCGGCGCCGTCTCCATCTTCCTCATGCCGCCTTCGCCGGAGATCCTCGCGACCCGTTTGCGCAACCGCAGCCGCGCCGAAGGTGCTGTTCAGGAAGAGATCATCCAGCGCCGCCTGGCGCGAGCCCAGCTGGAAATTGAGAATTACCGCGAATACGGCTATATTCTCGTCAACGACGTCCTGGATCGTGCTGTTGAAGAGATGGTTGCCATCGTGGCTGCGGAACGCATCCGGCGCAATGGCGGCGGAGACTTCAGTGCCGCGGATCGCGATCGGGTGCTGGCCCTGGCCGATGGGTGCCGCCAGGCGAATTCCGAAGCGCGGATCCAGTCGGTGTTGCGTGCCTTTGGCGTGCCTGAGTCCGGCGCCAACGGTACAGGGCCCGCGCAGAGAGGGCACGCGTAGAGTTTGTTGGAGGTAGAAGTCATGAGTATCGAGAAGGAATACGACAGCAATTTTCGCTATGTACTGGTCGCCGCGCGCCGCGCGCGTCAGTTGCAGAATGGAGCCGAACCCCTGGTCTCCAGCCGCTCGCGCAAGGCCTGCCGCGTCGCCCAGGAAGAAATCGCCGCGGGCAAGATCTCGTACGTGAGGGCCGAGGACGCTCCGACTCTGCGCCCGGAAATCGACGGACCCGATATCCCCAAATTCACCTCCTAGTTCCTGGCACCGGGCGCTGCGGCGCTTCAGCAAACGCCAGCTCTGTACCGGGCGCTCTGTACCCTGTACCCTGTCTTCATGAAGGTCACCGTTGGCGTCAGCGCCGGCATCGCTGCCTACAAATCCGCGGAGTTGGTCCGCGACCTGCAGAAGCACGCCCTCGACGTCCACGTCGTGATGACGGCGGCCGCCCAGCACTTCATCGCCCCCCTCACCTTCGCCGCCCTCACCGGCCACAAAGTCATCACCGGCCTCTGGGCTGCCGCCGGCTCCGACTCCGGTGACGCCGCCTCGGCCATCGAGCATATCGACGCTGCGCAGTCTACCGACGCGCTCGTCGTCGCTCCCGCGACCGCTGACATCCTTGCCAAATTCGCCCACGGCATCGCCGACGACTTCCTGACCACGATGTACCTCGCCGCCACGGCGCCCGTGATCGTCGCTCCGGCCATGAACGTGAATATGTGGAATCACCCGGCGACCCAGGCGAACCTGGAGATCCTGGCTCATCGCAACGTTCGCATCGTCGCGCCGGAGAGCGGCTATCTCGCCTGTGGCATGACTGGCGCCGGCCGCCTCGCGGAGAATGCTGCCATCGTCGATGCCGTCCTCAGCGTTCTGCATCATCGCAACGACCTCGCCGGAGAAACCGTCCTGATCACCGCCGGCGGCACGCGCGAAGCGCTCGATCCCGTTCGCTTCCTCGGCAATCGCTCCAGCGGCAAGATGGGTTACGCCATGGCCGATGCCGCCCAGCGGCGCGGCGCCCGCGTGATCCTTGTCTCCGCGCCCACCGCCCTCCGTCCGCCGGCCCATGTCGAAGTGATCTCCGTGGTCACAACACAGCAGATGCGCGATGCGGTGCTGAGCCGCCTCGATCAGGCCAGCATTGTCATCAAAGCCGCCGCCGTGGCCGACTATCGGCCGCGCGCCCAGGCCAACCAGAAGATGCGCCGCGGCGGCCCGCTCACCCTGGAACTCGAGCCCACCGAAGACATCCTCGCCGCGGTCGTCCAGCAGCGCCGCCCCGGGATGCTGGTCATCGGTTTCGCCGCCGAGACCCAGGATGTTCTCGCGCATGGCCGCGACAAGCTCCTGCGCAAGGGCGCCGATGCCATCGTCCTCAACGATGTTTCGCGCGAGGGCGTCGGTTTCGACTCCGACCGCAACGCTGTCACCTTCCTTACCCGCGATCGCGCCATCGAGCTGCCGGAACTGAGCAAGCGCGAGCTCGCCGACCAGATCCTCGACGAGATCCTCACCCTGCGCCGTCCCCGCCAGGAAGTCCTGGCTGAGTCCGACGCAGACATCTCCCTCAGCCTGGGAGAGCAGGGTTGACCCCGCGCCTGACCCCGGAAACCGAAGAAGCTGTCCGCGCACGCATCGCCTACTTCCGCGACCTCGGGGTGTACGACTTCTATCGCCGCGATTCCGCGTCCCGGACGACCCTGATTGGAACAGAGACTGCTACAGAAAACGCCGAGCCGGCCGGAGTTGCAACCGTAGCTGTTACACAACCACTCGCCGCCGCGCCAGCCGCCGATCCGGAGACCACCGAAGAGATGCCCCGCAAGTCCGCTGCTCCCGTAAACGCCGAACCCTCCGCATCCGTTGCGTCCATCCGCCCCCAGGGAAAGGCTGCTGCACTCCAGGCCATTCGCGAAGACATCGGAGACTGCAGGCGCTGCGCGCTGCACAAAGGCCGGCATACGATTGTTTTTGCGGATGGCGATCCCAACGCCCGACTCATGTTCGTCGGCGAAGGCCCCGGCGCCGACGAGGATGCACAGGGCCTGCCCTTTGTGGGCCGGGCCGGCCAGCTCCTCAACAACATGATTTCTGCCATGGGCCTGCGCCGCGATCAGGTCTACATCGCGAACATCGTGAAATGCCGCCCGCCGCAGAACCGCGTCCCGGAACCGGTGGAGGCGAACACCTGCTCGCCCTTCCTTTTTCGCCAGATCGACGTGATCGGTCCCGAGGTCATCGTGGCGCTGGGCTCGACCGCCGCGACCTATCTGCTCGGCGGCAAAAGTCCGCTCGCTGCCCTGCGCGGTCGCATCCACCAGGCGCGCGGATCGAAGCTGATTGTGACGTACCACCCCGCCTACCTGCTCCGCGACCCTCGCCAGAAGAAGGAAGCGTGGGCCGATCTGCAGATCGCGATGCAGGAGCTGGGACTGAAGGCTGCAGTCAAGGGCCAGTAGCCCGTAGCCGAACGCTCCCCGGTGTCCTGGTTCGCCAACGGCTCCGAGCTGCCTGCCGTTCTGTCATCGCCGCGTTACCAGGGCAGCGGCTGACCCATGTGGATGTAAGCGCCGGTCGGGCCGTCGTCGGCCAGAGTGGCCAGGGCCACGCTGGTCTTCGCGCCGTCCGGGATCTCCATCGGCGCCTGCTCTCCGCCCATGTCGGTTTTCACCCAGCCCGGGTGCGCTGAATTCACCTTGATCCTCGTGTCTTTCAGCTCGTGTGCCAGGTGGACGGTGAAGGAATTCAGAGCCGCCTTCGATGCGTCGTACGCGAACGCCTTGGCGTTGTAAATCGGCGAATTCGGATCGGCGTGCAGCGCCAGCGATCCCAGGATGCTCGACAGGTTGACGATGCGGCCCGCCGGAGCCTTCTTGATCAGGGGCAGCAGCGTCTGTGTCAGCTGCACGGCGCCAAAGAAATTGGTGTCGAAAACCTCGTGCAGGACTGCGGCGGTTGTCGTACTGGTCTGGTTGCCGCCCAGAAAATTCTCCCGGGCGATCCCGGCGTTGTTTACCAGGATGTCGAGCTTGCCGTATTTCCGGTCGAAATATTTGTAGATGTCCTGGTAATCGGCCGCATTCGTGATATCGAACTTCACCGCCTCAGCGGCAACGCCGTCGGCCTTCAGCTTCTCCACAGCCTGCTTGCCGTTGGCCAGATCGCGCGACCCGATCACTACCGTGATGCCCAGTTTGCCCAGCTGCCGCGCTGTCTCCAGACCCAGTCCGCGATTCCCTCCGGTAATGAACGCAACTTTCTCTCCCGCCATGAAATCCCTCCGTGTCGATGTGATTCACGACGCGGCAGGGAGATTCAGAATCGGAGGCGCGGCCCAAAAACCCGCTACAGGGAGCCGGGGGAGCCGGAGCCTCGCGGGCTCCGGCTTTTCGACTGGCTCACTGGATGATGGGGCTCGATACCACGCGGCAGCGCCAGTCGAAGTCCACGTTCGGCGCGGGCTTGCCGTTGGCGTCCCACGTGTAGACCGTCACGCTCAGATCGTCGTAATAGGGCGAGCTCGCCGGCTCGGCGAGCAGCGTGTAGGTCATGGTCAGGAACGCAGCGCTCGTTCCGCGCACGGTCGCTTCCAGATTCACCGGCGCGAACAAATACAGGGCGTCGCAGTAGTAATTCTTCAGCAGAAAGGTCACGGTTCCATCCGCGCCCGTCGTTCCGCTGCCGCTCACGTCGAGCAGGGTCGACTCCACGCAGCTCTTCCCGGGCAGGGGAAAGAAGATTGTCCGCCACAGCACCTCGCCATCGCTATAGCTGTAGGCGCTCACCGGCCAGCGAAACTGCAGCAGCAGGTCGTCGGCGATGTCGATCTTCTTTCCGGCGGCGGCCTCCAGCTGTTTTCTCAGCGCCTGCAGATCCGGCTTTTTCTCCGCTTTCTTTTCCATGGGCAAACTCTCCTTGGCGCTGCGCTCCAGGGTGGGCGGCGTCGGTCGGTTAGTGATCCTGCGGAGGCCGGCGTTACAACGAGGCACAAATTTCCACGCGTAGCTGCTCTGGTACTCTCGCCTCAGGCTCCATGTCTGCTTTCTGCGATGTCGCCCTGCCGGTCCCCCTCGACCGGCCCTTCACCTATTCGGTCGGCGACTTCAGTCCATCGATTGGCGCGCGGGTTCTGGTCCCGTTCCGCAGGGAGAAGCTCGCCGGCGTCATCGTCCGTTTGCACGATGAAATACCACCGGTCGAGACCAAACCGCTCCTTGCTATCCTCGACGACGAGCCGGTGATCACCGCCGAGCTGATGGAACTGGCTCTCTGGATCGCCCAGTACTACCTCGCGCCCATCGGCGAAGTGCTGCGCTCCATGCTGCCGCTTGCCGGAGAAGTTCGCCGCCACGTCCTCTACCGCATCACCGACCTTGGGCGTCAGATGCTGCTCTCCGCGGCGGAGCAGGGTTCCTCGCGCCGCTCGCGTCTCTCGCCCGAAGAGCAGGACCAGGAGTATGCCGTGCTCAACGAGCTCGAATCCGGCGAAGCGGTGCGCGCCTCACGGCTGCGCTCGGCCACCGGCGCCTCGGTCCGGCTGCTGCTGGGGATGCTGCGCAAGAAATGGATCGCGCGCGAAACCGCGGCCGAAGCGCGGGACGCACGCCGTACCGTGCGTTACGCCGTTCTGGTTCCGGATGTCCGACTGCCGAAGCTCAACGAGAACCAGCTCGCCATTCTGGCCGAACTGGCCCAGGCCGATCACGAACTTCCCGTCGCCGAACTGCGGCGGCTCGAGATCCCCGCGTCGACTCTGGACACTCTGGTCCGCAGAAATCTCGTTCGCATCGAAGAGCGCCCCGCCGATTTTCATCTCACCCACCTGCACGCCTTCGCGGCGCCGGAGCATGAGCTCAACCCGGCCCAGCGCGAGGCGCTCGATACCATCACGGCCGCTGTGTCCGCCGGCGCGTTCCGGCCTCTGCTGCTGCACGGCGTCACCGGCTCCGGTAAGACGGCGGTCTATCTGGCCGCGATGCGCCGCACTCTCGACGCGGGGCGAACCACCATCCTGCTGGTGCCGGAGATCGGCCTCACGCCTGCGATGGCCGCGCAGCTGCACCATGCCTTCTTGTCGGAGGTCGCGCTGCTTCACTCCGCGCTCACGCCGGAAGAGCGGGGCGAACAATGGCGGCGCATCCGCAAAGGCGAAGCCCGCGTCGTTGTCGGCACGCGCTCGGCTATCTTTGCCCCGGTGGAGAATCTCGGCCTCGTCATTGTGGACGAGGAGCACGACGGGAGCTATAAGCAGGAATCCACGCCCCGCTACTACGCCCGCGACGTTGCCGTGATGCGCGCCAAGCTGGCTCGCGCCGCGGTCGTCCTCGGTTCGGCCACGCCCTCGCTCGAGACGTGGCACAATGCCGCGACCGGCAAATACCAGCGCATCGAGATTCGCGAGCGCGTCAGGGATCGCCCGCTCCCCGAGGTGCGCCTGGTCGACATGCGCCGGGAATTCCAGGAGACCGGCGAGGAGCGTCTGTTTTCCCGCGCCCTCATCGAGGAGACGCAGGCGACCCTCGATCGCGGTGAACAGGCGATTATTCTGCTCAACCGCCGCGGCTATTCGTTCGTGGTTGTCTGCCGCGCCTGCGGGGCGAGGCTGGAGTGCGACAACTGCTCCATCGCGCTCACCTATCACAAGGCTGCGGGTGCAGGGGACGAGCGGGCTGCGGGGGCCCGTCTGGAATGTCACTACTGCGGTTACAAAAAGACCGTACCCAAAACCTGTCCGGCCTGCGACACCGAATATCTGTACTTTCTCGGCGCCGGGTCGCAGCAGGGCGAAGAGCGCCTGCAGGAAATCTTCCC
>DATJNE010000067.1:0-7474 GCA_035508305.1 Acidobacteriaceae bacterium | reverse complement strand
TCGGTGCTGACCGATCCGACAACCGGCGGGGTAACGGCGAGCTTTGCGATGCTGGGCGACCTGAACATCGCCGAGCCGGGAGCGCTGATCGGCTTCGCCGGCCCGAGGGTGATCGAGCAGACGATCCGGCAGAAGCTCCCGGAGGGCTTCCAGCGGTCGGAGTTCCTGCTGCAGCATGGGTTCCTGGACGCGATTGTGGCGCGGCACGAGATGAAGGAGTACCTGGTGCGGGCTCTGGACTTCATGGCGGTGCCGAAGGCGGCGTAGCCGGGTTGCGGGCTACGGGTTACGGGAAACGCGCGACGGTCTTTGTCGGCCGCTGGCGCGTCCGATTCCCCTTCGCGCGTGGACCCCGGGCCGGCGTCCCGCATGCGGCTTCGGGGGGTCCTTCCACTCCGCGCGGATTGAGGTTCGTGCACCGCGGGGAAGAGGCATTCCTCGCGCTTCGGTCAGGACGACGTCCGTGTTCGATTTCGCGCCGCGCGAACAGGATGAGCGCCGGTGATCTGTTAGCGGTTGACCAGCTTCTGCATGGCTTCGGGGTAGCGGGCGCCCTGGACATCGATGGCGGAGAAGGCCTCGTCGATGGCGCGCAGATCGGCGGGGGTGAGCTCCACCTTCGCCGCGCCGTTGTTCTCCTCGAGGCGATGCAGTTTGGTGGTGCCGGGGATGGGCACGATCCACGGCTTCTGCGCCAGCAGCCAGGCGAGAGCGATCTGGGCGCGGGTGGCCTTCTTGCGATCGGCGATGGCGCCGAGGGCATCGACAACACGCTGGTTGGCGCGGCGGGCGTCAAGGTCGAAGCGCGGCACGGTGTTGCGGAAGTCGCCGGCGGCGAAGGTGGTGTTGGCGTCGATGGCGCCGGTGAGGAAGCCTTTGCCGAGGGGGCTGAAAGGGACGAAGCCGATGCCGAGCTCTTCGAGGGTGGGCAGCACTTCCTGCTCGGGCTCGCGCCACCAGAGGGAGTACTCGCTTTGCAGGGCCGCGACGGGCTGAACGGCGTGGGCCCGGCGGATGGTTTTGGCGGCGGCTTCGGACAGGCCGAAGTGCTTCACCTTGCCTTCCTGGATGAGCTGCTTCACGGCGCCGGCGACGTCTTCGATGGGGACTTCGAGGTCGACGCGGTGCTGGTAGAAGAGATCGATGACATCGGTGCGGAGGCGGCGGAGGGAGGCTTCGGCGACCTCGCGGATGCGCTCGGGGCGGCTGTCGAGCCCCTGCCGGGGGATGCCGTCTTTCCAGCCGAACTTGGTGGCGATGACGACGTCTTTGCGGATGGGCTCAAGGGCCTCGCCGACCAGTTCCTCGTTGGTGAAGGGGCCGTAGGCTTCCGCGGTGTCGAAGAAGGTGACGCCCTGATCGAAGGCGGCGCGGAGAACGCGGATGGCTTCCTGCTTTTCGGTGGCGGGACCGTAGCTGAAGCTGAGACCCATGCAGCCGAAGCCGATTGCGGAGACGACGAGGCCGTTGTGGCCGAGGGTGCGTGTTTGCATTGCAGGGAATCCTTTCCGAAGCGGCATCCGTCGTCGAAGGTGCGGGGCGGCCGCCGGGTTTTCGCGTCCCGTCGCGCGCGAGGACGCCATGAACGTATTGTGGATCGGATGCGCTTATGAGACTAGTGGGTTGGCATTGCTGGCAGTCATGCATAAAATTCATGAATCATGAGAAACGATCTGGGAGAACTGGCGGCCTTTGCGGCGGTGGCGGGGGAGCGGAGTTTCACCCGAGCGGCGGCCCGGCTGGGGGTTTCCCAGTCGGCGCTCAGCCATACGGTGCGGGGTCTGGAGAAGCGGCTGGGGCTGCAGTTGCTGGCGCGGACGACGCGGAGTGTGGCGCCGACGGCGGCGGGGGCGGCGCTGCTGGAGGACCTGGGGCCGGCGCTGGAGCGGATCGAGCGATCGGTGGCCGAGGCGCAGAACCGGAGGGAGCGGCCGGCGGGACGCATCCGGCTGATCCTGTCGCACAGCGCGGCGCATCTGGTTCTGCTGCCGAAGCTGGCGCAGTTTGCGCGGGCCTGTCCGGAGATCGTGCTGGAGGTGACGACCTCGAACGATCCGGCGGATCTGGTGGCAGGACAGTACGACGCGGGGGTGCAGATCGGGGAGTTCATCCAGCGCGACATGATTGCGGTGCGGGTGAGCCGGGACATGCGGCTGGCGGCGGTGGGATCGCCGGAGTATTTCCGGGCGCACCGGATTCCGCGGACGCCGGGCGATCTGAAGGATCACGCGTGCATCGGCTTTCGCTTCAGCAGCGGAATGTACCGGTGGGAATTTGAAAAAGGGCGGCGGGCGTTGACGGTGAGCCCGCAGGGGCCGGTGTCGTTCGACGATCCGGATCTGGTGGCGGAGGCGGCGCTGCGCGGCGTGGGGATCGGAATGGCGATGGAGGCGATGCTGCAGCCGCTGATCGCGAAGGGGCGGCTGGTGCAGGTGCTGGAGGACTGGTGCCCGGTGTTTCCTGGGTACTTTCTTTACTATCCGAGCCGCCGGAACCAGCCGGCAGCGCTGACGGCGCTGATCCACGCGCTGCGGCTGAAGGCGTAGCGAGGAGCGGAGCCGGCAGGCAGTGCCTCGCGCCGTGCGGGAGCGAGGAAAGGTGAGACTTTGACGGGGGGCGGCGCGTCGTCATGGAGTTGCGGGTACGGCGGCCGCGCGGGAGCGTCCATGAGGGCCTGGGGAGCGTCGGCGGTTGGATGGCTGATGGCGGGCGCGCTGGGGATGGCGGCGGGGCAGACACAGCGGCCGGCAGACGCAGGCGCGAATCCGAAAAACCAAACGGCCGGCACTACGTCCGGACAGGCGCCGTACACGCTCGTGGTGCAGTCGCGCGTGGTACTGACCGACGTGACGGTGACGGACAAGCATGGGAATCCGGTGTCGGGGTTGAGCGAGGATGACTTCCGGATCTTCGACAACGGAAGGCCGCAGACGCTGGCGTCGTTCGAGGAGCATCACGAACAGGCGGCGACGGCACAGGAGACCGCGGCGGAACGCAGCGCGGGACCGGGAGAGTTCAGCAACGGCTATCTGCGGGATCCGCCGCCGCAGGTGAATGTGCTGCTGTTCGATACGACGACGATCCGGATCGTGGATCAGATGTATCTGTTCGAGCAGATGCGGCGGTTTGTGCGCGATCTGCCGGCGGGCGAACCGGTGGCGGTGTTCACGCGATCGGGCGACATGACGGTGGAGGTGTCGGCTTTTACCGACGACCATGAGACGCTGCTGGCGGCGATCCGGAGGGCGATACCGCGGCTGCGGCAGCCGGGCGCGTGGATGGCGAGCGACGAGGACACGCTGCGGCAGATGGCGCTGTACCTGAGCCAGGTGCCGGGGCGGAAGAATCTGATCTGGTTCACCAGCGGATCGAATCTGTTTCTGAATACGAATCCGGACGCCCTGGGGGATGCGCTGGTGAATGAGGAGGACCGGCGCGAGATCTACGACATGCTGGAGCAGGAGCGGATTGCGATCTATCCGGTGGATGCGCGGGGGCTGACGACGTATTTCAACCTGGAAATGGGGGCGCAGCAGATTCAGATGCGGGAGGATGCGGCGTCGACGGGGGGCGAGGCGTATATGAACACGAACGGGCTGGCCCTGGCGGCGCAGCGCATTCTCGCGACCGATGGGGACTACTACACGCTGACGTATGCACCCCGGAATCTGAAGGAAAACGGGAAGTGGCATCGCGTGGAGGTGAAGCTGGATCGCAAGGCGTACCGGCTGAGCTACCGGCGTGGATATTACGACGACGGGTCGAACCAGGGGAAGCCACCGGAGAGCAGGACGCGAACGCGGCTGCGGGCGAACGGAAGCAGGGAGCAAGTGCCGAACAATCGCAGCGAGCCGATTATTTTCAAGGCGAAGGTCGCGGCGGCATCGGCGACGACACCGATGGCGCCGGGGGATCCGCCGGTGAAGCGGGGCGAGACGCGGTACGTGGTGGAATATGTGGTGCCGGCGAAGGATTTGTATCCGGAGAGCGTCGAAGGGGGCGTAGGGAAGGATGTGGTGGGACTGGCGCTGCTGGCGTTCAACAACAACGGAGAGCCGGTGGCGCGACGGATGCTGCGGGTGACGGCGAGCGTGAATGAGCAGAAGGCAGAGACGCTGCCGGATGGGGTGCTGATGATTCCGGCAGTGGTGAATCTTCGGCCCGGGCGGACCTATCTGTATCTGGGCGTGTGGGATACGACGACGGGGCGAATGGGGACGGTGGAGGCCGAGGTGGACGTGCAGAAGCCAGGCCGGAGCCGGTAGGCGGGAGCGGGCATCGCCAGGGGCCTCCGATTTCAGGCTGAAAGTTTCCAGGAAAAGCAGAGCGGGCCGGGATGACGCCCGGCGGTGCGGGTGAGGAGCGGGCCGCTCGTCACATTTCGGAGATCGTCGGCTGGACAGACTATTCCGAACATAGTATTTAGGAACCATCATGGATAGCGATTCGCGCGATTTGTTTCCTGGGGCGCTGGAACTGATGATCCTGCAGACCCTCTATCGGCGGCCGATGCATGGGTATGCGCTGGCGCAACATATCAAGGCGGTATCGGACGAGTTGCTGCAGATCGAGGAGGGGTCGCTGTATCCGGCGCTGCAGCGGATGCTGAAGGCGGGATGGCTGGAGTCGGAGCGCGGGATGTCGCCGCGCGGCCGGGAGGTGCGGATCTTCAGGGTGACAGCGGCAGGAGCGAAGCGGCTGGAGGCGGAGCGGTCGAGCTTCGAGCGGATGTTCGCGGGGATCAACCGGGTGCTGGAGACGACTTAACGCTCAGCGTTCGGCGTTCAGTGTTCAGCGTTCAGAAAGGCGGCCCATCGATGTTTTCGCGAAGGAAGCGTTATGAGGAGCTGGGCGAGGCGATGCGGGAACATCTGGAGGAGCGCGTGGCTGCGCTGATGGAAGAGGGTGTGCCGCGGGCGGAGGCGGAGTATCGCGCGAAAAGGGAGTTTGGGAACATGACGCGGATCGAGGAGCAGGGGCGGGAGGTTTGGCAGTGGCCGCGGGTGGAGAGCTTGTGGGCGGATGTGAAGTTCGCGCTGCGGCAACTGGTGCGGTCACCGGGGTTCACCGCGACGGCAGTGGTGACGCTGGCGCTGGGGATCGCGGTGAACGCGACGATGTTCAGCATGGTGAGCGCGTTTTTGATGCCGCGGATGCCGGGGCACGATGCGGAGCATGTGGTGGTGCTGTCGTCGGTGAGCCCGACGGATCAGTTTCTGCCGGATACGAACATGGTTTCGGCGCCGAACTACTTTTTGTGGCGCGGGCAGACGCGGGTGTTTCGGGAGATGGCGGCGGAAGATCCCTATCGAACGGCGAGCCTGGCGGGGCTGGGAGAGACGCAGGCGGAATCGGTGGAGTACGCCGCGGTTTCGCTGAACTTTTTTGCTGTGTTGGGGGCTACTCCGCGATGGGGACGCACGTTCGAGGCGGGCGAGGATCAGCCGGGACGGAATCACGTGGCGATCCTGAGCCATGGGCTTTGGGAGCGGCGTTTTCATGGCGATCCGGGAGTGATTGGCCGAACGGTGCGGCTGAATCGCGAGGACACAACGATCGTGGGGGTGATGGGGCGGGATTTTCGGATGATGGGTTTCACGGACCAGTTGTGGACGCCGCTGGCGCTGAATGCGGGCGATGCGCGGCCGGAGGCGCGCAGAAACCGGAGTCTGGTTCTGTTTGCGCGTCTGCAGCCGGGGGTGACGCTGGGCCAGGTGCGCGCAGAGATGCATCGTCTGGCGCAGCACGCGGAGGCGGATTATCCGGATCTGGAGAAAGGCTGGGGTGCGGCGGCGCGGATGCTGCCGGATTATCTGGTGTACAGCTTCGGTATTCGCAACGGGATCGCGGTGATGATGACCGTGGCGGTATTCGTGCTGCTGATCGGGTGTGCCAATGTGGCAGGACTGCTGCTGACGCGGGCGGTGGGGCGGCAGAAGGAGCTGGCGATCCGGATGTCGCTGGGGGCAAGCCGGGTGCGGGTGGTGCGGCAAATGCTGACCGAGGGGATGGTGCTGGCTTTGACGGGAGGAGGCGCGGGATTGCTGCTGAGCACCGGAGGGATCCGTTTGCTCGAAGCAAACCTGAAGTTCAACGACGCGATCAGCGCGGTTCCGGTGCGTCTGGACCGGAATGTCCTGCTGTTTGTCCTGGCCGTGTCGCTGGCGTCGGCTCTGCTGTCGAGCCTGGCGCCGGCGCTGAAAGCTTCGCGCACGAATATGAACAGCGATCTGAAGAGCGAGGGGCGATCGACGACCGGAGGCCGGTCGCGGAGCCGGCTGCGGACCGTGCTGGTGAGCGGCGAGATTGCGCTGGCGATGGCGTTGCTGCTGGGAAGCACTCTGCTGATCCGGGGCGTTTATGAGCTGGAGCATCAGAAGCTGGGGATCCGGCAGGATCATCTGCTGACGGCGGGCCTGATTCTCGATCCGGCACGATACCCCGACGCGGCGAAGCAGCTGGAATTCGAGCGAGGCATCCTGCCGAAGCTGGAGGCGATTCCAGGCGTGAGGTCGGCGGCGGTGACCTCGAGGCTTCCGGCGACGGGGGCGAACCCGCTACCGATACGCATTCAGGGGGAGGCGGAGCGGGCGTCGAGCGAGCAACGCACGGCGCAGGATGTGGTGGTGACCCCCGGGTATCTGCAGGTGGCGGGGGTGACGCTGCTGCGGGGCCGCAGGTTCACGGAAGAGGATGATGCGTATGCGCCGCGCGTGGCGCTGGTGAACCAGGAATTCGTCGAGAAGTATCTGGGCGGAAAGGATGCGGTGGGGAGGCAGGTGCAGGTGGACACCGGAGATGGAAAGCCGGTGTGGAATGAAATCGTGGGCGTGGTGAGCGATGTGAAGGCCTTCTCGGACGGGGCGGGGGTGGATCCGGAAGTGTACGAGGTGTTTGGGCAGCGGCCGGTGGGGGGTTTTTCGCTGATGCTGCGGACGGATGCGGATCCGGGGAGCCTGACGCCGGCTCTGCGCCAGACTGTGGCGGCCATGGACACGGAGCTGCCGTTACTCCATGTGGCGACGATGGATCAGGTCATCGACTACCAACGGTACGGGGACGATTTCTTCGAGCAGCTGCTGGCGACGTTTTCGCTGCTGGCGCTGCTGCTGGCGGCGATTGGAATTTACGGACTGATTGCGTACTCGGTGGGGCAGCGGAGCCAGGAGATCGGAATTCGACTGGCGCTGGGGGCGCGAGGGTCGGACATCGCGCGGATGATTCTGCGCCAGGGGCTGTGCATCGCAGGGATCGGGGGGGCGATCGGGCTGGCGCTGGGAGTGCCGATGCCGCGGCTGTTCGATGCGATGTTTACCGGCTATCAGTTTGGGTCGGTGGCGGTGTACCCGGCGGTGGCGGGGGCGATGCTGCTGGTGGTTGTCTTCGCGACGTGGCTGCCGGCGCGACGAGCGGCGCGCATCGATCCGGTGACGGCGCTGCGGGCGGAATGAGGGACTGGCCGTCCAGGCGGACG
>DATJNE010000066.1:0-33580 GCA_035508305.1 Acidobacteriaceae bacterium | reverse complement strand
AGCTCGCGGTAAGGCTCCACTTCGCGCCGGCAAACGCCGGAACGAAGCAGCTCGACCTCTGCATCGGCAAGCGGAAGCGGCTCCCGATGATTACCCACAAGATGCAGCACGCCTGGGCACTCGAGGACCTTTCCGCGCTCGGCGCGATTGATGCGAACGAAAAGGTAAGTCGGAAAGAGGGGTAAGGTCAGCTTCTTCCGTTGCCGGTTCTTCCAGACGCGAACCGTTTCATAAGTAGGGAGAAACGACTCCACCTTGCGAATGTCCAGTTGCTTCAAGACCGACTTCTCGTTCTGAGGCAGGGTGAATGTGGCGAACCACTTCCTTTCAGCCACCGGGTCGGCTGCCTGAGGATTCGCCGCACTGCCCTCACCCGACGGTAGATCGAATTGCTTCGCCACTCGTTTATCCCTCGATTCGATCTTTTCTTGAAAAATCAGCTCCCAGCCTGGAACCACCAGGAAGTAGATTGCCGTCCGACGCGCATGGCTTCGCCAGGCTGACTTAGCAAATGGCTAAGCCGAATTGACGTTGAGTTTCGAGAACTGCGGCAGATTCTTATGAATCAATGCGTGAACGGGAGCGGATCGAACGCCAAGGCAAGTAGGCTGAGAGCGAAAGTCAAGCCAGCGGAACAGGGGGGATCAGAAGGCTGAGGGATGTCTTATTCCCATAGAAAGGAGAGTAAGCCGATGCTCCCTCTTTGTGAAGTGCCAAATTGCGACAATACGCGTCATAAATCGCCAAACAGGCAAGACTAACAGAAATGAAATGGCGATTCAGTGACCCATGTTCGATTACTTTGGTACTCAACCGGTGCGTGAGCAAGCACGCACGTGCAAATCTAGGCTGAGATGCAATGTCCAGCGTCTGGATTGCCCAAGAGCTCTAAATACCCTCACTTGGCATAAGGCTTAAGCCGTTCTAATTCGAGTTTCTTGGAGAATTGCCTTCTTTGCCGATCGTCAAGTTGCGATCGAGAGAAACTCTCGTCGGGGTCGTCAGATCCATGTTGGATTCCATAGATTCCGTCTGCATGGCGGCCCCGACCACGCGCTCCGCGCGCCAATCATTCATCAAGTGCCGAGCCGTATCGCGCTGGCCGAATAGACGCTCAGGCTCCTGCTGATTCAGGTCTGCTGGAACGGACTATGCGATGAATTGAGTCTCTCGATCAGCACTTGCACCGCGGCAAAGAGCCGGGGCAAAGCCGCCTGGAGCGCGGGGCTTAGCGCCTCTCCGTGCTCAAACGATTCTCCGGCAATCGAAACCGTAAACGCGCGCGGGCTTGCGCCATAGAGCTGCCGGCAGAGAGCAACGACGTGCTCCGGAGCCAACTGGTGCGAGAGTCCTGCCGGCTCCTTCGATGAGCCGATTTCAGAGACCGCGATTTGACCCGGCTCACCGCCGCGCGCTGCATCGATAAAAATCAGGCTGTCGGCACGGCTTGCCGCTTCGGCAATCTCCGGCGTGAGCTGGTGCGCGCAGAGGATTTCGATGGCGGGAGGGGAGAGCTGACCGCGAAGCATCTCGACAGCATGCCAGGCAATTCCATCGTCCGAACGCAGCGGATTCCCGTAGGCGACGATCAGAGTGCGAGACGCCATCGTAGTTGAGCTATTGACGCCGGCTGACTGCGTCGACCACACCGCCATCCGGAGCGATGAGCTGGATATCCAGCGCCATCTCGCCCAGGGCGTGCGTCGAACAGCTCAGGCATGGATCGTAGGCGCGGATGACAGCCTCCACGCGATTCAGCATCCCCCGCGAAATCTTCTCGCCCTGCACATAGTGCTGCGCCACCTGGAGCACGCTGCGATTCATCGCCAGGTTGTTTTGCCCCGTCGCGATGATGAGATTGGCCCAGCGGATCAAGCCCTGCTCGTCGATCTTGTAGTGGTGGATGAGCGTGCCGCGCGGGGCCTCGGCCACTCCCACGCCTTCCAGCGCATTGGGCCGGGCGAGGGCGCGCACGTGCCTGGAGAGGATGTCAGGATCGTTGAGCAATTGCTCGATCCGTTCAACGCAATAGAGAATCTCCACCAGCCGCGCGTGATGGTAGTAAAACGAGCTCAGCACCGCCTTGCTCTGCAATTGACGAAACTCCGCAAGCGCCTGATCGGCGAGCGGAGTCCCGCACTGCCGGCAGACGTTGAGCCGCGCCAGTGGGCCCACGCGATAGATGCCCGCCGGAAATCCTCTCGGCAGATAGTAGGCCGATTTCAGGTAGCTCCAAGGCTCGACCTTTTCTCCCAGGTAGTCGAAATACCGCGAGGTGTCGAGGCTTTCTGCAACGGTCTCGCCGGATTCATCCACGATGCGCAGATCGCCATCGTAGAAAGTCAGGCCGCCGCCCTTCTTCACCAGGCCCATGAACAGCGAGGAAAAGTTGCCGAAGACGGCGATCTCATCGCGAAATCTCTCGGTCGTGCTCTTCAGCCACTCCAGGCTGCGCACGGCAATGGCCAAGGCCTCGGGCACTGTCTTGAGGATGGCGTCGCGATCTTCCGCGCTCAGCGGATTGCTCACGCCACCCGGCACCACCCACGCGGGGTGAATGCGCTTGCCGCCCAGGCGCTCGATGATCTGCTGGCCGAACTTCCTCAGGGCGATGCCGTCGCGCGCCAGCCCCGGATTCTTTGCGAGCACTCCGAACAGATTGCTTTCGGCGGGATCGGCGTCCATGCCCAGCAGCAGATCGGGCGAGGAAAGGTGAAACAGGCTCAGCGCATGCGACTGTACAACCTGCGCGATTCCGAAGATGCGTCGCAGCTTGTCCGCAGTGGGCGGAATTTTCACCGCCAGCAGCCCATCGCAAGCCTTGGCCGACGCAATCAGGTGACTCACCGGGCAAATGCCGCAGATGCGCGCCATGAGCGAAGGCATCTCCGCGAACGGGCGGCCTTCGCAGAACTTTTCGAAGCCCCGGAACTGCGTCACATGAAAGCGGGCGTCCTCAACCTTGCCTTCCTCGTTGAGGTGCAGCGTGATCTTGGAGTGGCCTTCAATACGGGTCACCGGATCGATAACGATGGTTCTGCGCTCTGCCATTTTTCACGCTCCAAAACGGGTTCGCGAACTCAACTCCGGCTGGCGCCCCGCCAGCAGTTCAGTCAGCGTGTAATGGATCACGTCGGCGGAAGGCGGACAACCGGGAACGAAGAGATCGACGGTTACCACTTCATGAACCGGTCGCGCATAGGGCAGCAGTCGCGGCACGACCTGATCCGGCGTGCCCGGCGCAAGGGTCGCATTCTCGTGGTACGCACGATCGTAGATCGCCTGCACCGGGAAAGGATTGCGCATCGCCGGCACATTGGCCGTCACCGCGCAGTCGCCCAGCGAAACCAGCAGCTTGGTGCGGCGGCGAATCGACTTGATCTTGTGCAGATCCTCGTCGCTGCTTACCGCACCCTCGACGAGGGTAATGTCAACATCGGGCGGAAACTCCTTGGCGTCGACCAGCGGGCTGTAGACCAGCTCAACCAGCGCCGCAAGATCGATGAGGCGCTCGTCCATGTCGAGGAACGACATGTGGCAGCCCGAGCAGCCGTCGAGCCAGACCGTAGCCAGCTTCTTCCTGCTCATTCGTGCTCCTTGCGCATGATCGTTAAGTATGGAAGGAATTGGCGCTTCTTCTGCATCTCCGCCACCGAGCGGCCCTTTTCGAATAACGCACCCGTGGGGCACACCTGCACGCATTTCCCGCAACTGGTGCACGACTCCGACTCGCCCCATGGCTGATTCAAATCGGTGATCACCTTCGACTCGATGCCGCGCCCCATCACGTCCCAGGTGTGCGCGCCCTCGATCTCATCGCACACGCGCACGCAGCGTGTGCACAAAATGCATCGATTCTGATCGAGCATGAAGCGGTCGTGCGAGGCATCCACCATCTTCTTCGGGTATCGGTACGGAAGATGAATATGCGTGACGCCCAGTTTCTGCGCCATGTTCTGCAGCTCGCAGTGGCTGTTGGAGACGCAGACCGAGCAGATGTGGTTTCCCTCCGTGAACAAAAGCTCCACGATCATCTTGCGATAGCTCTTCAGGCGATCTGAATCGGTGGTGACTTCCATTCCTTCATCGACCGCGGTCACGCACGCGGGGAGCAGTTTGTTCGATCCTTTCACTTCCACCAGGCACAGCCGACACGCACCCACGGTGGAAAGGCCTTCGAGCGCGCAAAGGCGCGGAATGAAGATTCCGTTCTCGCGGGCGACACCTAGAATCGTCTCGTCGGGCCGCGCGCTGCAGTCGCGGCCGTCGATCTTGAGTGTTCTTACGCTGGCGCTCGGACTCATACGCTGGCCCCTTCCAGGATTCTCGCGCTGCATACCCCCGCGGGACATCGCTGCTCATGAACGTGCGCCTTGTATTCGGCAAGGAAATACTTCAACGTGCTCAACACCGGGTTTGGCGCCGACTGGCCCAGTCCGCAGAGGCTGGTGTGCTTCACCAGGTCGCAAAGCTCTTCGAGCAGCTTCAAATCCTGGTCGGTCGCCGACATGTCGGTTATGGCGCTCAGGATGCGGTGCATCTGATACGTGCCTACGCGGCAGGGAACACATTTGCCGCAGGACTCGGTCATGCAGAAATCCATGAAATATTTGGCCACGTCCACCATGCACGAGCTCTCGTCCATCACGATCATTCCGCCGGAACCCATGATCGAGCCCGCCCTGGCCAGCGACTCGTACTCCACCGGCATGTCGAGAGTTTCAGGCGGCAGGCACCCTCCAGAGGGCCCGCCGGTCTGCACTGCTTTGAACTCCTTGCCCTCGGGAATTCCGCCGCCGATCTCGAATACCATCTCGCGCAAGGTGATTCCCATGGGCACTTCGACCAGGCCGGTGTTGCGCACGCGGCCGGCAAGCGCGAACACCTTCGTGCCCTTGCTCTTTTCCGTGCCGATCTGCGCATACCACGCGCCTCCGTTGCGCACGATGGGCGGCACGTTGGCGTAGGTCTCCACGTTGTTGATCAGAGTCGGCTGGCCGAACAGTCCCTCCATGGCGGGATACGGAGGCCGCGGGCGCGGCGTGCCGCGTTTGCCTTCGATCGAGGCAATCAGCGCGGTCTCTTCTCCACAAACGAAGGCGCCGGCGCCAAGGCGTATCTCGATATGCAGACTGAAGCCCGTTCCGCAGATGTTTGCCCCCAGAAGGCCCAGCCGCTCCGCCTGACGAATGGCGGTCTTGAGCCGCTTGATCGCCAACGGATACTCCGCGCGGACGTATATGTAGCCTTCCGAAGCGCCCACAGCGTAAGCCGCAATGAGCATTCCCTCGAGCACCCGATGCGGATCGCTCTCGAGCACGCTGCGATCCATGAAGGCTCCGGGATCGCCTTCATCCGCATTGCAGATCACGAATTTCTGTTTGCCTACGGCCTTTGCGACCGTACTCCATTTCAGTCCCGTCGGATAACCTGCCCCGCCGCGCCCACGCAGTCCGCTGGTGGTGATCTCGGCGATCACTTCCTGTGGCGTCATCTCGGTCAGGACTCTCATCAGCGCCAGATACCCGTCCTGCGCGATGTACTCCTCGATTCGCTCCGGATCGATGACGCCCGAATTCTCCAGCACGATCTTTCGCTGGCGCTGGAAAAACGGCGTGTCGGTGGCGCAACGCAGGCGCGCAATCGGCTCGGCCTCCAGGCTGTCCAGCAGTTCACCCGCATCCGCCGGCGAAACATGCTGGTAAAGATGGCCGGTGCTGGTTGAAACCAGCGGTCCCTCGGAGCAGAGCCCCATGCAGCCCACGCCCTTAATCTGGCACCGGCTACCGGCGCCGCGCCGCGCCACCTCGCCGGCCAGCTCACCCTGAACGGCATCGCTCTGGCAGGAAAGGCACCCCGCGGCAACACACACGCTCACACGCTGGGGAATGTCCCGCTGCGCCTCGCGTTCTTTTCGCGCAATATCGTCGAGTTCTTCAGGAGTCATGATGTGCCCACTTCTCGATGTGCCTGTGCAGCGATCCGGTATCCACTTTACCGGCGACTTCCTGGTCGTATACTACCGCCGGTGCCAGCCCGCATGAGCCCAGGCAGCGGGCGGTCAGCAGTGAGATCTCGCCGTCGGCTGTAGTTTCGCCCGGAGCGATGTGCAGACTTTCCCGCATTGCGTCGAGAAGATGCTGGGCCCCTTTGATGTAGCACGCGGTACCGAGGCAGATGACGCAGGTGTGCCGGCCGCCCGGCTTCAGCGTGAAGAAATGATAAAAAGTGGCCACGCCGTAGACGCGGCTGAACGGCACGTGCAGGCTCAACGCCACATAGCGCAACGCTTCCTCATCGAGAAACCCAAAGGCCTCCTGGACGGTATGCAGCGTCTCAATCAACCCGCGCGAACTCCCGCCGGTCTTGCGCATGGTGGCATCGACGACCTTCCAGCGCTTGTCCGTACTGGGTGGCGCCGGTCTTGCCCCATAAATCGCCATATTTACCCCGAGAGAGAGGTGATGACAAAGTGTACCGCAACAGTTCAAGTTAGGAGGTTGCGCCCTCTCGAACCGTGACGGCAATCACGATCGCTTGTGAAATTGGGAAGAGACGTCCGCAACGGGAATCGAGCGCCGTCCGTTCGCGTCTCCATATCTGTCTCGATTCGCGCCTTCACCTGCGTACTCGATTGCCGCTGTCGGCCTCTTGCCCTAAACTCGTAATGGTCGGGAATGCGTCGTCGCCCACGGAGGTTGGAGGAAGTTGAAAGAAATGGAATCGACACGGTTGAGCTTGCCGGAGCCGGGCGCTTAAGAGTTTCGGATAAAATACTCACAGCAACTCATAACGCGGAGAGGTGGCAGAGCCCGGTTGAATGCACCTGACTCGAAATCAGGCATAGGGGTAACTCTATCGGGGGTTCGAATCCCTCCCTCTCCGCCAGCATCTTTCCTTTCAATGACTTACCGCCATGGTGTCCATCATGGTGTCCACAAAATGACAATTTTGGTGTCCATCGTGGTGTCCACTGCACCGCGCTTTTTTGCGCGAATTCTGAAAAGGACCCACAATCCCGCTCATGCCGCGAACGGTGGACAATGCCCGGACCGGAGCACGGGTCAATGTGCTCAAGAAGGTCAAGACGAGCACAGGATGGAGACTGTGCCCCGTCGTCCACGAAGCCAATGGCCGCCTGCGCGATCGCGTGCGCGTCAACGGTGACATTCAAATCCACCTGAGGGCGTCTACTACATCGAGTGGCGCAAGGACGGGCGCCGGCTTCGCGAGGCAATCCCAAACCCGGCTGCGGTGCTCGAACGGGCACGGCTAAAATCGCTCGAACTCGAAGCAGGCAGGGCGGGCGTCTCACTCGATATGATTCGGGCCTCAGAGCCGCATCGATCGTCCCCATCGCCCCACATTGCGGAAAGCAGTGTGGCAATGGTCGCAGCCCCGCCGCCGGACACGAATGCCGAACATCTGTTACTCACAGGCATCGAGGCATACGTCAGGGAACGGGTGGACGTGGCGCTGCGCGCGCGTCTGTCCACGGTGGGCGTGACAGGCATAGCTCAACTTTGGTGTGAATCATCGTGAAGAAGCTCAGGATGGGTTTCCTTCAGCCAGGCCTTTACCTGCTCCCGCAAGGCGGTCAGATCTTTCATGACCTGCGCCAGTTCGGTCTGCGAGATGCCGCCGGCCAGGTCGTAGCTCGTGGTGTTGCGCTTTTGCGAATGGGATTTGATCTTGCGCACCCATTTCTCGCGCGCTGTGGCATCCTGCGTTGTCAGTGTGTATTCGAGGCTCTCGATCACGCGCTGGTGATGGCCCTGGCCGAGAGAGACGCGAAAACCGCTGGCGCGGAGAGCAATGTTGGCGGGCGTGAGGATGCCGTTGTAAGCGGCCTGGAAGCGCAGATCGTCGGAGATGCCTTCCACCCTGGAGTCCGCCTGCGAGCGGTCCACGATGGTGAAGAGATCGGCGATCTCTTTTGGGCTGCTGGGCTCAGCCTTGTACCACCCGAGTTGTACCAACTTTTCTAAACTCATCCTCGTCGCCGATCAGGAAAACCTTCTTGCTCTTCTGCAATGATTGCAGAAAGTGGTTGCCGGAGAGAAGCCGTGCTTTCAGGTCTTCACGAGAATAGATGGTCGGGTTCACGGGACGCGCCAACTGCTTTTCCACGGGACCCACAGCGTCCAATACTTCGTCGAGTGAAATAGAGCCGATCACCATCAGGTCGATATCGCTCGTTGCCTTCTCCTCGGCGCGGGCAACCGAACCATATACGAAGGCGAGATCGATCCGGGACGAGAGCGGCGCAAGCGCCGTCTTGAGCATTTGAAAGACGCCTGTGGTCTTTGCCAGCAGGGCCCGTAGTTCCGGATATTCCGGGTGCTCCTGGTTGGCCTGGTAAAACACCTGATTACCAACTGTGGAGCGCTTGATCAGTCCTGCATCTGCGAGCAAGTTAAGCTCCCGCTGCACGGTCCCCACGCTCGTCTCCACCTGGCGGGCGAGTTGACGAACGAAGAGGGCCTCGTCGGGCGCACCATACAGAAGCGCCAAGACCCGGCCTCTGGTCTGCCCAAAGAGCAGATCGCCGACGGAGGTGAGCGTCGTTCTCATTTCGAGAACAATTGTACTCAAAATTAGTACAATTTGGCTAGATGCGTATTTTCATCTCAGCCCGGGTGTCGTGCTCTTCAGCCGTAAATGGCACATTTGTAGATACATAAGCTCGCTGGTACAATTCTGGTACGCAACAGCTCAAGTGTCAGCTAACTCACTGAAAAGAAACGTATGGAGGCGGCGGGCGTTCCGCCATAGGTCAGCACCGGCCAAGATACAGATTGACTTCAGAGGACTTAGAGATTAGTGGAGGCGGCGGCGATTGCGCCGCGATACTGCGATTTCAAGCGTGAGTCCTTTCGTCTCTATGGTACAGTTCCGCCGCCCTCAGCAAACTGTACCAAAACTGTACCAAGGAAACGGCATTTTAGGCCTTTTGGCGGTTTTGCAAGCAATTGAAAATAGGTAAGTTGCTGAATTTATGCTGTGGAAAAATCGTTCGACTCCCGCCGCCTCCACCAGCTTTCGCCTGCGAAGGCTGTCGCGCTGGAGCCTTGGCGAACGCGGGACCCTGGACCGTCCACAGAATCGCCGCTCGGCGTAACCAGGGCGCGTCCTGACGCTGACTTCAAACCCGGCGATGCCGTGAGGATTTTAGAAGAGGAATCATGGTTTCCATCGATCTCGAATACCAGGGCGATCTGCATTGCGGCGCTGTCCACGGCCCCTCGGGCACCGAGCTCTCCACCGATGCCCCCAAAGATAATCAGGGACGCGGCGAGAGCTTTTCCCCCACCGACCTGGTCGCCACCGCTCTCGGCACCTGCATGCTCACCACCATGGGCATCCTGGCCAGAACCCTCAACGTCGATCTGGCCGGAGCCCAAGCCACCGTCGAAAAGGAAATGGCCAGCAGCCCTTTCCGGATGGTCCGCCAGCTCACCGTCAAAATCCGCGTTCCTCACGCCGTCAGTCCCGAGAATCGAACCAAACTCGAGCGGGCTGCCCTCACCTGTCCCGTCGCCAAAAGCCTGAACGCCAGCGTCGAGATTCCGACCGAATTCACCTGGGGCTGACCCAGAGCACCACGCGGCGCCCGGCCAGGCCGGGGTTCGCGCCTCACCAGGTGTACCGCACCGAATAGGTCAGCTTCGCCTCGCCCTTCGCCGGCACATCCACCGGGAATTCCAGCGTGTGGCTGTCCACCTTCGTGTAGTCCGCCGACTTCTCCAGGATCTCCCAGTTCTCCCCGCGGTTCATATGCTCGATGACCCGAACCCGTACCGGCTCATCCTTCTGGTTCGTCAGCCGAATCTCAAACGACTCGTCCAGATCGTGCGCCTGCTGGTTGATGTGAAAATCCGTCTGCCGCCGCGTCCCCTTCACGTCGAAGGCGCTCCCCGTCATGATCTTCACCGTGTCGTCCACCGGCGTGTGGTTGATCATGCTCTCGCCCACAAACTCCATCTGCCCGTCCGCGTCTTCCCGGTAGAGCCGGATCCGCCCCGCCGGCAGCGGAATCCCCAGATGATTCGCCTGCGAGTTCCGGATCTGTTCCACGATCTGCACCTTGTTGTTGTCCGGGTTCAGTCCGAAATTCGGCTGCTGGTTCACATAGTTGAAGTTGTTCCCCGGCATCAGCGGCTGCCCGCCGTCGTACACATACGTCCGCTCCAGCGTCATCCCGGTCGCCTGGATGAACTGCACCTGCTTCGTCTCCCCGTCCTTCAGGCTCACCGTCCGGTTCAGATCGTAAAGATGAAAATCGTCGAAGGCCTTCTGCGTCACCTCGCCATTCACTGCAACACTCTGCGCCATCATCTGCGGCGCACCCAGGGCGCCAAACGTCCCGCCGCGCGGCTGGATCTTCGCCACATCCCCGGCCATGAGCTTGATTCGCGCCGCCGGAAAATCCGTCCCACTCTCATTCTCAATCGTCACCCACCCGGTCAGATCGGCCTTCTCCTCCTGCGTCGCTTCGCCGCCGCGCGGCGCCACCACGTTATACGTCGCTGCCCAGCTCATCCCACCTGTGATGTAGGCCAGCTCGGCCTCCACCTTCTGCGCCGTCGAAGAATCGATCTGCCAGCGCAGCTCCGGCTTCAGCAGCAACCCATCCGTCGTCGCCGGAAACAACGGCAGCCCCGGCAGCTGAAACTGCAGTTGACCGTCCACTTCGATCAGCGGCACATTGTCCGGGAACCGCGCATCGGAACGCGGAGCGCGGATGATCGTTCCCTGCACCGTCCTGTATTCCGGATGGTTCGCCTGGTCCTGCGCGCTCACCGGGAACGCTCCCGCCCGGAAGGTGATCGTCTTCCCTTCGTACTTCTGCAGCATCAGCGCCTGATCCACCACGCCGGCGTCGTAGTTCTGCTCCAGAATCCTGAAGCTGCGCTTGCCGCTCCGATCCCGCAGCACCACCGAATCCGGCTCGACCTTCGTCGTCACCTGATTCGTCTTCACTTCATTCATCCCGCTGTGCAGATCCAGCGCGATCGGCGTCCGCGCCACCGCAAAGTCTTCGTTATAGATGGTCAGCGCTGTTGCCGGAGCCGTCGTCTCCGTTGCCGGCTGTTGCGCCACCGCCGGCGCCGCCAGGCAAAACAACATCAGCGAAAGGTGAATCCGCACAAGAACCTCCCTGAGCCCGTTCCGCTGCAAATGAGTGTGCTTGCACCTAAGACGTATCACGCTGGCCATCGTCGTGCCCACCCCGGAAGTAACCACTTTTGTGGTGCCCTGTTGTTTGCCCCCTGCCCCATTCGCGGAGTTAACGCTTCCCCGTTCGTGCAGTGGTCCGTCCACATCCCCGCGCGCGAGGATGAAATCACTGCCGCAATCCTCCCCCATTTCTTTCGCGGCGGGCTCGACGGACCTCTGCCCGCTTCAGGTCTGACAACGATGTACCCGATGACTGCTGTGCCTTCCCATCCCGATCCGGCTTTCAGCTTCGCCTTCCAGCCGATTGTCGACGCGTCCGCCCGCCACATCGTCGGCTACGAAGCTCTCATTCGCGGCCCGTGGGACGAGCCCGCCTGGCAGGTCCTCAACCACGTCTCCCCGCTCCGCCTCGACCTCTTCGACCAGACCGCTCGCGTCTCCGCTATCGCACTCGCCGCGCGCCTCGGCCTCGATCGTCCTCTGCATCTCAACTTCCTTCCCCAGAGCCTCGAGACTTCGCCGCGCTCCGTTCTCGCCACCATCGAGGCCGCCCGCCGCGCCGGGTTCCCCGCCGAACACATCGTCCTCGAAGTTCCCGAAGCCGATGTCATTGTCGATCGCAACCGCTTCGCTTCGCTGCTCAAAGACGTTCGCGCCCTCGGCGTCCGCCTCGCCATCGACGACTTCGGCGCCACCTACGCCAGCCTCACCATCCTCGACGACCTCGAGCCCGACCAGATCAAGCTCGACATGCGCCTCATCCGCAGCGTCGACCGCCCCGGCCCCCGCCAGATCATCCTGCGCGCCATCCGCCGCGCCTGCTACGACCTCAACATCGATGTCATCGCTGAAGGCGTCGAGACTCTCGCTGAATATCATTTCCTCGCCGGCCAGCGCATCCGCCTTTTCCAGGGATATCTCTTCGCCCGCCCCACGTTTGAAGCCCTGCCCCGTGTCGATTTTCCCCCAGCGCCCGCAGCCGGCTCGATGCCCCCCGCCGCTGCTGTCGCCGAACGCCTCGCCGCCATGCGCGCCAAAAAGCGCGCGTAGCAACGGTCTCCCGTCTCCTGTCTCCCGTCTCCTGTTCTCTGTTCCCTCTTCTATCGCGGCATCAGCTCGAACTGCTGAATTCCCACCCGCGCTCCCAGCGTCGCCCGCTCCGCGTCGGGAAAGAAGAAAACCGTCACCTCATCGAATCTCCGGATCGCTCGCCGCTCCGGAATCGCAAACGTCACTTCGTCGCTCACCGGATTCACTTTGATCGCGAAGTGATCCGCCTCGGTCGACACAATCGGCTTCGTTCCTAGATACATCGACGGCTTGCCGGCTGTCGTCGAATCCGTCAGCAGGACACCCATATCGATCTGCCCCAGCCGGTTGTCGCCATTCCGCACCGTCACCTGCATCGCCCCGCACGAGCGCAGATCCACCGGCTGCGCCAGTGTCTGGTGGGCCTGCATCGCCAGCGGAATCCACCCCGTCGAATAAATGCTCACCGCTACCGGATCGCCGTGCGCCAGATGCGGATGCAGTCCCGGCCCATGCTGTGGCGCCTGGAAATACCAGTACGATCCGTCAAACCGAATCACCAGCGGCTTCGCCGTCCCCCTTCGCAGCAGATCGCGGTCCATCGGCAACGGTGGCAGTTCCTTTTTCTTGTCCTTCACCGTAAAGAGAACGATGCCCCGGTAGGAGTCCGCCCCTTCGCCGGGCTGGGTTTCCGCGCGCGTGCGCGTCGCCGCCTGGGCCGTTGTCACCCCTCCGCGCACCGGTCCCCGGAGCAGTAACAGCGGAATCAGGATCAGCAGAGCCAGTACCGCGGCCGCTCCCGCACGCGTCGCCGCCCTGCGCATGTCGTCCCGCACCTTCGCATGGAACGCTGAGAGCCGCTTCCACACAAACGCAAATCCCGCGACCGCGGCCAGCACGGTCGCCCAGAACAACGCGCCGCGATTCGCCAGCACAAGCCCCACTTCCACGCACACGGCGATCAGGAACGCCTGCGGCCTTCCGGAGTCCGGCGCCGGTAAATCCGCGAAATGCGGGCCCGCCCGCCACAACTCCGCATCGTCGCCCGCGTCGGCATTCGCCTTCGGAATCATCCCCCACAGGCTCAGCGCCACCGCCGCGGCCGCGCAGGCGCCCATCGCCCCCGCCCATGCCGATTGCCGCATCCCGCACAACAGCATCGGTGGAATCAGGATCCATGCCGCCGCTGACCCCAGGAAGAATCGCGTCCCCGGCCAGGCCGGCCGCCACTCCATCGAGCTTTCCGCAAGAAAAATCCCCAGCGTTCCCGCCAGCACCGTCGCCGTCAGCCACACTGCCGCGATCGCCGCGGCTTTCCCCAGCGACCGCGCGCCGCCGTACGGCTGCATCCCGGCAGCCACCACCAGGGCTGCCAGCACGCCGCTCAGGCTCACCACCCACGCTCTCGCAGGATTTTCCGCGCTCGTCATTGGGCGAGTTCGACTCTACTCGCCTTAGACTCCGCGGCCTTGTGGAAGGTTCCCTATGTAGTGTTCAATATAGCTTCCGGCTTCCCGCGGCTGCCGGATCCCGCTCACACCGTCACCAGCTCCTCGTGCCACTTCGCCGCCGCCGCCTCCGGCTGCGCATCCAGATCCCGCCCCAGCATCGCAAACTTCTCCCGGTCCACCTCATACGCCCCGGCCTTCGGCAGCTTCTGCGCCAGGGCGTTGCCCTTTGCCCACGCCTCGCGCGCCTCGCCCTTGTGGCCCTCGATCGACAGCAGCGCCGCCCGCGCCAGCCAGTAGTCCGCGTTCAGGTGGTTCGCCTTCTTGGCCTTCATTCTCTCCCACCATTCCCGTGCCCCGTCCGCGTCCCGCTGCACCATGGCCTTCCCAATCACAAACGCCGTGTGCAGCTCCGCCGGAATCCCCGAAGCCGAGTCCTCGTAGACGTCTGCCGCATCGTTCAGCGCCTGTCCGGCTTCCTTCATCCGCCCGCAATCGCGGTAGTGCGCCGACATCAGCAGCCGCAGATGCAGTGCCCGCGGTCCCTGCGTAATCACCTCCGCCGCCCGCTCCATCGCTCCGATGTCGTAGTCCCGCGGCCGCAGCGCCGTCACCGTCGTCGCCCCCACGATCCCCATCGCATGGTGATAATCGCCCCACGCTCCCTGCGACAACAGCTGGTAAAGCTGCGCCCCGTCCGAATACTGTTCCTTCCTCGTCTGGAACGGCAGCAGGTTCACCACCGCCGCCAGCAGCGAGAGGGTCGCGAACAGCGCCAGCAGTTCCCACTCATTGCGCCATCGATGGTGCGGCGCCGCCAGCAGCGCACCCACCGCCGCCGCTCCCGCGATCAGGCTCGCCAGCGGCCCCCCCGCAATCATCCACAGCTCCCGGCTTCGCGTCTGGTCCGCGCGCGCCGGCACCACCGCCGCCGCTCCGCCCGTCGCCAGCAAATCCGCCAGCCGAAACTGGAATCCCCAGCGCCCGTCCCGCACCCGCCACTGGAACGGTCCCACGATGAACGCGCGCACCCGCATCCCCAGCGCCTTGCCCGTGAGCGCGTGCCCCAGCTCGTGCACGGTCACCATCGCCAGCTCGGCGATCAGAAACTCCACGTAGTACGGCAGCCCTCCCCGCTGCGGCAGTCCTTCCACCCGCGCCCAGCGCCACCAGGACCACATCGCCACCACGAAGCCGCCGAATCCCGCCAGCCACACCAGTTTGTCGAACAGCGGATGGGTTCCGTCGCCTTCAATCCGTGCCGGCCCCGGCAGCTCCGCTCGCTCCGCTGCATCGTACCAGCTGAACGCCACGATCCCCGCAAAGCCCACTGCCGCTTCCACGGCTGCCAGTCCCCACAGACTGCTCTCCATCCGGAACGTGCTGCGCCGATCCCCCGGCAGAAACACCGCGGCGACGATCATCGCGCCCGCAAACACCAGGTTCAGCACGCCGGCCGCGCCGCCCCACCACCGCACCGTCTTCATCCGCCGCCAGTACGCCCAGCAGGTCATCGCAAATGCGATCCCCGCTACCACCAGCAGCCAGTTCGGCCTCAGATCGAGCCCTCCCGCGCGCCGGCGAAACGCCGCCCACACTCCATCCGCCACCGGCCATAGACAAATCACGGCCTCGAAACCGTACACCCAGCACAGGATCGATCGTATGGCGCGCATCAGGTACCCACCCAGGAAGGCCGGTTCAGGTTATCCGCATGCGCGCCGGCCCTCAATGCTCCTTACGTGGCAGATGACTCCGCGGTTACGCCAGTGTCCGGCAGCCCCGTCTCGTCGCCTGTCTCCTGTCTCCCGCCTCCTGGCTCCTGTGCGCCGTCTCCCCGTCACTCTCCTCTTGACAATCGAGAGAAAAACCCTGTACCTCTTGATCATCGAGAGGAGCAGCAGTCCTGCCCATGCCCGAAACTTCCGGCGACCTCGTCCAGGGGACCCTCGAAATGCTCGTCCTCAAAACCCTCGCCCTCGAGCCCATGCACGGCTACGGCATCGCCCTGCGCCTTGAGCAGGTCAGCCACGGCGTCTTCCGCATCAACCCCGGCTCGCTCCTCCCCGCCCTCAGCCGCCTCGAGCGCGCCGGCCGGATCAAAGCTGAGTGGCGCGCCACGGAGAACAACCGCCGCGCCCGCTACTACCAGCTCACTCCCCGCGGCCGCAAAGCCCTCGCCGAAGAACGCGCCCAGTGGGACCGTCAGATCGCCGCCATCAACCGCATCCTCGAAGCCTGACCCCCGTCCTGACCAGGAGCCAACGACCCATGGTCCACAACCTCATCGCCGGCCTCCGCGCCCTCTTCCGCCGCAGTCGGCGCAACGCCGACATCTCTTCCGAACTCGACAGCTTCCTCGACGAATCTGTCCAGGAAAAAATGCGCCGCGGTATGACGCGCGATGCCGCTCTTCGCGCCGCGCGGGCCGAAATCGGCAGCGCCACATCTGTCCGCAGCAAAGTCTGGTCCGCTGGCTGGGAATCGACCGCTGAATCCCTCCTGCGCGATGCCCGGTTCTCCGTGCGCCAGCTCCGCAAGACTCCCGGCTTCACCCTCACCGCGATTCTCACCCTCGCCCTCGGCATCGGCGCCAATGCCGCCATCTTCACCCTTGTCAACGCCGTCCTGCTGGGCAATCTGCCCGTCGCCGATCCCGCCCGCCTCGTCCGCCTTGGCAACGACGACAACTGCTGTGTCAACTCCGGCGGCTACCCCGACAACGATGCGTACTCCCTCTTCTCCACCGACACCTGGCAGCAGCTCCGCAAAAATCTACCCGAGTTCGAGGACCTCGCCACTGTCGAATCCGGCTTCGCCTGGCGCCCCATCACCGTCCGCCGCAATGGAAGCCAGGACGCCGCCCGCTCCGTCATGGGCGAATTCGTCTCCGGCATCTACTTCCGCACCTTCGGTCTCAACCCCGCTCTCGGTCGCCTCTTCGCCGGTTCCGACGATCAGGCCGGCGCACCCTTCGTCGCCGTCATGAGCTACCAAAACTGGCATGACAACTACGCCTCCGACCCTTCCGTCATCGGCAGCACCTTCTGGGTCAATACCAAACCCGTCCTCGTCATCGGTATCGCTCCCCGGGGCTTCTACGGCGACCGTCTCATCAACACGCCCCCCGACTACTACCTGCCCATCCAGACCATGCCCGCCATCCTCGGCGTCGACTACGTCTCCGATCCCAACACCCAATGGCTCTACATCATCGGCCGCCTTCGCCCCGGCATCGCGCTCGCGCCGCTTCAAACCAAAATCAATGACCTCTTTCGTCACATCGTCGCCTCCGATCCCACCTATGCGGGTGAGAAAGGCAAGGCCGCGCTCGCCCGCGCCCATATCGTTCTTACTCCGGCCGGGGGCGGCATCCGGATCCTGCAGGAGGAGTACCAATCCAACCTCCACATGCTCCTCTGGATCTCGGGCCTCGTTCTTCTCATCGCCTGTGCCAACATCGCGAATCTTCTGCTGGTGCGCGGCGTCAACCGCAAAGCGGAAATGTCTCTCCGCACCGCGCTCGGTGCCGCGCGTTCGCGCGTCGTTCGCCAGCTCCTCACCGAAAGCGTGGTCCTGTCCACGATCAGCGGGATCGTGGGCCTTCTCGTCGCTTATCTCGGCACCCGCGCACTGCTCGCCATGGCTTTTCCCGGCGATCAGAACGTCCCGATCGACGCCAGCCCGTCCTTGCCCGTTCTGCTCTTTGCCTGCACGCTCTGCCTCGGCACCGGCATCCTCTTCGGCATCGCGCCCGCCTGGATCGCCGCCCGCACCCAGCCGGCGGACGCACTGCGCACTGGTTCCCGCACCACAGCCGCCCAGGGCTCCCTCCTTCAGCGCTCCCTCGTCGTTCTCCAGGCTGCGCTCTCCCTCGTTCTCCTCATCGGCGCCGGCCTCTTCGCGCAAAGCCTGAATAAGCTGCAGAGCACCGACCTCAAACTCGACGCCCGCAACCGCTACATCGTCCACATCAATCCCCAGGCCGCCGGCTATCGGCCCTCCCAGCTCGCACCCCTCTATCAGGCTTTCGAAGAAAGCTTCCACGCCATCCCTGGCGTTGTCCACGTCGGCATTGCCACCTACACCCCCATGGAAGACAACAACTGGAGTTCAGGCTTCAGGGCCGAAGGCACGCCCGGCCACACTTTCGGCGCTTCCCATATCCAGGTCTCGCCTGAATACTTCGACTCGGTCGGAACCCGCCTCCTGCGCGGCCGCCCCTTCGCCCGCGAGGATGCACCGGGCACGCCCACCGTCGCCATCGTCAACGAGACCTTCGTCAAAGACGTATTCCCTCCCGGAACCAACCCCATCGGCAAGCGCATCGGGTTCAGTAATCCCAGGGATCCCCTCGAATTCCAGATCGTCGGCGTCGTCGACGATACCGTCTACACTGCCGTTCAGTGGCAGGACCACCGCATGGTTTTCTTCCCATTGCTCCAGCGCCCCGCCAGCAATCACGGTCCCATCGATACCGACATTTCCCTCTACGCCGGCGCCCTCGTCATCCAGACCGCGCACCCGATGCCCGACATGGAATCCATCGCCCGTCAGACGCTCGCCGCCATCAATCCCAATCTCGCCATCGTGAAATTCCAGACCTTCGACCAGCAGATCGCCGATCGCTTCGCCGATCAACGCCTCATTGCTGATCTCACCACCCTCTTCGGCGCGCTCGCCCTCCTGCTGGCCACCATCGGCCTCTACGGAGTCACTGCCTGGACCGTCGCCCGCCGGACCAGCGAAATCGGCATCCGCATGGCCCTCGGCGCAGAACGCCGTAGCGTCATCGCGATGGTTCTCCGCGGCGCCCTGATCCAGATTGTCCTCGGTCTCGCCATCGGCATCCCCACCGCGTACTTCTGTGTCCGCTACATCGAGTCCCAGCTCTACGACATGAAAGGCATCAATCCCGGCATCCTGCTGGTCGCCGTCGTCACCCTCGTCCTCGCCGCGGTGATCGCCGGATTCATCCCGGCCCGCCGCGCCGCCTCCATCGACCCCACGGAAGCCCTCCGCGCCGAGTAGCTCCCGTCTCCTGCCCCCTGCCTCCTGCCTCCTGCCTCCTGCCTCCTGCCTCCCCGCTATGTTACTGTTGGGGAAAGGCCGTTTCGCGCGCCTCGCGCGCGTCCCCGCGCTCTCGCATTATGCCGTCGCCGCCCGAAATGGTTTCCCCCACGCCTCCCGCTTCCCCTGCCAGTCCCTCCGCGACGACCGCACCTCCCGAACAGCGCGCCACGCACTGGCTCCGCCGCGCCGATCTCTTTCTGCGCGTCATCGTCCGCCTCTACATCGGCCTGATCCTCGTCTTCCTTCCCTGGACTCATCCCTGGACCTACAATCGCTTCTTCCTCTACTACGCTCCCATCGCCAGGATCATGGAAAGCGGCGCCCTGCGCGGCCTGGTCTCCGGCCTCGGACTGCTCAATCTCTGGATCGCGGTTTCCGAGGCGATCCATTACAAAGAAAGCTGAAATGCCCCGCAAGCTCCCGAACCCTCTCGACAACGCCGCTCTGGCCTACGAGAACGTAGCCTTCCTCAACAGCCCCGACGGCCGCATCCTGCGCATCCTTGCCGAGTATTCCGAGCCTCTTGCCCGCTTCCGCCGCGAGCGCATTCAGGACACTGTGGTCTTCTTCGGCTCCGCCCGCTTCCGCGCCCTCGACGAAGCCAATCGCGAGCTCGAGCTCCTCGAAAATACCGGGTCCCGCCAGCCCGCACCCGAAGAGGAACAGCCCGCGCGCCAGCCCGATATCGAACAGGGCACCTCCAGCGAACTTCGCCTCCGCCGCGCCGAAGCCGCCGTCGAAATGGCCCACTACTACGAGGATGCCCGCCGTCTCGCCTTCCTCCTCACCCGATGGGCGAAAGACCTCAAATCTCGTCGCAACCGCTTCGTCGTCACCTCCGGCGGCGGTCCCGGCATCATGGAGGCCGCCAACCGCGGCGCCTGGGAAGCCGGCGGCAAAACCATTGGCCTGAACATCCGCCTTCCCTTCGAGCAGGTTCCCAACCGCTTCATCACCCCGGCGCTCAACTTCGAGTTCCACTACTTCTTCATGCGTAAGTACTGGTTCGCTTATCTGGCCAAAGCCCTCGTCGTTTTCCCCGGAGGTTTCGGCACCCTCGACGAAATGTTCGAGATCCTCACCCTTTCCCAGACGCAAAAGCTGGCCAAGAAGATCACAGTCGTCCTCTACGGCTCTTCGTATTGGGAGAAGGTGATCAATCTCGACGTTCTGGTCGACAAGGGAGCCATCTCGCCGCGCGATCGCGAGCTCTTCCAGGTCGCCGATTCCACCGAGCAGGCCTTCGAGGTTCTCCGCGACGGTCTCACCCGGAACCATCTCGAACCGGAAGCCGCTCAGGAGGCCGACCTGCCGGATATCGCCCAGACGCGCCGTTGACCATTTGTAACAGTTGTCGTCCCAATAGTAGCAGACGGGTTACTGCAGGGTCAGGCTCGGCACGCCTTGCAAAACCTGTTGAATTGCAAGATCTTATCGGGCATCGGCATCCCCGAAGTAACGTTACCTTTGCGGATGCTTCCCCGCATTTGTTTGATCATTCTTGTACTCGTAATGCCCCATTCATGGTGCACAACGGATACTGAGACCAGAAGAACGACCCAGGAGGCTTTTCCATGGCCGGTCTGCGCCGCATCTCCTACTTCTGGAAGGAACCTGACGCCGCTCGCCCCTATTCGACCGGCGTCTCGCTGCACAGCCACACCAACCAGTCGAAGGAAACGCTGGACTTCCTGGCCAACCTCGGCAATCAGTATCCTCTGCTCCGCCCCATTCTCGCTCGCAGTGAGCGCCAGTCCAGAGAACGCCACAACCTCCCCATCGATTACGCTGCCGCCTACTGGACGCCGCCCCTCACCCCCCGCATCGCCTTCGACCTCGAAAGCAGCCAGATCGAAAAGAAACTCCACCTCATGCCGCTGGTCTCCATCACCGACCACGACACCATCGCCGCCCCGATGCTGCTGCGCACCGTCGCTTCCGCCCGCCACATTCCCGTCTCGGTGGAATGGAGCGCGCCCTTTGGCGGCGATCAGGCCTTCCACCTCGGCATTCACAACCTGCCCAGCGATTCCGGCGCCGCCTGGATGAAGACCTTCGCCGAATATACCGCCCAGCCGGACGAGAAGCGCCTGACCGAGATCCTGGCCGCGCTGCACGCGCTGCCCAATGTCCTGATCGTCTTCAACCACCCCATGTGGGATCTTTACCTGATCGGCGCCGACAAAGCCGCCCAGCGTGTGCAGGACTTCCTCGCCGTGAACCATGAGTTCATGCACGCCTTCGAGCTCAACGGCCTTCGTCACTGGCAGGAGAATCGCAGCGCCAAGCACCTGGCGAAAAAGTGGAACAAGCTGCTCATCTCCGGCGGCGATCGCCACGGCATGGAGCCCAACGCGAACGTGAACCTCTCCTCCGCAACCAGCTTTACTGAGTTCGTTCACGAAGTCCGCTATGAGGGCCGCAGCCACGTGATGTTCATGTCGCAATACGCGCAGCCCTGGAAACACCGCATCCTCGAGTCCACCCTCGACGCCATTCGCGATTATCCCGAATTTCCCCTCGGCTCCCGCTACTGGGATGAGCGCGTCTGGCACCCGGACCGCAACGGCGTGGTGCGGCCGCTGCGCGAACTGTGGCCCGACGGTTCGGCGCCGGCGTGGATGTCGCTCGCCATCAGGACCGTTCGCCTGATGGGCAGCAGCCCGGTCTCGGGCGGACTGCGCATGGCCTGGAGCGAGTCGCGCGAACTCCGCTTCGCCCTGGGCGAGGACGCACTCAGTTAGCCCCGCGCCGGCCCTCTCCCTGTTACCCTGCGATCCAGTGACACGAGTCGCCTACTTTCCCGATTCGTTCCACGAAGTCAATGGCGTCGCCCATACTTCTCGCCATTTTGAAGACTTCGCTCGCCGCCGCGGGCTCCCGTTTCTCTGCGTTCGTGCCGGAGTCCGGCCTCAGGCTCTGAGAACCGACGGGAATCTTACCACGCTCGAGCTTCCGCGCGGCATTCTCTCCATCCCCCTCGACAAGGACCTGAAATTCGATCCGGCATGGGCCCGGCACATTCCCGTCATCGCGCGCACCGTGAAAGCCTTTCGCCCGGACATCGTTCACATCACCGGCCCCAGCGAAATCGGACTCATCGGCGCATCTCTGGCGCGCAGCCTTCGCATTCCCCTCGCCGCCTCCTGGCACACGAACCTGCACGAATACGCCGCTACACGCTCGCACTGGTTCTTCGAAGGACTGCCGTCGTCCGCCGCGGCCGGAGCCGCCCACGGCATTGAGGCCATTTCTCTCGGAGTCCTCGCCTGGTTCTACGGCCTCGCCCAGGTTCTCTTTGCTCCCAATCCCGATCTCTGCCGACTGCTCGAAGAGAAAACCCGCCGGCCCTGCCATCTGATGCAGCGCGGCATCGACGCCCAGCTGTTCTGCCCCAACCAGCGGGACCGCGACCCGTCCGACACCGGCTTCGTCCTGGGTTTCGTCGGCCGCCTCAGCGTCGAGAAAAACATCGCCCTGCTGGCCCAGGTGCAAAAGCAGCTGGAAGAACGAGGGCTAGGCGATTTCCGCTTCCGCATCGTCGGCCAGGGCGCTGAAAAAGGCTGGCTGCGGGAGCATCTGCCTCGCGCCGAATTCACCGGCGTGCTGCGCGGCGAGGCGCTGGCGCGCGCTTATGCCGGCATGGACGTCTTCGTCTTCCCCTCGCACACCGACACCTTCGGCAACGTCGTCCTCGAAGCTCTCGCCTCCGGGGTCCCTGCCGTTGTAACGCCCGATGGCGGACCGAAGTCGCTGGTGCGGGAGGGCAGCACCGGTTTCGTCGCCGCAGACGCGGACTTTGCCGGCGCGATCCAGCGCATCCTTACCGACCCGGCCCTTCACGCAAAGATGCGCGCCCAGGCTCGCCAGTACGCGCTCGCTGCCTCGTGGGACACCGTCTTTGAACGTGTCTACTCCGCCTATGAGCCCGCGCTCGGAACCGCCGTGAACCCCTCTGAGGCGAAGCGGCTTACGCAGGAGGCGTGAAGTCCAGACCCGCCTGTGCCGCGGCCTGCTCGGTCGCTGGCAGGTTGAGCGACGCCAGCGGGATGCGCTGCTGCCGTCCGGAAGCCGCCTGATCCAGCACGATGACCGCGTTCGCCGTCAGGACGTAGTTATGGATCGCTTCCTGGTGGCCGTCGTTGAAGATCAGCATGAGCGCAGGCTCCGACGCAGACGAATTGGCGACATAAGACTCGGCCGGCGGAGGCGGCGCGTAATCGTACGGTCCCGCGGGTCCCTGCACGGGTCCCTGATAGTCCGGACGATAGCCGTCGTCGGGCGGAGCAATCGACGCCGCAGGTTGCTGCTCCTGCTCGACGTCCGGTCCGGAATCGTACTCATCGTCGTCGCTGAAGCCGGGATACCCCAGATCCCACGGCAGTAGCTCCCAGGAATTGGCATACACGTCGGGATAGCCGCCGTAGCCGCGGTACGGCGAGCGGTAGCGGAAATCGCCGTGCCGGTCATGATCGCCTTCGTGACGCCATGCGGACGACGCCCCCGTGGAAGGCAGGCGATACCCCGAACCGAAAGCGCGCGTCGGAGCGGGGGAGACGAATCGCGGCGCCGAGGCAAAACTGCGCGGAGCGAATCCCATCGAGTGGCCGAAGGAACCGCCCGCGAATCCGCCGCCAAAATGCCCAGCCGATCCGCCGAAGTGACCGCCGCCCAGGGCGCCGGAGCGGCCGCCGCGCTGGGCCAGTGCCGGCAGCGCGAAAGCAAGCAGGGCCGAGAGGAACGCGACTGCAACCGTCCGTCGCATGGAGACACCTCTGCTGATTAGACGCACGGAAACCCCCATAGACCCCGGATTTCGCATCAGATCAGCTCCGTCCCCCACAAATCGTGCAGGTGGAGGACGCCTTCAATGCGGTTTTCCGCATCGACGACGACCAGCGACGTGATCCTGCGCTCTTCCATCGTATGCAGCCCGCGCACGGCCAGTTCCGAAGCCGCAATGATTTTTGGCGATGCATTCATCACTTCGCCCGCGGTCCTGTGCAGCCCCTCGGGACCGTCGCGCTCGAGCAGGCGGCGCAGATCGCCATCGCTGATGATGCCCGCCAGTTTTCCCTCGCGCTCCACCGTGGTCATGCCAAGTTTCTTCTGCGACATCTCGTAGATGACCTCGGTCATCGGCGTGTCGGTGTCCACGCGAGGGATGGCGTCGCCGGAATGCATGAGCTGGCGAACGGTGGCGAGACGTTTGCCGAGCTTGCCGCCCGGATGGAGAGCGGCAAAGTCTTCGGCGCGAAAACCGCGGCGCAGCGATACGGCGATCGCCAGCGCATCGCCCAGAGCCAGCATGGCCGTCGTCGACGCCGTCGGCGCCAGGCCGAGACCGCAGGCCTCCGCCGGAACCGAACAGTCGAGGGCGATATCGCTCGCGGCCGCCAGGGTCGACTTCGTTTCGCAGACGAAGGAGATGAGCGCGTTGCCCCGGCGCTGCAGCGTGGCCAACAGGCGCAGAATCTCCTCGGTTTCTCCGCTCGCCGAGAGCGCGATGACCACGTCGCCTTCCGTGATCATCCCGAGGTCGCCGTGCACCGCTTCCGCCGGATGCATGAAGAGCGCCGGACTGCCCGTGGAACTGAGCGTGGCGGCCACCTTCTGTGCGACGATGCCGCTCTTGCCCATGCCGGTGACCACGACCCGCCCGCGCGACTGGCCGCAATCGAGAATGCGAGCGACGCAACGCTCGAAGTCGGCGGACATCGGGCCGTCCAGGCGGGCGGCGAGCGCCAGCAGCGCGTCGGCCTCGATCCGGACCAGATGGGACGGCTTGTCGAAGGCGCTCATGGCTCTGAAACTCCTGATGCTATCACTCTGCGGCTCACGCGATTCGCAGGCTGCGGAGAGCGCCGCGCAACGAGTAGAATGAACCTGCGAGGAAGGTGGAAGTGAAGCGCAATCTCCTGGTCCTGGCAGCGATGGTGACGGCTCTGGCGCTCATGATCGCCGCCGGCATCGTCAACTTCAGGCAGCGGCGCAGGGCCGAAGAGGCGCGCCTGCGCAGCATGAAGATGACGCTGGTGCCCGACAACGATTCGTCCGATGCGAGCGCCAAAGCGGCCTTTACCGCCGCAATCATGGGCGACACGAGCGACGAGGATAATTCAACGCCGCTCAACGGCACGTTCGCTCCCGCTTTCACTCTGCCGGATCTGAGCGGCAATAAGGTGTCGCTGGCCAGCTTTAAAGGCCGGCCCGTCGTCGTGGACTTCTGGGCCACATGGTGCGGTCCCTGCAAGGTGGAGATTCCCTGGTTCGAAAAGCTGCATGACCAGTACGCCAGCCAGGGCCTCGAGATCATCGGGGTCTCGACCGACGACGTCGATACAGGCGATCCCGCCAGGGCATTCACTGAGAAGCGCGACATTGCCGACTTCGTGGCGAAGATGCACATGAACTACCCCGTGCTGCTGGGCGCCGACGCGGTCGAGGACCAGTGGGACATCGACGCCACGCCGACCACGTTCTTCATCGACCGCAACGGGAAGATTGTCGCCTCGAGCATCGGACTCGAGCCCAGAGCCATGATCGAAGCGGACATCCGCAAGGCCATTGCCAGCGGGGCGAAGTCGTGAGATTTGTCGCAGCGATGGTTGCTTTTGTCGCGCTCGCTGCCTGGGGTGCGGCGCAGAAGCTGCCCTGGCAGGGCTCCGGCCAGCAGATGGTGCATTTTCTCTATCCCCAGCAGGTGACGCTGCCCGCCGGGAAATCGGCAACCATCGATCTGCATTTCCGCATCAACCCGGGGCTGCACATCAACTCGCACCAGCCGCTGCAGAAGAGCCTGATCCGCACCGAACTGATCGAAGCTGAGCCGGAGGGCGTCCATATCGCGTCGGTTGATTTTCCCGCCGGGGCCGACTACGCCTTTCCCGCCGATCCCAGCCAGAAGCTGAGCGTCTACTCGGGCGAATTCGTGCTGCGGATGCATCTGACGGCCAGACGCGGCGACCACCTGATGCCCGGGGAGCTGCGCTACCAGGCCTGCGACGACCACACCTGTTTTCCTCCCCGGAACCTGCCCGTCCCGATCGACGTGATCGGGAAATAGCCATCCGCACTCACAAGGGTTTCAGCCCCGCCGCTGCGTAGATCTGCGACATGCAGGTGATGTCGCGCAGGCCTTCCTCGCCCGCTGTCCTGGGCTCGCGATGGTTCCAGGCGCATTCGGCCAGGTGATCAGCTTCGCGCACAAAATCCCAGGGATCCTTGTCCGGCTCGGGCTCGTCGATGTCGCCGCTCTCCGTGTGCGCCGTGAGGTGTTTGCCCTGGTAGGGAAACGCCGGCTCCATCGCGATCCACCCCTTCGATCCATGCACCTTGAAGAATCCGCCGCCGCCCGTGTCGCCGCCGTACGTGGTCGTGCAGCTGGCGAGGATGCCCGAGGGAAACTTCATCGTCCAGCCGTCGTTCTCCTCGATCTCGTTAAAGCGGCCGTCGTGGTCGATGACCGACGCGTTGGCCCTGATGTCGCCCGGCTCTTCGGCGGTGAGATAGCGGCAGGCGTTCAGCGAGTAGATGCCGACGTCCATCAGCGGTCCTCCGCCGGCGAGCTTCCGGTTCAGTCTCCACTCCGGCGTCCGTACGCCGTCCAACATAAACCACGGCCGGATGGGAAACCCGAAGGCGCTCTCGATGATCTGCACCTGCCCAATCGCACCGCTCCGGATCGTCTCGATCGCCTTCAGGTGCAGCGGATTGTACTGGCAGCGGTACGCGATCATCAGCCTGACGTTGTGCCTGCGGCAGGCGTCAATCATCGCCCTGCAGTCGGCGATGCTGGTGGCCATCGGCTTCTCGCACAGCACGTGCTTGCCCGCCTTCGCCGCGCGGATGGTGTACTCGGCGTGCATGGAGTTCGGCAGCGCGATGTAAACTGCGTCGATCTCCTTGTCCTGCGCGATCTCGTCGTAGTTGTCGTAGCTGTAAATGGAGGGCGAGGGCACGTTGTACATCGCCGCCTGCTTCTCCGCCTTTTCGCGATGGCCGCTGACCAGCGCGGTGATCTTTCCCGTCTTCGACAATTCCACCGCGGGCATGAAATGGTCCATAGAAATACGGCCCAGGCCGACGATGCACCAGCGGAATTTGCGTCCCGATGGATCGCTTCCGTTTTGCGCGTCGAGCCGGGACGCCGCGCCGGGCAGCGCCCCGGCAAGGGCGGTCATGGCGCTCAGACGGGAAAAATCGCGGCGGGTCAGCTTCATGCGGGAAAATCCTCCGCCGCCATTGTAGGGCCGTGGTTTCGATCCAGGGTGGCCTGCCGCCAGGGCCGCTGTTTTCGCGGTCCCTGACGAGCTGCGGTGCACCAACCCGAAAGCTGATCGTCGCGGCAGCCGTGGAAGCCCGATGCGCGGGTCTCCACAGGGAAGACACGGGCAGGAATACCGATCCACGAGCGTGAAGAATCCCTCCCGGTAGTCCCGGTTCACTCCTCGCGCAGCAGCACCGCCGGTTCCACGCTGACCGCCCGCCGGGCCGGCACAGCCGCCGCGAGGATTCCGATGAGCACCATGGACACGATGGCGCCGCTGAGCACCACCGGATCGTAGACCGTCGCTTCGTAGACAATGCTGGCCAACACGCGACTGCCCAGCACGCCGAGCATCAGCCCAGCCGCTGACCCGACACCCAGCAGCAGCACGGTGCGCCCCAGTGCCGAGCGCAGCACCTGGAGCCGCTGCGCGCCCAGAGCGACGCGGATCCCCATCTCGCGCAGCCGCCGCGCCACCGTGTAGCTGGCCATGCCGAAGATGCCGGTGATCGCCAGCATCGCGGCCAGCAGCCCCAGTACCCCCAGCGCTACCGTGGCCACCCGCGCCGGAAACAGAGCCAGCGCCAGCGCGTCAGGCCACGTCTCAACCGTCACCGGCAGGCTCGGATCGATCCTGTTCATCATCGTGCTCAGCGCCGCGGCCATCTCCGCCGGCGCGCGCGCCGAGCGCACCACGAGCGTCGTATCGTTGTCCGTGCTCTGCGCCAGCGGGTAGTACAACGCTCCTTGTGGGTTCTCCGTCAGCGAAACGTACTTTCCGTTCTCCACGACTCCGACTACTTCATACGTTTTCGGACCCGGCATCGCGAAATACTTTCCCACCGCGGGCGCGTTGCCAAACAGCGCATGCGCCAGCGTCTCGTTCACGATCGCCACCTTGGGCGACTTGTCGTCGTCATGCCAGGTAAAGTCCCGCCCCGCCAGCAGCCGCGTTCCCGCCGTCGCCAGCAATCCCGGCGAAATGCTGTAGTACATCGGCGACGCCACGCTGTTCGAGTCCCGGAAATCCGTCGTCCCCTGGCGATACACCGGCGTACTGCTCCCGCCCCCGCTCAGGGGCAGATTGTTCATCGTCGCCGCCGCCGTCACCCCCGGGATTTGCTCCGCGTCCTCCATCATTTTCTTCTGGACCGGCAGCGACCCGTCGTCGGAGTAGCCCGCCATGTTCATCTCCGCCTCCACCAGCATGGCGCCCTCCGGCTCAAACCCCATCGGCGCGTGCAGCTGCCGCTGCATGCCCCGCAGACCCACCAGGCCGCAGGTCACCAGCAGCGCGCACAGCGCCACCTGCAGCCCCAGCAGCACATCCCGCAGCGTCAGCCGGCGCACCACCTGTTGCGACGCACCCGCTTTTATCGCCTGCATCGCATCCGTCTTCCAGATCTGCCGCGCCGTCAGCAGCGCGGGCAGAATCCCGCTCGCCGCTGCCAGCAGCACCGCCAGCACATAGACGCGCGCGTCCGCCACCACCGTCACGTGGATCGGATACGCCGCAATCGGCTGCCACTCGCTCAGTACCCGCAGCAGCATCGCCGCTGCCATCGCCCCTACCAATCCGCCGGCGGCAGAAAGCAGCGCCGCCTCCGCCAGCACCTGCCGCAGCATCCGCCACCGGCTCGAGCCAATCGCCATCCGGATCGCCAGCTCCCGCCCCCGATCCGCCGCCCGCGCCGCAAAAATGCTCGCCAGATTCACGCACGCCGCCGCCAGCACCAGCAGCGCCAGCACCAGAATCCCCGTCAGAAATTCCCGCGACGCATCTCCCAGCACATCCCCCAGCAGCCCCGGCTTCACCAGTCGCGCCACCAGCCCGTCGTCCGCCTGCGGATTCTGCTTGGCCATTTGCGCGGCCACGCGGTTCAGGTCCTGCGTCGCCTGCTCGACGGTCACGCCCGGTTTCATCGACCCGATCGCGAAAATCCCGTGGTTGAACCGCTTCGTCAGGAAGTCATACCCCTCCAGCTGCTCCTCGTTCACCATCGGGACGTAAAAGTCCGGCCACAGGAAAATTTCCGTTCCGTGAAACGTCGCCGGCGCCACGCCCACAATCGTGAACGGATGCTTGTTCAGATCCACCTTCTCGCCAATCACCCGCGGATCGCCGCCAAAATGCGCCCGCCAGAACGAGTCGCTCAGCACGATATACGGCGCAGAGTTCGGCCCATGCTCGTCGTTGGCATGGAACATCCGCCCCAGCTCCGGCCCGACGCCCAGCATGTCGAAGTAATTGCCGGAGACCTCGTAAATCCAGCTCTTGTGCGCCAGTCCCCCGCCGCTCGGCCCTCCGGCGCTCAGACCCACATCGTTGATCCGGTACGCCGCCATCGCGCTGAACGTCGAGTTCCGCGTCCGGAAGTCCTGATAATCCGGATACGACTGGCTCGTGTACCCATGTTCCTTGTGCTCGATCATCATCAGCCGGTCGGCGTTCGCCACGTTCAGCGGCCGCAGCACTGCCGCGTTCATCACTCCAAACACCACCAGATTCGCCGCTATCGCCATCGTCAGCGACAGCACCGTTACCAGCACAAACCCCGGCGCATGCCGCAGCCGCCGCGCCGCAACCCGCAGATCCCCGAGGAAGTCGGCCATGATTTCTCCCCTGAACTGGACAGGAATTCTCCAAGAGTCCCCTGCATCTGCGCATCCATCCCACGCTCCACGCCTTGCGTCACGAAACAGAGCGCTTAGTCCCCGGCGGCCGCGGCTTCCTCCCTTTGCTGTTGTCCGGAATCCTGCACTTCCGTCCATTCCCGGACAGCTCCGGCGGACCCCCAGGCCGGCGATCTCTCGCCGCCGCACGCCCCGAGCGCGGGAATCGTCTGTACCCTGCGACCCGCACCCTGTACCCTGTGTGCAATCCACGATGGTCCGACGCGTCGCTCTGGCTTTAGCCTGCTCTTTGTTTTTTTTCCTGCCCGGATACTCCCTGCCGCGGCGCCCTGGCGTCCCCGGCACGCTCGCCCTGGGGGCGCCGCGCCGCCAGGATACCGGCTTTCTGAATCGCAGCATCGAGGTCAATGGCGCGCTCCATCGCTACGTCGTCTATCTGCCCGAAAACTGGAACCGGCAGCAGCTGTGGCCGGTAATCCTGTTCCTGCACGGTTCTGGTGAGCGCGGTTCCGAGGGGATGGACGAGACGCAGATCGGCCTGCCTCAGGCCATTCGCCTGCACCCCGAGCGCTGGCCGTTCGTCGTCGTCATGCCGCAGGTGCCCTTCAATCACCATCACTGGACCGATCCCGACATGATGGCGATGGCCGTGGCCGCGCTCGATGCCGAGGTGAAAGAGTTCCGCGGCGATCGCGACCACATCTACCTCACCGGTCTCTCGCTCGGCGGCTACGGCACGTGGGAGATCGCGAGGAACTACCCCCATCGCTTCGCCGCGATCGTTCCCGTGTGCGGCGGCGTCTTCTGGTCCTATCAACCCGATCGCTGGCGCGAGGTGAACACGCTGCCCGCTGAGTACGCCCGCGTCCTCGGCCGCACACCCGTCTGGATTTTCCACGGCGCCGACGATCCCGTCGTCAATCCGCGCCAGTCCCTGCTCATGTACCAGGCCCTCCGGGCCAACGGCGGCGACGTCCGCTTCTGGGAGTATGCAGGCATTAAGCACAACGTCTGGGATCGCGCCTATGCCGAGCCGCAATTGCCGCGCTGGCTGCTGGCACAGAACCTGACCGCCATTCCGAAATTGTCACCGCTGGCGGAACAAATTCTGGTCCCCATTCATCCCGTCCCGGCGAAGGTCGATCCCGGCGTCTACAACGCCTATGCCGGCGAATACGAGGACCAGAATGAAGTCGTCGCGACCGTCTACCGCCAGGGCGACCGGCTCCTCGCGCGCGACCGCATCGGCGAGGTCACCGAGTTGCTGCCCGAGAGCCCGACCACCTTCTTCTATCCCAATGGCGGCACGCGGCGCCTGACTTTCGAGAAGGATGCCGAGGGCCGCATCACCGGGATCCGCTTCCGTGACGACCGCCACGAGGAATTCTGGGAGAAAAGGCGCTGAACGGTCCGGCGGTCTGGAACCCATCCCGGCAACCGCCCACTGTCCACGGGCGAACACTTTTCCCTCGTCTGGACAGGGCGGCGGCGAACCGCCCCCGCTAAGTTTCTGATTTGCCAGTCCCCCCGGTTTCCTGATTTCGGCCTCTCTCGTGCTCCCTGTTCCCTTGCGGGTCCCCCGATTCGCCTCTTCAAGGGAACTGATATGCCTCCATCCTCGTATCCACCGAGCGAGGTTCGCGCCATGCGCCGCTTCGCCCTGTTTATCGTTTGCCTCACCGCGATCGTCCTGCTGGGCGTTTCGCTGCCCCACTCCCACCACTACGTTCGCGCCGCCGCGCTGCCCCCGTCCGGCAACTGGCATAACGGCGACTGCGCCGACAACGGCAACCACTGGGGCGAGGCGCACGTCTGCCAGATGCGCCGCACCACCTTCGCTCTTCCTTCCGGCCGTCTCACCGTCAACACGACGAACGGCGGCATCGACATCGTCGGTGAGGATCGCTCTGACGTCGCCCTTGAAGCGCGCGTCACCGCCTGGGCGCCTTCTGAATCCGACGCCAACGACCTCCTCAACCAGGTCGTCATCGACACGGACAACGGCGACCTTCGCGATCACGGCCCGCACAACCATTTCTTCAGCCGCACCGGCTACAGCGTGGACTACCATCTGCACGTCCCGCGGCATCTGGCGGCCGAACTCCACACCATGAACGGCGCCATCGACTTGGCCAACGTCGACGGCAACCTCCGCTTCGAGACAACGAATGGCGGCGTATCGCTGGACCATGTCTCGGGCGACGTCGAAGGTCACACGGTCAACGGCGGCCTGAACATCGCTCTCGCCGGCGATCACTGGCAGGGTGACGGCCTGCACGCCGATACCACGAACGGTGGCATCGATCTGCGCGTCCCTGAGCATTACAACGCGCACCTCGAGACGGGCACCGTCAATGGCGGCATCAGCGTCGACTTTCCGGTAACGGTCCAGGGAACCATCAGAAATCGCCTCGCCACCGATCTCGGCAACGGCGGATCCACAGTGCATGTGCAAACCGTAAACGGCGGCGTGACCATCAGCCACAACGACGCTCCAAGCGCGGACTAACCCTCCGCGCCGCGCAATCGGCGCGAAATTCAACCCCTGTTTTCCTCCCCCGGGCCCTCCCCCTCGTCCCCATGGCAATGCCTCATCCCCGGAGCCGAACTGTGCAGGACCGGTCTCCCGCCAGACCGCGTCTCTCGTGCTCCTGACCGCCCTTTCCACGCAGCGCGCCCGGTTTCCACACCAGGCGTCCCACAGTTGTGTTGAACCCGTGGACATCCTGTGCCTGAATTGAGGACACGTCGGCAGCTTTCCTCGTTCTTCTCTTTCCCACACCCCGGTTTTCTAAAACCAGCCCCTCCCGAAACCCCGCCTCCCAGCGGTTTCCCGTCACCTTTCCACTTTTCCAGCGGCAACGACTACGGCTACGGGAGAATAAAGACATATACCAAACACAGTAGCAGCCGTCTCCGCCGGGAGCGAGGCACCCTCCGGCTGCTCCCGCAAAACAACCCCGTTTTCCAGAGGGCGCACAACGGCTGCGGGCCTCTAGAATGGATTCTTCGATCCTGTGCCCTTGCGGTCTGCCGCCCTGCCTGGTGTACAGTGAGTCCAATCGATTCGGGGGAAAGCCATTATGCCGGCTGTCGAAGAGGAAAAAGCGGTCCAGGGAGCGACTATGGAGATCAGCGTCAGCCGTCAGGATCTTCTCCGTGAGCTCACGGCTACGCAGAGTGTCGTCGAGCGCAAAACCACCATCCCCATCCTCTCCAATTTCCTGCTCGAGGCAGACGGCGACCGCATCGTCATCACGGCAACCGACTTGGATCAAAGCATTCGCACCAGCTGTGCGGCCCGGGTCAAAAAGCCCGGTTCCTGCACCATCCCGGCCCGCAAGCTCTACGACTACATCCGCCTTCTTGGCGACGGCGACATGTCGATCAAACTACTCGAGAACCACTGGGTGCAGATTCGCGCCGGCCGCTCCAATACGCGCATGGTGGGCATGGCGCGGGCCAACTTCCCCCAGGTGCCGGAGTTTCCCGGCGGCAGCGCGACGAAAATTCCCGTTGCTTCCCTGCGCACTCTCATCGCGCGAACGATCTTCGCCATCTCCAACGAAGAGTCGCGCTACACGTTGAACGGCGCTCTGCTGATCCTCAAGGCAGAATCGATCGCCATGGTCGCAACCGACGGCCATCGCCTCGCCCATATCGAGAAAACAGGGGAGACCTTCCCCGGCATCAGCGCCGAGAAGAAAACCCTGGTCCCCCGCAAGGCGCTGCAGGAGCTGCAGTCGCTGCTCGCCAGCACCGAAGCCGAGTCTGTGGAGTTTGCCGATGACGATTCGACCCTCTTCTTCCGCATCGGACATCGCGTGCTCACCAGCCGCAAGCTCACCGGCCAATTTCCCAACTACGAAGCGGTGATGCCGCGCGACAACAACAAGTTCGTCATCGTGCGCAGCCCCGAGCTGGCCGCCTCGATCCAGCGCGTCGC